>JBCCYI010000219.1:0-7357 GCA_039189975.1 Pseudomonadota bacterium
CCCGGTCGGTCGGCGTGACCCCGGGCGCGCTGAGCGCCGCCGAGCTGGTGCAGCTGCAGGCCGCCCAGGCCGAGGACGACCACGACGCGATCTTCCGCATCCTGTCCAAGGCCAACTAAGCCTCACAAAACCCCCTCTCCCAACGCCGCCCCCGCGGCGCCCCTCCCCCAACCGGCCCGCCCAACAAGCGGGCCGGTCTCTTTTGGGGGAGGGCCATGCTCGAAAGCTCGACAGAAGTGATGCCGTGTCCCGCCATGGAGCCAACGCGACCCGTGGTTCTTGATGCGTGATGCGCAGCCCCTGTGGCAGGCGAGTGCGTTCCCGGCATCACCGGCGCGATCGCAGACGGCAACTCGGCCCAAGAATGGGCGAATTCCCTAGGGTCAGGTCGCTTGTGCCACAGGGCTATCCACCCGTTCTTCCAGCTCCGAAAGGCGGGCCTCAAAATAGGCGATGGTCGCGGGCAGCCCCTCGTCCAGCGACACGCGCGGTGCCCAGCCAAGCTGCTCCCTGGCAAGGCGGATGTCGGGTTGGCGCTGCTTGGGATCGTCCTGTGGGAGATCCTCGAAGACGATGTGCGACCCGCTCTTTGTCCGGGCGACGACCTGCTGCGCCAGCGCCAGGATCGAGAACTCATCCGGATTCCCCACGTTCACGGGTCCGGTGAAGCCAGGCTCGCTTTCCATCAGCCGGATCATCCCGTCGACCAGGTCCGTCACGTAGCAGAACGAGCGGGTCTGCGCCCCGTCGCCATAGATCGTGATGGGCGCGCCACGCAGCGCCTGCACGATGAAATTCGACACGACGCGGCCGTCCGCATGGTGCATGCGAGGACCGTAGGTGTTGAAGATCCGAATGATCTTGATGTCGAGCCCATGCTGGCGGTGATAGTCGAAAAAGAGGGTCTCGGCGCAACGTTTTCCTTCGTCGTAACACGACCGGGGACCGATCGGATTGACGTTGCCCCAATAGGCCTCCGGCTGCGGGTGGACATGCGGATCGCCATAGACCTCGGATGTCGACGCCTGGAGGATACGGCACCTGAGCCGCTTGGCGAGGCCGAGCATATTGATCGCGCCATGCACGCTGGTTTTCGTCGTTTGGACAGGATCGTGCTGATAGTGGATCGGCGAGGCGGGGCAGGCCAGATTGTAGATCTCATCGACCTCCACATAGAGCGGAAAGGTCACATCATGGCGGAGGAACTCAAACCTCGGGTGTCCTGCCAGATGGTCGATATTGCGCTTGGTTCCAGTGAAGAGATTGTCGGCACACAGCACCTCATGGCCTTGCGCGAGCAAGCGATCGGTCAGGTGAGAGCCGAGGAACCCGGCGCCACCTGTGACCAGGATACGTTTGCGGCTGTCGTAGAGGCGCACCATGGAATTTCCCTTCAAGCGTGTAGGTTGAAGTGAATGTATTTCTATAGGTTGCACGAATCGGATTGGAGGCCAAGGCGTCAACAACCGATGGACAGGGGTGGGGATCGGCGGACGCAGCAATGCATGGCAGAACGTCCGCCGGGTTGGCCCCAGCGGGCAGAACCTGCCGAATTTGATCGTTCGATTTCAGTGGATTGGGGCACGCCGATTGAAAAAGTGAATAATCTCTTTCCCTGAGGCCTTGTCGCTCGCCAGGCGGCTCCTATTGTTCACCGCAAGCGGGTGTCGCCTCATGTGGTGAAACCGCTATGGTTGAGCGGCTTTTCTTCCCCCGCTCCACGCTGAGCCGCCCGCTGCGAGCCACGCTGCGGTAGCTTTTGTCAAGACGCATGAGCTCTGGTCCTCTCCTCTTCGCCGCCGTCCACGTGCGGGCAGTGCTGTGATCCTGTCGCCGCCGCCTGTCGACCCGGTCGTGCCGGCACAGCACAGGGCCACGCATCGCCAGCGTGCGAACCGGGCGTCGGTCCTCGCGCTCGTGGCGGAAGCCTACGGCGGGCATGGCGGCATTGCACAATCCACGCGGGACCTTCTGGAGGCGCTGCGCGTCTTGCCGAGAGTCGGCGCCGTGCATTGCCTGCCGCGCCATGTCCGTGCCAATGCAGAGCCGCCCGCGGGGATCACGCAGGGCCCGCCCTGCGCCAGTCGATGGGCATTCTCGCGCCGCGCGCTCCGCACCGCGTTGGCCGATTCACCGGATCTCGTCTACTGCGGCCATGCGTTCATGGCGCCGCTGGCATGGCTGATTGCCCGGATGCAGGGCGCGCGCCTCGTGGTGCATCTGCATGGGCTGGAGCTTTGGGAGCCGCTTGGTCCCAGTGTGAAAGCCGCACTGGCCTCGGCGGATCGCCTGCTCTGCGTCAGCCGGCATACTGTTGAGATGGCTGTTCAGCGTTGCGGAGTCGACCCGGCGCGCTGTGCTGTTGTCTACAATACGTTCCACACGCGGTTCTTTCCGGCGCTTGACGGGCACTACCAGAGGGCCGCGCGGCAACGTCTGGATCTCGCCCCGGAGGCCAGGGTGCTGTCCACCGTCAGTCGTCTGGACCCGCGTCAGAGACACAAGGGGCATGATCGCGTCATTCCCCGGCTCGGCGTGTTGGCCAAGCAGCATCCCGGCCTCGTCTACCTCATTGCCGGCACAGGCGGAGACGAGGCCCGTTTGCGCACGCTTGTGCAAGAGACCGACGCCGAGGACATCGTGCGGTTTCTCGGGTCTGTGCCTGCGGAAGATCTGCCGGATGTCTACCGTGCGAGCGACCTCTTTGTCATGCCGTCCCACGGCGAAGGCTTCGGCATCGCTTTTCTTGAGGCCATGGCCTGCGGCACACCGGCACTCGGGCTCGACGTTGGCGGCGCCGGGGATGCGCTCTGCGACGGTACGCTCGGGCGCGCGGTCCGCGAGGCCGACTTTCCCGCAGCCTTGGGCGACGCGCTCAACGGAGCCATGCCGATGCGCGGAGTTCCCCTCGCGCTGCGGACCCGCGCGCACTTCGGTGCCTCGATGTTTCGGGCGCGTGTTGCCGAGGCGATCACGCCCCTCCTCTCCTCCCCCGTCCAAGCAAGGAAAGCGTCAAAGACATGAACATGGTGTCCAAACTCGCCGGCTTTGCGGCTGTCGAGTCCTGTCCCGCCCCGCCCGAGCCGGTCTATCGAATCGCGTTCGTCAACACGCATCCGATCCAGTACTTCGCGCCGCTCTACGCCTACCTCAGCGCCCAGTGCGGGTTGCAGACGACGGCGCTTTATCTTTCGGACTTCTCGTTGAAGGGCGGGGCGGATCCGGGATTTCGCCGGGCCGTCACCTGGGATGTCGACCTCCTGCAGGGGTATGACGCGCGTTTCGTGGGCGGGTCCAAAGCCGCGCGGCGTCGGATCGGCGGCTTCTTCTCGATGATCGCGCCGCAGCTTTGGGGGGAGATCCGGCGCGGGCGGTTCGATGCGGTGATCGTGCACGGTCACAACCTTGCGGCGCACCACATTGCGCAAGCGGCGGCGCTGGCCTCTGGCACACCCGTCTTCACGCGCGGTGAGACCCATTTGGGCTTGCGCATGACACGTCTGAAATCCGCGCTGCGGGGCCCGCTCCTGAAGACGCATTATGCCGGGTACGACGGGGTCCTCTCCATTGGCAGTGCCAATGCCGCCTATTATCGCGCGATGGGGATCGCGGAGGAACGGATCTTTTCGGTGCCCTACACCGTGGACAACGATCGGTTTGTGGCACGCAGCCGCGCCGCGCGTGGCGCGCGCGCAGAGCTCAGGGCGCGGCTGGGGATGGACCCGGACCTGCCGGCCATTCTCTACGCCTCGAAGTTCGACCGGCGCAAACGACCCGACGATCTGCTTGGTGCTTACGCGGCGCTGAGGGCAGAGGGTGTGGCGGCGCAGCTTGTCCTCGTCGGGACGGGCCTGATGGAGGAGGCTCTCAAATGCCGCGTCGCCGCCGAGGGGATCCCGGACGTCGTGTTCCCGGGGTTCGTGAACCAGTCCGATCTGCCCGGCGTCTATGCTGCGGCAGACGTCTTCGTTCTGC
This sequence comes from Pseudomonadota bacterium, assembly GCA_039189975.1. Taxonomy (GTDB): domain Bacteria; phylum Pseudomonadota; class Alphaproteobacteria; order Rhodobacterales; family Rhodobacteraceae; genus HLUCCA09. Next base: position 3,976 of record JBCCYI010000219.1, read on the forward strand.
CGTCGGACAACGAGCCCTGGGGGCTCGTGGTCAATGAGGCCATGTGCGCGGGTCTTCCGATCGTACTGTCCTCCGAGATCGGCTGTGCGCCCGATCTCGTGCACGACGGCGTCAATGGAGCCACCTTTGAAGCGGGTGATGTCTTGGGGTTGGCGGCGGCGCTGCGGCCCATCCTGACCGACCCCGAGCTGCGTGCGCGGCAGAGCGCGGCCAGCCTCGCCCGCATTCAGGAGTGGAACTACGCCACCTGTGGGCGCGGCCTGCGCGCTGCGGTGCACTGGGCCCGGGCGCGCCGGGGCGTGCTCGCGTGAGCCGCGTCGGCGTGCTGAGCCACGCAGGCTGTCCCGTCGAGGCGGGCGTGCCCGAGCGGGAAATCAGCGTTCTGATCCCGACCTATCGCTATGCGGACAAGGTCGGCCGAGCGGTGGACTCGGCACTGGCATCGGGCGCCGGGGAGGTCATCGTCGTCGATGACCACAGCCGGGACGGCACGCTGGATGTGTTGTCATCCTATCGGGACACGCGGTTGCAGGTCTTTGAAAACGCGACAAACCTCGGGCTTTGGGAGAACCACCGCGCCGCTCTTTGCCGCGCGACGCGGCCGTGGATCAAGTTCCTTCAGGCCGATGACTACCTGTTGCCCGGCGGGTTGGCGGCCTTTGCCCGTGCGGCTGCGCCTGGGGTCAGTGTCGTGTGGGGCTGTGCGCTGGTGCGAGACGATGTGACGGGCGCAACGATGCAGTACCACCACCTCGACCGGCCGCACCGGTTGACCGGGCCGGAGGTGCTCGAAGCCTCCCTCGCCATCGGGTGGTTGCTGGGGACGCCGAGCCACATGATGCTGCGCCGCGATGCCCTGCCAACCGACGCCGCAGCCTGGCAGGCCGGTGTCTCGGCTGATGTGATCATGGGTGCGGTCGCCGCTGCACGGGGGGACGTCGCCCTTCTGCCGTCGGGCGCTATCGGGCAGGGCGCACACGCGCGGCAGGACGCCAAGACACAAGGCCATGCGCGCGGACTGCGCCGCATGGTGGCAACCTCGGCCTATCTTGCCGTGCGTCCAGAGCCGGTCGTGCAGCGCTTCGCCCGGCTCTGGGCGGTGATGAACCGCCCCGTCGCGCGGCGCACTGCTCTTGGTGGCGTATTGCGCGGGGGGCTGTCGTGGCGCGAAGCGGTGGCCTTGCTGGCCCACAACCATGCGCTTGGGCGGGCGGTTGCGCGGGACCGCGCTTTGCTGTCGGGCGCACGCGCCTACCGCCGCGCGACGCGCGCCCCGCTCGATCTGGCCGCCGTTTTGGAGCGCGGAGCGGTCGGGGCCCTAGCCCAGCCGGACCGAACCCTATGACTATGGTTGACATCTCGCCGGTGCCGGCAGGCTCCAAATCCCAAGGTATGGCCCGGATCGCGGCCCCCTATCGCAACGCGGGCAATCCGCTGGTCTTGTCCATGATCCCCCCAGATGTGACGCGGGTGCTCGACATCGGGTGTGGTGGCGGAGACATCGCGCGGGCCCTCCGCGCGGCGCGGCCGCGCGTGGAGATCGTCGGTGTCACGCACAGCCCGGACGAAGCCCGCATCGCGGCGGCGCATCTCGACGCGTTCCATGTGCTCGATCTCGAACGGGGTCTCACCGCGCCGGCGCTTGCGCGCTGGGGGCGCATGTTCGATCTGATGATCTTCTCGCATGTTCTCGAACACCTGACCGATCCCAATGCAGTTCTGCAGCGGTGTCTGACCCGCCTGCGTCCGGGCGGTCACGCTCTGATCGCGGTGCCGAACGTCCTGGAATGGCGCACGCGTCTGGGATTTCTGCGCGGGTCTTTCGACTATGCGGAGCATGGGGTGCTGGACCGGACGCATATGCGGTTTTTCACCTACCGCAGCGCACCGCGAGAGCTCGTCGCACCCATCGAGGGGCTGCGCCTGCATACCCAGCGAGGCCGGGGTAGCCTCCCGCTCTGGCCGCTGCGGCGCATCGGGGCGGCACGGGGGCTCTGTGCGGCGGTTGACCGGGTGGGTCTGGCGCTCTGGCCAAATCTCATTGCGCGGGAGACGGCGATGCTCGCGCAATGGCATGGGCCGGGCAGCGCCATGGCGCACGGTTCGGCGCAGGGCATGAGCGGCCAGCTGCCCCACGATGCGGCCGAACCTGGGACCCAGACGTGACCGCATGACGCGCGACGACACAGACGAAACCTGCGCCCCATGAAGATCTTGCTGATTGGTCGGTTCTACCGCGAGGGCTTTGCGCTCTACATCGCGGAAGAACTCAGCCGAATGGGACACACGGTGACTCGATTTGAGCCCGGTGCGACGCTTCTGCCCTTCGGGGGACGCGCGGCGTTCTACATCAACCGGGCGCGAAGCGTCACGGCAGATGTGGCCACGAAGGTACGGATGATGACGGGGCGCGACCTCTTTGCAAGCCGGCTGCGCCGGGTCCTTGAAGCGTCGGGTGGGACGGATCTGATCGTGTCGACTCACGATTTTCTGACGCCCGCGGATGCAGAGGCGCTCAAGGCCATGACGCCCGCTCCTTTGGTTCTTTGGTACCCCGATCCGGTCTGGTCGTTCCGGCGCCACATGTTCCTCAATGCGCCGTACGACATGCTCTTTTTCAAGGATCCCTACCTTGTCCACATGATCGGTACAAAGCTTGGGAAGCGCGTCTTCTACATGCCCGAGTGCTATGCACCCGAGGCTTTGTCATTAGAGGGCGCAGAGCGTAACGATGCGGATCCGGGATTTTCGGCGGATCTGTGCATCGCCGGCAATCTCTATGCCTATCGCGTCGCGCTCTTTGAGCATCTTGTGCAGCACGATCTGAAGATCTGGGGGCTGCCTGCGCCACCTTGGCTGCGCACCGGCACCCTCGGCGCGAGTATTCAGAACCGTTTTGTGGCCCATGCGGAGAAGGCGCGGGCCTTCCGGGGCGCCAGGATCGTGCTCAACACGCTCAATCCATCGGAGATCTGGGGCACCAACGTGCGCACGTTCGAAGCCTGTGGAGCGGGGGCGTTTCAGATCGTGGACTGGCGACCGGGACTCGATCAGCTTTTCGAGATCGGGCGGGAGGTCGAGAGTTTCACGGATCTGGCGGATCTGCACGCCAAAGTGGCACGCTATCTGGCCGACCCCACGGCGCGGGCTGCGATTGCCGCGGCGGGGCAGGCCCGCGCTCGGCGGGATCACACCTACCGGATCCGGCTTGGCCAGTTCCTCGCGACCGTGGCAGGAGAGCGCGATGGGTATGCGATGCCGGAACCTGCGTGGCGTGCACCGCGCCAGTCTCGCCCCGATGTGAGGTTGCGGGCGTGAGTGCACCGGAGGCCGGACCCGATGGGCGCTAACACCTTCACGCGCGCAGGCGGCGCGTGGCGGC
>JBCCYI010000220.1:0-7347 GCA_039189975.1 Pseudomonadota bacterium
ATTATCGCCGATGCGGCGGGGGTGCCGCTCTACATCGTGCATGTCTCCTGCGAGCAGGCGCACGAGGCGATCCGCCGGGCGCGTCAGTAGGGCATGCGGGTCTATGGCGAGCCGTTGATCCAGCACCTGACGCTCGACGAAAGCGAGTATTTCAACAAGGATTGGCAATACGCCGCGCGCCGCGTGATGTCGCCGCCCTTCCGCTCGAAGGATCACCAGGATGGCCTTTGGAACGGGCTGGCGGCGGGGTCGCTGCAGGTGGTCGCGACGGACCACGCCGCGTTCAACGACGAACAAAAGCGCATGGGGGTGGGCGACTTCACCCGCATCCCCAACGGCACCGGCGGGCTGGAGGAGCGGCTCGCGATGCTCTGGACGCGCGGGGTCGACACCGGGCGGCTGACGCCTGAGGAGTTCGTCGCCGTCACCTCGACCAACATCGCCAAGATCCTCAACATCTACCCGATGAAGGGCGCGCTGGTGCCCGGGGCGGATGCCGACGTGGTCGTCTGGGATCCGGGCCTGCGCCGCACGATCGAGGTCGGCGCCCAGAAGTCGATCATCGACTACAACGTCTTCGAGGGGATGGAAGTGACGGCCCAGGCCCGCTACACGCTCTCGCGCGGTGAAGTTGTCTGGGCGTACGGGCAGAACAGCCAGTCGGCGCCCGGCCGCGGCAAGTTCGTGAAGCGCCCGCCGCTCACGTCTCCGGCCAAGGCCCTCTCCACCTGGAAGGCGCTAACAACGCCCCGCAAGATCGAGCGCGATCCGCACAACATCCCGGCCGGGGTGTGATGTGGGCGCCTTATACCAGTCGGAACTACCTGCGGTTTGCCGCGTTTGTCGTAACGTCAATTATCGCGAGTACGCTCGTTTCGGTTCTGATCGTTGCGATAGCCTTTGGTAGCCTGTTTCCGTTCGCACTGGTCTTTGGGTTAGCGATAGGCGGGGTGCTTGCGCTCAGTGCAGCGGGGGTAACGCTCACGATTGGGTATGCGATTTGGCTCATTGCCATCGCTTGGGCATGGCGTCTCATTGCGATGGTCCTTGCAATGGTGCTCCTCGCAGCTCTCATTGTGCCGCTGGTGGGCTATTTGGCGTTGGGCACGCTCAATGCCGAAGACATGGAGACGGTGTGGGGTATCGTTGCGATTGGGTGCGTTTTTGGCGTGCCCTGTTGGTTGTGGTCCGCTCAGACTGTCTTACTGAGACGCATATAGAGAAGGGCGGCGTGATGAAGAGCCGGGCTGGGGCCATGAGAAACCAAGCTCAACGGGCGGGCCGCTTGGTGGGCCGGAGGTGCACATGTCAGACGTGGCGGTGATATCAGCCAGTGGGCTCGATCTGACGTTTCAGACGTCCGATGGTCCCGTGCAGGCGCTCCGCGATGTCGGTCTCGAAATCGAGAGTGGCGACTTCGTGAGTTTCATCGGGCCGTCGGGCTGCGGGAAGACGACCTTTCTGCGGGTCGTTGCGGGGCTTGAGCAGCCCACGGGCGGCGAGATCACCGTCAACGGGATGAGCCCGGACGAGGCGCGGCGGGCGCGGGCCTATGGCTACGTCTTTCAGGCCGCGGGGCTCTATCCGTGGCGGACGATCGCGGCCAACATCAAGCTGCCGCTGGAAATCATGGGCTATTCCAAAGCCGAGCAGGCGGAGCGCGCCGATCGGGTGCTCAAGCTCGTCGAGCTTGAAGGGTTTGGCAAAAAGTTCCCCTGGCAACTCTCCGGCGGGATGCAGCAGCGCGCCTCTATCGCGCGGGCGCTGGCCTTTGATGCGGAGATCCTGCTGATGGACGAGCCTTTTGGCGCGCTCGACGAGATCGTGCGCGACCGGCTTAACGAAGAGCTGCTGTCGCTCTGGGCCAGCACGGGCAAGACGGTGGGGTTCGTCACGCACTCGATCCCGGAGGCGGTCTATCTCTCGACCAAGATCGTCGTGATGTCGCCGCGTCCGGGCAGGATCACCGATGTGATCGAGAGCGACCTGCCGCGCGAGCGCCCGCTGGAGATCCGGGACACGCCGGAGTTTCTCGCTCTTGCACATCGTGTGCGCGAGGGGCTGCGCGCGGGGCATGCCTATGAGTGAGGCGTTCACCGGGATAGATGTGAGACAGGCCGTGCCGGAAGACGCCGATGCCTGCGCTGCAATCCTGAACGACTGGATTGACCGAACCGATTGGATGCCGCGCGTCCACACCCACGCCGACGTGGCGCGATATTACCGCGATGTGCTCTTCACCGAGCAGAGTGTTTGGGTGGAGGGTCGGCCCGTCGCCGGATTTCTGGCGCTTGAGCCGCAGACCGCATATGTCACCGCACTCTACGTGGCCACGCCGGGGCAAGGGATCGGACGGGCACTGCTCGACCGGGCAAAATCTGAGCGTCGCACCCTGTCGCTCTGGACCTTTGTGGCCAACATCCCTGCACGGCGGTTCTACGCGCGGGCGGGCTTCCATGAGGTGCGCCGGACTGCGGGAGACAACGAAGAACAACTGCCCGACATTCTGCTGCGCTGGGAGGGGCCAGGCGATGGCTGATGTCAGCGCACCGAGCCCCGCCGCGCAGTCCGGCGGCGCTGCTTCCGCCTGGGCCGCTGCTCTCGGGCGGACGCTTTTGCCACTCGTCGTTGTCGTGGGGGCGCTGGTGGCATTCTGGTACGCGGCCTGCGTTCCGATGAATGTGAAGGACGCGCTCACCCAAGCCGAGCGCGCAGGCGTCGTCGTTTCCCCTGAGGGTGCCGGCGCGCGCCGCGACATGTCCAGCTGGACGCTGGTGGCGCGCAACACAGGCGAGCTCTCGGGCGTCTGGTCGCTCGACAGGCCACGCTTGCCCGCGCCGCACCAGGTCGCCGAAGAGTTATGGTCGACGAGTGTCGGCATGGCGCTGAAGGGGCGCATGTGGTCCAATCGGTCGCTCTTTACCCATGCTTGGGTGACGTTGTCGGCGACGTTGCTGGGCTTTGGCATCGGCACGGTTCTGGGGGTCGTGCTGGCGATTGGCATTGTGCACAACCGGGCGATGGACATGTCCGTCATGCCCTGGGCGATTGCGAGCCAGACCATCCCGATCCTTGCCATCGCCCCCATGATCATCGTGGTGCTGAACTCGGTGGGTGTGTCCGGGCTGGTGCCCAAGGCGCTGATTTCGGCCTATCTGTCGTTCTTCCCTGTGGTTGTGAGCATGGTGAAGGGGCTGCGCAGCCCCGATGCGATGCAGATCGACTTGCTGACGACCTATTCGGCCACACGCGCCCAGGCCTTCTGGAAGCTGCGGTTGCCCGCGTCGATGCCCTATTTCTTCACGGCGTTGAAGGTGGGAATTGCTGCGGCGTTGGTGGGTGCCATCGTCGGAGAGCTGCCGACGGGGGCCGTCGCCGGGCTGGGCGCGCGCCTGCTGGCGGGAAGCTACTACGGACAGACGGTGCAGATCTGGTCGGCGCTCTTTGCCGCTGCGATCCTGGCGGCGCTGCTGGTGGGGTTGATCGGTCTCGTGCAACGCATGGTCCTTGCCCGAATGGGGCTCGCGCGGTGAGCCTCGTTCTGGGCTCCATCGCGTTTTGGCTCGTCGCTTGGTGGGTCAACATGCGGATCGCGGCGTCTCGCTGGGCTGGGACCACTGCCGCGCGCCTCTGTGTGCCAGCTCTGTTCGGAGCGACATTGCTGCTCGTCTGGGAAGGGGTTGTGCGGGGGCTCGAAGTGCCCGGCGTCATTCTGCCGCCACCCTCCGCCATTGCGGTGCGCTTTGCGGCGTCGACAGACATTCTCTGGGCCGATTTCGTACAAACGTTTCTCAAGGGCGCGCTGAGCGGATACGCCATCGGCGCCGTCGCGGCCTTCGCCGTTGCCCTCCTGGCCGACCGCTATGACTTTCTGCGACGCGGGATCCTGCCCGTCGGCAGCTTCATGGCGGCATTGCCAATTGTCGGAACGGCTCCGATCTTGGTGATGTGGTTCGGGTTCGACTGGCAATCGAAAGCGGCGGTGGTGGTCGTGATGGTGTTCTTCCCGATCCTGGTGAACACGGTGGAGGGCTTGCGCGCGAGCGACGCGATGCAGCGGGATTTGATGTTCACCTACAACGCCTCGCCGACGCAAACCCTGCTGAAGCTGCGTCTGCCCGCCGCGATGCCCTTCGTCTTCAACGGTCTCAAGATCGCAACCACGCTCGCACTCATAGGGGCGATTGTGGCGGAGTTTTTTGGCTCGCCTACAGTCGGCATGGGCTTTCGCATATCGACGGAGGTCGGGCGGCTCGCGCTCGACATGGTGTGGGCCGAGATCGTGGTGGCTGCCCTCGCGGGTTCGGCCTTCTACGGTGCGGTGGCGCTGATCGAGCGGCGCGTCACATTCTGGCATCCCTCTCAACGTTAAATCACCTTAGAGACATTTTTTCGCCGCGCACTGCAGGTTCCTACGGACCCGAGAGAATTGCAGGAGCGTTAAGATGCATCGAGTGACATGGTATATGATGGCCCTGGTGGCCGGTCTGATTGGGACATCGGCCGGCGCCGCCGTCTTGCAACCCATCGGGCCGGATTCCTTTGGCTATCAGGGCGATACCGTCGCGAGCAACCTGCGTGACATCTCCGGGACCGGCACATCCCTCCCGCTTGGAGACGAAACGATGTCTGGTGCGATCAGCCTCGGCTTTGATTTCGAGTTCTACGGCACGACCTTCTCCGCGGTCCATGTCGCCGCCAATGGCTTTCTGGATTTCGACGGCGGATCCGCATCGATCCGCCTACCTCAGGCGATCCCCGTCGCTGCGAGTGGCGGCCGGATCGGCGGGTTTCTGAGGGATCAAAATCCCGCAGCCGGTGGGACGATCGCCTACGAAATGCGCGGCGCGGCGGGCAGCCAGGAATTTGTCGTCGGTTTCTACAGTGTGCCGAGCTTCGGCACGTCGGACTTCGCGACGTTTGAAATGATCCTGCACGAGTCAGGCCACATCGAATTCCAGTATGGGGACATTACGGACTCGAGGCCGGGTGAGGCATCCGTCGGGATCGAGAGCCCGGACGGAACGGCGGGCCTGTCCCTGCTCTTCGGCGATGCGCCGAGCAGCAACTTTGGCTATTGCATCTCGGTCGGCGCCGTTCCCGAGGTCTGCGGCGATGTGGCGCCTTCGGTCGTGCCACTGCCCGGATCATCGTCCTTCATGATGGCGCTCGGTGCAGTGGGGGCGGGGCTCCACGTGCGGCGCAGGCGGCGCGCGGCCCCTGCGCGCAGAGCCTGACACGGTATCACGTTGATCAAGAATCGAGCGGCTGCCCAGTAATCGGACGCGGCTGTTCGATTCCACTTTTTCTTCCGGGTCTTATGGTGAACACTGCCCTGCATAAAAACAGGGAGATCGGAGATGAAGACGACGTTTCTTGGTGCTTTTGGCGCCGCTGCCTTGGCTGCCGGTGTGGTGCAGGCAGACGACGTGCGGCTGCAGCTGCAATGGGTGACGCAGGCTCAATTCGCTGGCTACTACGTTGCGCTCGACCAGGGCTTTTACGAGGCTGAAGGGCTGGAAGTGACCATTCTGCCCGGTGGTCCGGACATCGCCCCGCCGCAGGTCCTCGCAGGGGGTGGGGCAGATGTGATGCTCAATTGGATGCCGTCTGCGCTTGCTGCGCGCGAGCGGGGCCTGCCTGTGGTCAACATCGCGCAGCCCTTCAAGACGTCCGGGCTGATGCTCACGTGCTGGAAGGACAGCGGGATCACGGGACCGCAGGATTTCAAAGGGCGCACGATCGGCGTCTGGTTCTTCGGCAACGAGTACCCATTCCTGAGCTGGATGAGCCAAGAGGGCATCTCGACGGACGGAGGGGACGATGGGGTCACCGTCCTGAAGCAGGGCTTCAACGTCGACCCGCTGTTGCAGCGCCAGGCCGATTGCATTTCGACCATGACCTACAACGAGTACTGGCAGGTGATCGACGCCGGCGTCAGCCCAGACGAACTGATTACCTTCAAGTATGAGGACATGGGCGTGGCCACGCTTGAGGACGGAATGTACGTGCTTGAGGAGAACCTCGACGACCCGGACTTTGTGGCCAAGATGGAGCGCTTCGTGCGTGCCTCCATGGAGGGCTGGAAGTGGGCCGAGGCCAACCCGGAAGAGGCCGCGTTGATCGTGCTGGACAACGACATGACCGGGGCACAGACCGAAGAGCACCAAAAGCGGATGATGGGCGAGATCGCCAAGCTTACTGCGGGCTCGAACGGGGCGCTGGATCCGGCGGATTTCGATCGGACCGTTCAGACGCTGCTGGCGGGTGGCTCCGATCCCGTGATCACCGAGGAGCCCGCAGGCGCTTGGACCCACGCGATCACGGATGCGGCCCTTAATTGATCTCTTGCCTTCGGCCCGTGACACATCGGCCACCGGTTGCGGTGCGTCGGTGTGCGCGGCCCAAAAGGATCGCCGACCGGCACTGATCCACGGCTTTGGAGTGGGCCGGTCCTAGATACATGGGTGTCGACTGGCTTTATTTATGCCGCGTCGTACGGCACCCGGCCCGTGCCGATCGCATCGGGAGACGCGGGCATCGGGGTAGGGTCGTTCCGTCCCGGTACGCCCTGAACCTTCTCTTCGGCCGCCTCTTCGCGCAAGCGGGAGATCTCCCGCACCATTTCGGTTGGGATTTGTGCGTACGTCTTGAGTGGACCAGCAGGCTCTGGCGGGGGCGGTGCGGCCTCCTCCTGCTCCTCGGTTTCGACCTTCGGAGCGAGCTCGATCATCGTGTCGAGCGCTGTGTTGCCACTTGCCCGAGACGTCTCGGAGCTCGCCTGCGGCGGGCTCACCGGGTCTGGCGTTTCGGGCTTGAAGGACGACGCCTCAGCTGAGATTGACGCCTCTTTCACGGGCGCAGCGGCGTCCTGCCGATTGTCTTGCTGCGTCGCGGCTCCTTGTTCGGTTGCCCCGCGCGATGCCGGGCCGATTCCAACGGGTATCATACTATTGTGCTCCGCAAAGAGCGCCCCCACGACGACGTTATCGCTTGCAAGGATGAAGAAACACCTAACAGGTTTCGAACCTGGAAGATGCGTTACGCCGGGGTGTGGCCAGCCTCCTGATCTGGATCTTAGTGCATTGTGAAACTGAATAATTATCGGTTCATTCTGTTTTCGATGAGGTCGTCGACGACTGCGGGTTCTGCGAGGGTTGAGGTGTCGCCGAGGGCGCCGTAGTCGTTTTCGGCGATTTTGCGTAAGATGCGGCGCATGATCTTGCCGGAGCGGGTTTTGGGCAGGCCGGGGGCCCATTGGATGAGGTCGGGCGAGGCGATCGGGCCGATCTCGGTGCGCACCCAGGTGCGGAGCTCTTTTTTCAGCTCATCGCTCGGTTCTACACC
>JBCCYI010000221.1:0-7343 GCA_039189975.1 Pseudomonadota bacterium
CGCAATTGCTGGTGGATCATCGATTACAACCGGCAGTCGCTCGATGGGATCGTGCGCGAGGGGCTTTTCGAGCGCATCGAGAGAACCTTCGACGCGTTCGGCTGGGAGATCGTGCGCGTCAAACACGGGGTGCTCCAGCGCGCCGCGTTCGATGAGCCCGGGGGCGACAAGCTGCGGGCCTGGATTGATGCCTGCCCCAACCAGGAATACGCCGCGCTGACCTACATGGGCGGTGCTGTGTGGCGCGCGCGGCTGATGGAGGCGCTCGGAGACCAGGGCGACGTGACCGCGCTGCTCGATCGCCGCTCCGACAGCGCGCTTGCCGCGCTCATGGAGAACCTGGGCGGGAATTGCGTGGCCACGATGGCCGAAGTCTTTGCCGCGATCGACCATGACCGCCCTACCTGCATTCTGGCCTATACGGTCAAGGGCTGGGGCACTCCCCTGGCCGGGCACAAGGACAACCATGGCGGCCTGATGACGAAAGCACAGATGGCGGAGTGGCAACGTGCCATGGGCGTCCTGGCGGGGCAGGAATGGGAGCGTCTTGCCGGGATCGAAGATCCCGAGGGCTTCGAGGCGCGCCTTGCCCAGACGCCGTTCTTTTCCAGGGGGCCCCGTCGCTATACCGATGCCAAGCTGTCCGTCCCCGAGATCGCGATCGACACTCTCCGCGAGACCTCAACGCAGGCCGCGTTCGGCAAGATCCTCGACCAGCTCGCCAAGGGCGACAGCGCGTTTGCCGAGCGCATCGTCACGACCTCCCCGGATGTGACCGGTACGACGTCTCTGGGGGCCTGGGTCAACCGACGCAAGCTCTTTGCGCGCCAGGACCAGGCCGATGCCTTCATCGAAAACCGTATTCCCTCCACCGCGAAGTGGGAGTTTGCCCCCGAAGGTCAGCACATCGAGCTTGGGATTGCCGAGACAAACCTCTTCTTGCTCCTTGCCGCGGCCGGACTGACGCACAGCCTCTTTGGCCACAGGCTCATCCCGATCGGCACGGTCTACGACCCGTTTGTGCATCGCGGCCTCGATGCCCTGAATTATGCCTGCTACCAGGACGCGCGGTTCATGATCGTGGGCACGCCATCGGGCGTAACACTTGCGCCTGAAGGCGGCGCGCATCAATCCATCGGCACACCGCTTACAGGCATGGGGCAGGATGGGCTCGCGAGTTTCGAGCCTGCCTTTGCCGACGAGTTGGCGGTGATCATGGCATGGGCGTTCGACTACCTGCAACGCGATGGCGCGGGCGACCCAGACGAGCGGACATGGCTGCGCGACGAGACTGGCGGCTCCGTCTATCTCCGGCTGACGACCAATCCCCTGGAGCAGCCGGGAAAACGGGCTGATGATGCCTTCGTTCAAGGCGCGGTGGACGGCGCCTATTGGCTGCGCCCGCCCGGTCCCAATTGCGACGTCGTCATTGCCTATCAGGGGGCCGTCGCCCCGGAGGCCATTGCCGCCGCTGGCATGGTCGGCGAACACCGGCGCGACGTCGCCGTGCTCGCGGTCACCTCTGCCGACCGGCTGAACGCCGGGTGGCTAGCCGCGCAGCGCGAACGCGCCCGTGGCAACCCGGATGCGCGCTCCCATATTGAGCGCCTGCTCGCGCCGCTGCCGCGCACATGCGCGCTCGTCACGGTGATCGACGGGCACCCGGCAACGCTGAGCTGGCTCTCGGGTGTGGCCGGACATCGGGCGATCAGCCACGGTGTAGAGCATTTCGGCCAGACCGGATCCATAGGTGACCTCTACCGGCACTTCCGCATTGACCGATCGTCACTGGTCGGCTCGATCGGGGCGCTGACGGCGGGGGCTCCGATACAGGCACCACTTTTGGCGGCAGCGCCCACTGTCCGGCGCATGCGCTAGCGGCCCGCTCCAGTGCCAGTTCCAGTTCCAGTTCTACACCGATGCCGTCCATCACACTGAAGGGGCGCGCCGAGGCGTCCAACGCGCTCGTCCCGATCCAGGCGGAGGCTGCCAGATGCAAAGGCGCACAAATTGCAGGTCTCTGCGCCGCACCCTATCGTCCGGCGCACATGTCATCTTTTGGAAAGTCACATGGACCAGCCCTCCCCTTCGATCCTCGACGCCATAGGAAACACGCCGCTTGTCAGGTTCGACCGTTTGACCAGGCAGTACGGATGCGAGGGCACGCTCCTCGCCAAGCTGGATCACCTCAATCCGGGCTTCTCCAAGAAGGACCGCGCAGCGCTCGGCGTGATCGAAGACGCCGAACGCAGCGGGACACTCGCTCCGGGGCAAACGGTCGTCGAGCTGACGAGCGGGAACATGGGCACGGGCCTTGCCATCGTATGCGGCATCAAGGGCTACCCCTTCGTCGCCGTCATGTCGAAGGGCAATTCACCGGAACGCGCGCGCATGATGGCGGCCTTGGGCGCGGAGGTGATCCTCGTGGAACAAGTGCCTGGCAGTCAGCTGGGCGCGGTCTCGGGCGCCGATCTGGCCGAGGTCGACCGCGTGGCGACCGAGATCACACGGGAGCGGGGCGCATTTCGCGCCGATCAATTCCGCCGCTCCGGTAATCCTGACGCGCATGAGCGCACCACCGGCCCAGAGCTTTGGGCTCAATCCGGCGGGCGGCTTGATGCATTTTGCGACTTCGTCGGCTCCGGTGGGACGCTGGCTGGCATAGCTACTTTCCTGCGTGCGAAAACCCCCGACATTCGGTGCTACCCGATTGAGCCGGAGGGCGCCGCGATCCTCGCCGGTCACCCCGTCACGAAGCCGGACCACCCGATCCAAGGCGGTGGATACACAATGGCGGACCTCACCTTCCTGCGTGAGATGCCTTGGGACGGCTATCTTCAGGTCGACGGACAAACCGCGCGTCAAACGGCGCGGGACCTTGCACGCTTCGAAGGGATCTTCGCGGGGTTTTCCGCCGGCGCAAACGTGGCAGGCGCCCTTCAGCTGCTGCGTGGGCCGCACAAAGGCCAGACTGTGGCCGTCATCATCTGCGACTCTGGCCTGAAGTATCTCTCGACCGATCTCTTTGCGTAGCCGAACCTGGCTGCAGAGCGTGGATCAACCGTGCCCCCGGCCGTGCACACCCTTCTCGAGGGCATCCTCAAGTCACGTCGGGTCTGCTCGGAGAACGCGCCATCGACCGACGCCGCGCTCCAAAGTGCGTGCCCGACCCTGTTCCCGGCCCCATCCGGAGGGAGCATTCTACCAAGCGATGGGTGCCCGGTCCCGGAAGAAACCGCCAGTTGGCCCGTCCTCTTCGAGCGTGGCCAGCCAAATCGCCGTATCCGCCCCCTCCTGGGGCGTGCGGCTGGCGGCGCTGCCGCCCATCCGCGTACGGACCCACCCCGGGCACATTGCGTTGACCTTTACGGCGGGCGGCAGAGCCCGCGCCGCGGCGACCGTCAGGGCATTGAGCGCGGCCTTGGCCACGCCGTAGGACGCCGGCCCCGCAACGCCATCCGAGAATGCACCCCAGCCGGAGGACACGTTTACGACGCGCCCGTAGCCCTTGCGCACCATATGCGGGGTCAGATGGTGCATGAGCAGGTACGGCCCACGGACCATGACGGCCATTGAAGCTTCGAAATCCTTCGGGTCATCAAGCAGGCGCCCGGTGCCTAGGAGACCAGCGTTATTGACCAGCACGTCGATCGGGCCGGCCGCCTTGACCGCTTCCGCGATGCTCTCGGGGTCGCCCACATCGAGATGCAAAGCCCGCGCGCCGATCTCCTGCGCTACGGCACGCCCGGCACTCAGATCGCGCGCGCCGACGAGCACGTCGAGCCCCTGCGCCGTCAGGCCTGTCGCAATGGCCAGTCCGATCCCTCGGTTGGCACCGGTAACAAGTGCACGTCGCATATCTCTTCCTTTCCGTGATGACTGCGGAGAGATCCGCAAAGACCGCTCGATGTCTTCCAGCAGGCCGCGATGCCGTTGCTGACCCGCCCTCGATCCGCCGCCCTGGCCAAGAGTTGCCCGGAGCCGTCGGCTGTTCCAGCGCTTGCGAAAGAACTCTAACACGGCGGGCTTTACCGACCGTAGGCCGGGACGCCTCTTGCCTAAATACATCTTTGCACTCCTCCGAACGGTCAGCGCGCGGGATCTCGACCGTTCTGAAGGAGGGGCCCTCATGAATGCGGCAGCCTTCATCGGTGCCCGTACGTCGTGATGTCGTCCAGCAAGAGGGCCCAAGCGCCGCTGCCTCCTGCGGTGAAAGACAGTAGCGGTATCGCTCAAGTCGGCCGCATTGACACGTGGCGCATGGAAGCGCGGACCAGGCTCAAGACGGGCAGATCAAAGCTACGCATCGGACGGCGCCTTCGTCCTGACATTTCCGAGGACGCCAGATCCACGGCCTCTCGGGCACCCAGGCTGCCAAGAGCGATGCGCGAGGGATCAGTCATCAGCCGTCCGGGTCTGCGCCGGACACACGCAGAACCCGAGATCGCAGCGGTCGTCAACGTCGTCATGCTCGCCCGCGCCATGACGATACCGGCGGTATCAACTGCCGGATTCTCGGCAAAGCGCCTGTCTTCCCCGTCTTCTCGCCAGCCGGGGAACTTGAAGGCCCGCGCCGCGACGCCGCGCGCAGCGCGCTCTCGCGCGCAGCTCCCGGACTTCCGCGTCCTCACAGTCATCTGGATCACGGTAACAAGGGCGCCGCTGACGGTTTGCAGGACGTTCCCGCAAGGACAATTGCGTGGCTGTCCAACGGCACCGATGCGCTCGCAAGGCCAGTCTACAGCGTCGTGCTCTGCAGGTTGATCCGCGTCATCCGGGGGCTTCCCACGCTCAGGGTCAGTTGCCGGGAGTATTGCGGACAAAGGGGTTGCCCCGCTCCGCGGTGGCGTGGAACGCCATGAACGTGACAGCCCAGCCCGCCTCTGTCCGCAGGAAGCGGTGCTCGTAGGTGCCCCAGACCTCCCACAGCGGGTTCCCACCGTTCTCCTCCAACGCGCCGCGCTCCATCCGGTTCCAGGCATACCCGTGTGAGAGCATCGTCGCCGCGTCCGCACCCTCGAAGGTAACGCGATGGTTCCCACGCAAATGAAAGCTCTGCTTTTCCTCGGTCAAGTTGCCCGCCCATCCCGAGATCAGCCCGTCAGCCGGGATCGTTGCGGGTGTGCCGCCCACAAGCGACGAAAAATCCACCGTAATTTCGTCGGCAAAGAAACTGCGCGCAAGCGCCCAATCCTTCGCATCCACGGCGCCGTCTATGGCATCGGCAATCCGGGTCAGTTCAGCCACGTCGACCGCAGCTTCTGCGGTGATCACGTGTCCTTGCAACATGGCGCCCTGCGCGCTTGCGATCGCGGCGGTAAGGGACAAAGCAGTGGCCAGCATTGGGGTTTTCATCGGATCTCTCCTTGGATCAGGGACGTCTTGCCAAGAGAGATACCCAGCCCGATACTGTG
Organism: Pseudomonadota bacterium; assembly: GCA_039189975.1. Classification (GTDB taxonomy): domain Bacteria; phylum Pseudomonadota; class Alphaproteobacteria; order Rhodobacterales; family Rhodobacteraceae; genus HLUCCA09. The sequence goes on from JBCCYI010000221.1 coordinate 5,415, forward strand.
CGATAAGACGGAGCTTCAGCAGCACTAAGATGCACCAGATCGAATAATGAGATTACCGCTCGCAACATTGGAAGTCTTTGATGCGATCGTCCGGGAGGGGTCTTTCAGGGGCGCAGCCGAACGCTTGGGGGTGCAGCCCTCGACGGTCAGCCACCAGCTAAAATCCCTGGAAGATCAGCTCGGGACCACACTCATCATACGCACGACACGGTCCGTGAGCCTCACCGAGGCCGGGCGGACGCTGTTGCGCGGCACCGGCCCGGCCTTTGAGCAATTGTCCGGTGCCGTGGAGAGCGCGCGGGCGGAGGGGCGGGTTCCGGCCGGCACGCTGCGGCTGGCCATGCCGGACTTTGTCTACAGACTGGTCATAGGCCCGGCGCTCACATCGTTTCGCGCGGCCTATCCTGAGATCGCTCTGGAGATGTCGTTCACCGAAGCTCTCTCCGACATTCTGGGCGAAGAGATGCACGCAGGCTTTCGACTGGGCAACCTGATCGCACAGGACATGGTGGCGATCCGCTTGACAGCGCCCCTCCGCCTCGCCGTGCTGGCAAGCCCCGACTACCTGGAGCGCCACGGCACGCCGGCGTCCCCCGCCGACCTGTTGGCCCACCACTGCGTCCGCTATCGCTTCCAGACTTCGCGACGCGTGGCAGACTGGGAGTTTCGCCAGGACGGCAAGGCCTTTGCGGTGGACGTGCGCGGCGCGTTGATGGTCAACACCCTTCCCACCTGCGTCGATCTCGCGTGCCAGGGCCACGGCCTGATCTACACATTCCGGGATTGTTGCGCCCCCGAAATCGAAGCCGGGCGCCTTGTTCCCGTTTTGGACGGATACCTCTTTGAAACCGCGGGCGTGCACATCTACTTCCCGCGCGCATACCGGACGATGCTGCCGCTTCGGCTGTTCATCGACCATCTTGGTGCCGGGCGCCCCTCCCGCTGAGCTTGGCGGATCTGATGCCTCCAACCGAAGGATGCGCAAATGATCGCGCCCGGCCGTATGGAGCTCTCGCTCTCGCTCGCGTTTGGCAGAAATCGAGGGGGTTAGGAGGTGTCGGAATGCAAGAACGCCTGTCGACGGTCCAGCGCGATCCGCTGCGCCAACGCATCGAAACGCGATGTCAGGAAGCTGCGTAGCCGACGGGCCGCAGGCGACGGATCGGCACTGGACGAAAAGAGCAGGCCAAGGTGTCGGTCGGGGTCACCGATCTTGAGAGACAGCGCCGTGATCGTCCGCTGACGGCGCATCGCATGGACGACGGAATAGGGGAGGACCGTGAGCGCGTCAGATCCCGTCAGAACGTTCACCACCGAGGCCAGAGACCCGCCCGAAAAGCTGATGCGCAGCGCTGTTGCTCCGACATGCGCAACCGCCTGGCGCAGATCTTCGTAGAGCGGGCTCTCGACCGGCGGCGCGATCCAGGGGTACTCCATGATGTCCGCAGGCTTGATCGCGCCCCGGCGGGACAACGGGTGCGCGACACGGCAGGCAATCACGTTCAGCCCGGGCAGGATCTCTTCGAAGGTCAGACCATCAGGCACCGCTTCGACTCTCAACGGGCAGATCGCGAGATCCAGCCGCTTTGAGGCAACGCTTTCAATGAGATCCGTCGAATAGGCGTAAGACTGGTCGATACGGATGTTGGGCTGTTCTGACTGAAACTCACCGAGGATCGCGGCGATGACCCCGTCCATGAAGAAAGGCGTCCCGCCCACCCGCACGCGGCCCGAGCGCCCCGCGCGAAACTGCTGCACGATCTCGGAAGCCGCCCGATCCGCCGCGAGAATCTGCCGGCCCGTCTCGGCCAGTGCTCGGCGGATCGGGCGGCTTCCGAGATCGTGCAGCAGTTTCGCGCGGGGCGCTCGGGCCGCGTGCGGGTGGGCGGGACGCCTTTCTTCATGGACGGGGTCATCGCAGCGATCCTC
>JBCCYI010000222.1:0-7287 GCA_039189975.1 Pseudomonadota bacterium
AAGACCCTCGCGGCCGCCGTATCGTCGAGGCCCCCTGCACGGAGCCCTGCGCAATTGAGCGCGGCATGCGGATCCTCGGCGGGAAGTGGACCGCGTCCATTCTGTGGCACCTCAAGGACGGTCCGGTCCGGTTCAACGATCTCTCACGGATGATCGGCGGCGCGAGCAAGAAGATGATCGCCGACCGGCTGCGCCATCTTCAGGACCACGACCTGATCAGCCGGAAGGTGCGCGACACGGCCCCTGTTTCCGTTGAGTACGAGATCACGGATCACGGCCGCACGGCGCTCGGAGTGCTGGACGCGCTCAGGGCATGGTCAGATCAGGACGCCCCGAACGCACCCTAGCTTCTCGCGCTAAGCTCCATGCAAGGGCGTTGTTGGCGAAACCAGCCGTTGGTTCGGTAGCGACTGCCCCCCTGTCGCGCCAGCGCGAGCCTCCAATCGAAGAAGCGCGCGCTTTTGGGCAGCCCGATGGTGCCGGTTCTCCGGGTGCAATGCGTGGCTCGGAAAAGGCTGCCTCGCTCTCGTCACCAGCCACCTCGATACGCTCCGAACCATGAGGCGGACCCCGCCAAAAAGATGCGACCCTCATGAAAAAGGGGCGGCGCCCACCGGCACCGCCCCTTTTTTGGTCAGTGTTCGCGGATCAGGCGACGTCGAACCGGTCTGCGTCCATCACCTTGACCCAAGCCTTGACAAACTGGCCGACAAACTTCGCTTCATTGTCCGCTTGGCCGAAGACCTCCGCCAACGCGCGCAGCTGCGAGTTCGAACCGAAGACCAGATCGACGCGCGTCGCGGTCCACTTCACCTTGCCCGAAGCACGATCAACCCCGTTGAACACGTTCTTGCGCTCGTCGGCCGCCTTCCACTCGACGCTCATGTCCAGCAGGTTGACGAAGAAGTCGTTCGTTAGCTGGCCCGCGCGCTCTGTGAAGACCCCGTGGCAATTGCTGGAGTGGTTGGCACCCATGGCACGCATGCCGCCAATCAGGGCCGTCATCTCCGGCGCGGTCAGCGTCAGAAGCTGCGCCTTGTCGACGAGCATCTCCTCTGCCGAGAGCGTGAACTCCGTCTTGAGGTAATTGCGAAACCCGTCTGCAACCGGCTCGAGCACCTCAAAGCTGTCCGCGTCGGTCTGCTCCTCCGTTGCATCCGTCCGACCCGGAGTGAACGGCACCTCGATGGTGTGGCCCGCGTCTGCGGCCGCCTTTTCGACACCGACGGAACCGCCGAGCACGATCAGGTCGGCGAGGCTCACCTTCTTGCCGCCGGTTGCCGCCACGTTGAAGTCGGCCTGCACCGCTTCGAACTTGGCCAGGACACCAGCGAGTGCTTCCGGCTCGTTGACCTCCCATCCGTTTTGCGGCGCAAGACGGAGGCGCGCGCCATTGGCACCGCCGCGCTTGTCGGAGCCCCGGAACGTTGCGGCCGAGGCCCAGGCCGTCTTGACCAGCTCTGCCACCGACAGGCCCGTCGCCGCGATCTTTTCCTTCAGCGCTGCGATGTCAGCACTGTCGATCAGGGTGTGATCGACGGCCGGGACCGGGTCCTGCCAGATCAGCTCTTCGTCCGGCACTTCGGGCCCGACGTAGCGGGACTTCGGCCCCATGTCGCGGTGCGTGAGCTTGAACCAGGCACGCGCGAAGGCGTCTGCAAACTCTTCCGGATTCTGGTGGAAGTGGCGCGAGATCTTCTCGTACTCGGGGTCCATCCGCATCGCCATATCGGCGGTCGTCATCATGATCATGCGGTTGCGCTCTCCCGTTTCGGGATCCGGCGCATGATCCTCGGGCTTGAGGCCGATGGGCTGCCACTGGTTCGCGCCCGCCGGGCTCTTGGTGAGCTCCCACTCATAGCCCAAAAGCACGTCGAAATACCCCATGTCCCACCCGGTCGGGTTGGGGGTCCACGCGCCCTCGATGCCAGAGGTGATGGCGTCGTTGCCCTTGCCGGACTTGTAGGACGACAGCCAGCCGAGGCCCTGCGCCTCGATCGGCGCGCCTTCGGGCTCAGACGCAACATGGGCGGCGTCGCCCGCACCATGGGCCTTGCCGAAGGTGTGACCACCGGCGGTAAGCGCGACCGTCTCGTAGTCGTTCATCGCCATGCGCGCGAAGGTCTCGCGGATATCACGCGCCGAGGCGAGCGGGTCGGGCTTGCCGTCCGGGCCCTCGGGGTTCACGTAGATCAGGCCCATCTGAACAGCGGCGAGCGGCACTTCAAGGTCGCGATCACCGGTGTAGCGGCTGTTCGGGCCGCCAGCGGTTTGCAGCCACTCGGCCTCGCCGCCCCAGTAGACGTCCTCCTCGGGCTCCCACGTGTCGGCGCGGCCGCCGGAGAAGCCGAACGTTTGGCCACCCATCGCTTCGATCGCGACGTTGCCCGCCAGCACGAAGAGGTCGGCCCAGGAGATCGCATTGCCGTACTTTTGCTTGATCGGCCACAGCAGGCGGCGGGCCTTGTCGAGGTTGCCGTTGTCGGGCCAGGAATTCAGCGGCGCAAAGCGCTGCTGACCGGTCCCGGCGCCGCCACGGCCATCCGATGTCCGGTAGGTGCCGGCCGCGTGCCACGCCATCCGAATCATAAAGCCACCGTAATGACCGTAATCCGCAGGCCACCACTCTTGGCTGTCCGTCATCAGGGCGGTCAGGTCGGCCTTTAGCGCGTCGTAGTCGATGCCCTTGAACGCTTCGACATAGTCGAAGTCCAGGCCCATCGGATCGCTGAGCGCCGAATTCTGGTGCAGAAGCTTCAGGTTGAGTTGGTTGGGCCACCAGTCCCTGTTCGACTGAACCCCGAATGTGGTGTGCATCACCGGGCATTTGCCCGTGCTGATGTCATTGCCGTCCATGGCGTATCCCTCTCTTGTAGGAGTGCTGCTGTGGTGGGGCGGGGCCATCCCCGCACGTGACACCCAGGGGTCTACCAGACGTCTGCCATTGGATTAAGTTGTAATTCCCAATCCCGCTTATAATATAATCTTATGAAAAATCTGACCCTGCGCCAGCTGAGATATGTCGAAGCTCTTGCTCAACACGGTCACTTCGGGCGTGCGGCCGAGGCCTGCGCCGTCTCGCAGCCTGCCCTTTCGGTCCAAGTCAAGGATCTGGAGGAGACATTGGGCACCGACATTTTCGAGCGCACGTCGCGCGGGGTCCGATTGACCACCTTCGGTGCCGATGTGGTCGCGCGGGCGTCGGACATTCTGCGCGCCGTGGACGATCTCGGTGATATGGCCCGCGCGGCACAGGGCAACATGGTCGGTCGATTGCGCCTCGGTGTGATCCCAACGATTGCCCCGTATCTCCTGCCGCGGGTGCTTTCTGATTTGGGGGCGCGCTATCAAAAGCTCGATGTGCAGGTGCGCGAGACCGTGACGCCCCGTCTCGTAACCGCCCTGAACGCCGGCCAGATCGACTGTGCGATCCTGGCACTTCCCCTTGGCGAACCCGGGCTCGAAGAGCGCGAGCTCTTCTCGGAACGCATGATGCTGGTGCGTCCGGCCCGCGATTCGGGCCAGCCTGTGCCTTTAGTCGAGGCGCTACCAGAAATGCGCCTGTTGCTGCTTGAAGAGGGCCACTGCTTTCGCGATCAGGCCCTGTCGTTTTGTAACATGCCCTCCGTCCGCGCCCGCGAAGGGCTGGATGGCAGCTCCTTGTCAACGCTCGTTCAGCTCGTCGGCGCCGGGCTCGGCGTCACACTTGTCCCGGAAATGGCCGTTCCGGTGGAAACCCGCTCTGCCGACGTTGCCGTGACCGGGTTTCCCGAGAAGCAGCCAGCCCGTCGGATCGGCATGGTGTGGCGCCATGGCAGTCCGCTGACCGACCACTTTGACCGAGTGGCCGACATTGTGCGCTTCTCTGCCGAAGCGACGAAGCCAAAGCAGGCGTCGCTCTAGCCAAAGCGAGGAAACCAATCCACCCTACGTCAAGCACTCGCCAAAAGGCGCGCCGCTGCCAGCCACCCCAGCGCAGTAGTCTTGGCCGCCCCGCGCTCACAGCAAACGACCGGGAGGGCCGACTGCACCGGAGGAACTGGACAATCGGCCGCTCCTATGGACAGATTTCCTCAGGAGCGCGAATTTTCGTACGAAAATTCGTCTTCGCCCCCAACGGAACGAGAAAGTGCGCATGCCGTCAAATATGACTTTCGAAGACCTCAAGAAAGCCGTCGCCAACCGCGAGATCGATACAGTTCTGACCTGTATCGTCGACATGCAGGGTCGGTTGATGGGCAAGCGCTTTCACGCTGCGCACTTTGTCGACAGCGGCTACGACGAAACCCACGGGTGCGATTACCTGCTCGCAACGGACATGGAGATGTATACTGTTCCGGGATATGCAGCATCATCGTGGAAGGCAGGGTACGGAGACTACATCCACAAACCTGACCTCAGTACGCTGCGCAAGGTGCCGTGGATGCCTGCCACAGCCATGGTGATGTGTGACGTCCTCGACCACCATACCCATGCCGAAGTGCCCCACGCCCCCCGCAGTGTCCTCAAGCGCCAGATCGCACGCGCAAAGGCCATGGGCTTCACCCCGATGATGGCAACGGAGCTCGAGTTCTTCCTATTCCAGAAACCCTTCGACACCCTCTGGGACGAAGGCTACCGAGACTTGCAGACCCTCGGCCGCTACAACCTCGACTACGCAATCATGGGCACTTCGAAGGAAGAGCACGTCATGCGCGCCATCCGCAACGGTCTGTATGGCGCGGGCGTGCCTGTCGAAAACTCGAAGGGCGAAGCGGAGGCGGGCCAGGAGGAGATCAACGTCAAGTATTCCGACGCGCTCGACACAGCTGACATGCACGCCATCACCAAGAATGCCTGCAAGGAGATCGCCCACCAGCATGGTCATGGCCTGACGTTCATGGCCAAATACGCGACCGATCGCGCGGGGTCCTCCTCCCACATCCACCAGTCGCTTTGGAAGGACAGCGCGCCAGCCTTTCTCGACCCTGACGCCGAGCACGGCATGTCCGAGACCATGCGCCACTACCTGGCCGGTTTGCTCACCCACGCCTCTGAAGTGACGTATTTCCTGGCGCCGTATGTCAATTCCTACAAACGCTTCTGCGTCGGCATGTTCGCTCCCACCAAAGCAGTCTGGTCCACCGACAATCGAACAGCAGGCTACCGGATTTGCGGGCCCGACACGAAAGGCATCCGTATCGAATGCCGGGTCGGCGGCGCCGACCTCAACCCCTACCTGGCGCTCGCGGCCCAGCTTGCCGCCGGGCTCGACGGCATCGAGCACAAGCGCGCACTCGAGCCCGAAATCCGAGGGGATCTCTACGAGACAGAGGCCCGCGAGATCCCCAAGACCCTGCGCGAGGCCGCCGCCGCCATGCACGATTCGGCCATGCTGCGCGCGGCCATGGGCGACGATGTGGTTGACCACTACCACAACGCGGCGCAATGGGAGATCGCCGAGCTCGACCGAGTCGTCACCGACTGGGAGGTCAAGCGCGGCTTCGAACGCGCCTGAACCGAAAGCAGCCCCATGACCACGATCCAGTGCATCTCTCCCGTCGACGGGAGCCTCTATGCCGAACGCCAAGCACTCAGCGCCGACGCCGCGACGCGCGCGGCCACGCGCGCCCGCGGCGCCCTGGCCCGCTGGGCGGCAACGCCGCTCGAAGAGCGGATTGCCCTGGTCACCGCCGGGATCAAGGCGCTTGACGATAGCGCCGAGCGCATCGTCGAAGAGCTCGCCTGGCAGATGGGCCGCCCCACGCGCTACGGCGGGGAGTTCGGCGGCATCCACGAGCGCACCGGCCATATGGCCAGCATCGCCGCGGAGGCCCTGGCGCCGACGATTGTCGAGAGCTCCGATGCGTTCGAGCGCCGGATCGAGCGCGCGCCCCAGGGCGTCGTCTTCGTCATCGCGCCGTGGAACTATCCCTACATGACGGCGATCAACACGATCGTGCCCGCGCTCATCGCCGGCAACACCGTGGTGCTGAAACACGCCAGCCAGACGCTCCTGGTCGGTGAACGGCTCGCCGAGGCGCTGCACAAGGGCGGCGTGCCGGAGGATGTCTTCCAAAACATCGTGCTCGACCATGCGGGCACCGAAGCGCTCATTGGCGCCAAGGCGTTCGACTTCGTCAACTTCACCGGCTCCGTCGGCGGCGGCCGCGCCATCGAGCGGGCGGCCGCGGGCACCTTCACCGCCCTCGGCCTCGAACTGGGCGGCAAGGATCCCGCCTACGTTATGGAGGATGCCGATCTCGACTGGGCCGTCGACACGCTGATGGACGGCGCGATGTTCAACGCAGGCCAGTGCTGCTGCGGGATCGAACGGATCTACGTTCACCAGCACCACTACGATGCGTTCGTCGAGGGCGCCGCGGCCTGGGTGAACGCCCTGACACTCGGCAACCCGCTCGACCCGGCCACGACGCTCGGCCCCATGGCGCACAGCCGCTTTGCTCGGACAGTGCGGGAGCAGGTCGCCGAAGCCATCGAGCTGGGCGCCAGGCCCCTGATCGACCCGGCTGCGTTTCCGGCCGATGATGGGGGCGCCTATCTGGCGCCGCAGGTGCTGACGCATGTCGACCACCACATGCAGGTGATGATGGAAGAAAGCTTCGGCCCCGTTGTCGGTATTGTCTTGGTCGCCAATGACGACGAGGCGCTGGGGCTGATGAACGACAGCAAATACGGGCTGACCGCCTCGCTCTGGACCGGGGATGCAGAGCGGGCGCTCGACTTTGGGCGCAAGATCGAAACAGGGACGGTGTTTCTCAACCGCGCCGATTATGTCGACCCCGCGATCTGCTGGACCGGCTGCAAGGACACCGGCCGGGGCGGCGCGATGTCCGCCATCGGCTACCAAAACCTCACGCGCCCGCGTTCTTACCACCTTAGAAAGGCCAAGGCATGACGCTCACCGCAAACTGGTCCTATCCCACCGCCATCCGCTTTGGGGCGGGCCGGATCGCCGAGCTGCCCGCCGCCTGCGCCGAGGCGGGCCTGACGCGCCCGCTTCTGGTGACGGACCGCGGCCTCGCCGCCCTGCCGATCACCGCGCAGACGCTCGACATCCTCGAGGCCGCCGGTCTCGGCCGCGCGCTCTTTGCAGAGGTCGACCCGAACCCGTCGGAGCTGAACCTTGCCGCCGGGATCGACGCTTACAAGGCCGGGGGCCATGACGGCGTCATCGCGTTCGGTGGCGGCTCCGGGCTGGACCTCGGCAAGATGGTCGCCTTCATGGTCGGCCAGACGCGCCCTGTCTGGGACTTTGAGGACATCGGCGACTGGTGGACCCGCGCT
>JBCCYI010000223.1:0-7260 GCA_039189975.1 Pseudomonadota bacterium
GCCAGAACGCCGTCCTTGCCGAACAGATCACCGGGCGACCGCCCTTCCATCAGCTGGTCCAGAAGGTCTTTGTCGATGCTCATACGTGGGTCTCCTCATCTCAGAGCTACCACGCCAGGGCACAGAATCTCGGATAGTCTCCTTGCATCCATTTGCGCAACGTCTCGCGTGACACCTTGAGCCCGTGTTCCTCCTCGAACTTCTCGGCAGCGAAGGTCGGGCCAAAGTCGAGGTAGCTCTCCTGCACCAGGGTCACCGCAAACTCTCTTGCGGCCGGATCGATCCGATTGTTCGACGCCCGTCCACGGGCCTTGTGCCGGATCGCCGCCGGACCTTTATCCTCGAACCGCTTCAGAAGCCGGGGCACCTGCCTGCGGCTCAATCCCAAGACATCGGCCGCGTTTGTCGCCGTCATCCGACCCTGGCACACCTGACTCAACACCTCGACGCGGTTCAGCTCGCGCTCGCTCATCAAAACCCATCCCATGTCCGTACTTTCTGCCTGTTCTCATTGGGGCAGGGCGTGACACTTCTACTTTGCAGATGTGGGACAATCTAACTTTGCGGCTACATATATTGCAATCCGATAATCAAGATTATGTCAAACAATGTAGCAACCCCATTAGACCGTGCTTCGAAAGCCAAAGCTATGCGAAGTTCAGACGTTGAGTCATCCAGACTGGAAAAGCGGTCGTACAAGGCAGAAAGCAACATGGGACCGTCTGTATGCTCGACTACGTCGAGAAAGCGCTGGCAACGCAAGACATCGCCGTCCTGTGGGACGCGCATGTGGCTCACATGGCTGCATTCGGCTTTACGCGTTTGATCTATGGCTTCAATCGTTTCACAGTCGATGGTGGACCCGGTGACCACCACGATGCGCTCATCCTCACGGCCCATGACCCGGAGTACTTGCAGGAGTTCATTGGACAAGAACTATATCGTCATGCGCCGATGTTGCGTTGGGCGTTGTCGAACTCTGGGGCTGCGCCCTGGTCGCATCGCGGCTTCTTGGACACTGCACGCACGCCGTCGGAGACCGAAACACGCATCATGGCGCTCAACTGCCGATTTGGCGTGACGGCCGGTTACACGATTGCTTTTCCCAGAGAAAAAAGCCGATTCATGGGGATCATCTCATTGTGCGGCAGCGTTGGGTCCTCTCAAACAGAGCTGGACGAGGTCTGGGCGCGTCACGGACGCACGATCGAAGCCATGAATTGGGTGATGCACCAACGTGTAAGTGCCCTGCCCCACGCGGGCTCGCGGCGGCCGCTGACGGATCGTCAGCGCCAGGTGCTCGAATTGATCGCGGAGGGGCGGACGATTGCCGGCGTGGCGCAGGTGCTAGGCCTGTCACCCGCGACCGTCGAGAAGCATCTGCGTCTCGCCAGGGCAGCATTGGACGTTGAGACCACAGCGGCAGCGATTCACAAAGCAAACTGGCAAAATCAGATGTTTATCGCAAAAAGCTAAACTCTTCTGGCGTCAATGCGGCCCAGGACACCCCCGAGCTCCAACGCACTTCTGATCACCAGCGGCCTCTGAGGCGCGCCGGTCAGGGACAACCCTGACCGGCGTCGCAATCTTCACCCTTGTGCGGCTTTCGCCACTTCGGCGGCAAAGTCTTCCTTTTCGACTTCGATGCCTTCGCCGACCTCGAGCCGGACAAAGCCCGTGATCGTCGCCCCGGCTTCCTGCGCCGCCGCCTCGACCGTCAGATCCGGGTTCACAACGAAGGCCTGACCGGTGAGCGTGTTTTCCGCGAGCCACTTTTTCATTCGGCCCACGATCATCTTCTCGATGACAGCCTCTGGCTTGCCACTCTCACGCGCGATGTCCATCTGGACGTTCTTTTCCTTTTCGACCATCGCAGGATCAAGCGCGGCCTCATTGAGCGCAGCGGGGCTTGCAGCGGCGACGTGCATGGCAACCTGACGCCCGAACGTCTCGTCGCCCCCGCTCATAGCGACCAACACGCCGATCGTTCCCATGCCGTCCGCTGCGGCGTTGTGCACGTAGGAGACAACCGTGTCGCCCTCGAGCTTCTGCATGCGGCGCAGCGACATGTTCTCGCCGATCGTGGCGATCTTGTCGGTAAGCGTCTCCGCGACCGTTTTGCCACCGAGATCGGCGGCGTTCAGTGCGTCCACGTCGGCAACTCCCAATGCGGCGCCCGCAATGTCGCGCACCATGCCCTGGAATTCGGCGTTCTTGGCCACGAAGTCCGTCTCGGAATTGACTTCCACGGCAACGCCCGTGCCACCTTCGACGCGCAGCGCCACGAGGCCCTCGGCGGCCGTCCGCCCGGACTTTTTGGCAGCCTTGGCAAGGCCCTTCGTGCGAAGCCAGTCCACAGCGGCTTCCATGTCGCCATCGGTTTCCGTCAGGGCTTTCTTTGCGTCCATCATGCCTGCGCCGGTCTTGTCGCGCAGGTCCTTCACCAATGCAGCGGTGATTGCCATCTCAGGATCTCCTTGAATGGTCGGATATAGAATCGTCGAACGTGGCGGGCGCGTGCCCGCCGTGCATGTCAATGACGTGACAAGGGTCACGCGCGCAGCGATGTGTTGCTCGCTCCGCGCGTGCGGATCAGCTCAAGCGTCGGCTTTTTCCTCGGGAGCGGCGTCTGTCGCAGCCTCCTGTAGGATTTCCTCACCAAGCGCCTCTTCCATCTCGCCCATGTCGATGCCGGCCGCATCCATCTGCGCCGACATCCCGTCGAGTGCGGCGCGGGACACCAGGTCACAGTAGAGCGCGATGGCACGTGCAGCATCGTCATTGCCCGGAATGACATAATCCACTCCGTCGGGGGAGCAGTTGGTGTCCACCACGGCGACGACGGGGATGCCGAGCTTGTTGGCCTCCTTGACGGCGAGGTCCTCGCGCGCGACGTCGATTACGAACAGCAGGTCGGGCACACCGCCCATTTCGCGGATACCGCCGAGCGAGGCGGTCAGCTTGTGCTGGTCGCGCTCCATGCCAAGGCGCTCTTTCTTCGTCAGACCTTCGGCACCCAGCGCCATTTGCTCGTCGATTGCCTTGAGGCGCCCGATCGACTGGGACACCGTTTGCCAGTTCGTCAGGGTGCCGCCGAGCCAGCGGTGGTTCATGTAGTATTGCGCGCAGCGCTCCGCGGCGTCTGCGATCGGCTGTGCGGCCTGACGCTTGGTGCCGACAAAGAGGATGCGGCCGCCTTTGGCGACCGTGTCACGGACCACCGTTAGAGCCGCGTCCAGCAGCGGAACGGTCTGGGTCAGGTCGAGGATGTGGATGCCATTGCGCGAGCCGTAGATGAACTCGCCCATGCGCGGGTTCCACCGCTGCGTCTGGTGACCAAAGTGAACGCCAGCCTCAAGCAGTTGGCGCATGGAATAATCGGGCAAAGCCATGCTTGCGATATCCTTTCCGGTTTAAGCCTCGGCGGGATGTGAGGGGCGCCTGCCCCAACCGGTGGACCGGATGAGGATGTCTCCCCCATCGGCCCGACCCCGCCTGCGAAGTGGCGCGCGTATGCGATAGATTTTCGCCCATTGCAAGCCCTGGCGCCGACCCTCGTTTCGAATTCCGGCCAGCGGACCGGCACGCCCCGTACTCAGGCCTTGCAGAGGAGGCCCCCGCATTGCAAGACGCATCTATGTCAGCCAAGCCAGACATCCTCTGTATCGGCTCGGTCCTATGGGACACGATCGGACGCACGGATCACACGATGAAAGTCGGGCATGACGTGCCGGGCCGCATTGAGCGCTTGCCGGGTGGCGTTGCGCTCAACATCGCCATGGCGTGCCTGAGCGAAGGCATGCGCCCTGCCCTGCTCACCGTGCTGGGGCGTGATTCCGAGGGGCGCGGTCTCGCCGACGCGTGTGCCGCCATGGGGCTGATCACTGACCACATCACCTGGTCCGACGAGTTGCCAACCGATCAGTACATGGCCATCGAAGCCGAAAGCGGCCTTGTCGCAGCCATCGCGGACGCGCATTCGCTGGAGGAGGCCGGAGAGCTGATCCTGTCGCCTCTCACCGATGGGGCTCTGGCGGACAGCAAGGTCCCGTGGCGTGGTCTCGTCGCACTTGACGGGAACCTTTCTGAGGCGCTGTTTGCCCGGATCGCCCATTCCGATCTCTTCGCAGATGCCGATTTGCGCGTTGCGCCAGCCTCGCCGGGTAAGGCCAAACGCCTCGCGCCATTGCTGCAGCATCCCCGCGCCACGGTCTATCTGAACCGGGTGGAGGCAGGGCTTCTGTGCGGATGCGACTTCGAGGACGCCCCGACAGCCGCACGCATGCTCTGCGAGAAAGGCGCGCGTCGCGTGCTTGTCACGGACGGAAGCGCGGCGTTGGCCGAGGCAGACGCCGAAGGCACGCTGATCGCCCTTGTCCCGCCACAGGTCTCCGTCGTCCGCGTCACCGGAGCAGGCGACACCTTCATGGCCTCGCACATCGCCGCCGAGGCGCAAGGGGGCTCCGGAACCGCCGCGCTCGAAGAGGCGCTCGCTGCAACAGCCCTCTACATCTCGACATCATGACCCCCCCATTGTCCTTCAGCCCCGAGGTGGCCGTCGCGCGCGACGAGGGTCGCCCTGTTGTCGCGCTGGAAAGCACAATCATCACCCACGGCATGCCCTACCCCCAGAATTTGGAGACAGCCCAGGCGGTGGAGGCCGAGATACGCGCGCATGGCGCCGTGCCGGCCACCATCGCGCTGATGGACGGCGCGATCCGCATCGGGCTCGATGCCGAAGCCCTTGCCGCGCTGGCCCAGGCGCAGGACGTCGCCAAGGTCAGCCGCGCCGACATGGCCGCCTGCCTGGCCGCGGGCCGGACTGGGGCCACGACGGTCGCAGCAACAATGATTGCGGCCCATCTCGCGGGGATCGCAGTCTTTGCAACCGGCGGCATCGGCGGTGTCCATCACGGGGCGGAGCTCTCCTTCGACGTTTCGGCCGATCTGCAGGAGCTGGCCGCAACGCCGGTCACGGTCGTCGCCGCGGGAGCGAAAGCGATCCTGGATCTACCCAAGACGCTCGAGGTGCTGGAGACGCTGGGCGTGCCGGTGATCGCCTTTGGGCAAGATGACTTTCCCGCGTTCTGGTCGCGCCAAAGTGGTCTTGCGGCCCCGCTTCGAATGGACAGCGCCGGTGAGATCGCGCGGGCGCATGCTCTGCGTGCCGGCCTTGGCCTGCCCGGTGGGCAACTTGTCGCCAATCCCGTGCCACAGGCGGCGGAGATCCCCGCAGACGCCCTCGCACCGATCATCGCACAAGCGCAGGCCGAAGCAGAGCGCGATAGCATCCGGGGCAAGGCGGTGACGCCGTACCTCCTCCAGCGGATCTTTGAGCTGACAGAGGGCCGTAGCCTGGCGACCAACATCGCCCTCGTGCTTAACAATGCCCGCTTGGGCGCCGCGATTGCCTGCGAAATCAGCGCAGCCGCAACGGAGCCCGGTCCTGCCTAGGGGGCACACCCCGCCACAGACTTGCGGCGCCCCGCTCCGTCGCCTACTTCCACTCTAGCTGAGAAGTATGAGTGCAATGCCCGACCGCCCGCCGCAACTCCTGGACCCGAAGATGGACCCGATCCCACCAAGACGCCGCCCCGGCCTCTTTGCATCCCTGCGCGCGTCGTTTCTGACGGGCATCGTGGTGATCGCGCCAATCGGGCTGACCGCCTACCTGATCTGGACGGTGGTGGGATGGATCGACGGTTTCGTGCTGCCCTTCGTGCCGGGCGCCTGGCGCCCGGAGCAGTACATCGGTATCGACATACGCGGTGTCGGGGTGATCATCTTCCTGCTCTTCACGATCCTCGTGGGCTGGATCGCGAAAGGACTGATCGGGCGGTCTCTCATTTCGTGGGCGGAAAGCCTGGTGGATCGGATGCCGGTCGTCCGGTCGATCTATAACGGATTGAAACAGATCGCCGAAACGGTGTTTGCGCAGACGGAGACGAATTTCGACAAGGCGTGCCTCGTCGAGTATCCACGCCGTGGGATCTGGGCCATCGCGTTTATCTCGACCTCGACGAAGGGCGAGTTGGCGCGGCGCATCCCAAGGGAGGAGGGCCTCGTTTCGGTCTTCCTGCCAACGACGCCCAACCCCACATCAGGATTTTTGCTCTTTGTGCCGAAATCGGACGTGATCGAGCTCGACATGGCCGTCGAAGATGCGGCCAAGCTGGTGATTTCGGCAGGCCTCGTCTATCCGGGGGGGCCGGAGGGACCGTCCGAGGACGCCCCCCCGACGATTGTACCTCCAGGCCAGGCTCGCCCCGCCGCGCGCGAAATCGCGCGGACTGTCGAACGCGCTTGAGCGCACGACACTCCAGCGCTAGTCGCGTGCACCCGTCCCGTGACCGAAACTCTGCGCACCCGCTCCGCGTCGCCCGTCACAATGGCTCAAAGCCAAGCCAACACAGCGGTATCTCGAGACTAACCCGGCCCAGCATAGCCGCGCCAACGTGGCCGACGATTCACCGGACGGCCGCGTGCGAGGTCTCGCGCCGCCGCCCGAACGCTGTTCACCTCAAGAATGAAACTCCAACTTAGAGTGGACGGCGCGACCATAACGGTACAACGCTGCGCGTCGCGATCATCCGTGACTGAGAACTGTCGCGAAACGCTCTAAGAAAACATCTCGATCAGGTCGACGCTGCTCCGTTCGCCCAGATCCGCACGGTGCATCTCCAGGAACCGCCCCGCAGCGGCGCGTCCGGCATCTTTGAGGCGCGTGAGCACGACCGCGGAGGGGATCAGTTTGGTCGCCACACTCAGTTCCCGCATCAGAGTATCGTCGGCGATCATGTGGACATTGATGTCCGCCATCTCGCCGGCTTTGAACCTGCCTTCGGCGATCAGCCGCTTCACAAAAGAGATCGCCCGGAGTTCGCGCAGGAGCGAGGAGTTGAAGCTTATCTCGTTGATGCGGTTCTGAATGTCCTGCGCCGTGCGCGGCACATCAGGCCGAAAGAGCGGATTGATGTTGACCACCACAAGATCCGCAGGAAGGTCCCGCGAAAAGAGTGGAAAGAGCGCTGGATTGCCGGTGTAGCCGCCATCCCAGAACGCCTCGCGTGCACCCGTCTTGCGGTCCTCAAGCTCGACAGCCTGAAAGAGCGTCGGCAAGCAGGCCGACGCCATGATCGCTTCCGTCGAAATCTCCGTCCCGGAAAAGACGCGGATCTTGCCGGTTCGAACATTTGTTGCCGAGACAAAGAAGGCCGGCCCCGTATCCGCGCAGACCTTGTCGTACTCAAAGCACGACAC
>JBCCYI010000224.1:0-7240 GCA_039189975.1 Pseudomonadota bacterium
ATTACATCGACGACAGCGGCACCGGCAACACGCTCAACATCGACCACCCGATGGTGCTGCGCATGGTGATGGACAGCCTGCGCTACTGGGTCGAAGTGATGGGGGTCGACGGCTTCCGTTTCGACCTGGCCACGTCGCTGGGGCGGCGCGAGGAGCAGTTCGGCGGTGGCTTTTTCCGCGGCGCGGCCTTCTTCGACGCGCTGCGCCAGGATCCGGTGCTGGGCCGCATCAAGCTGATCGCCGAGCCCTGGGACGTGGGCCCCGGCGGCTATCAGCTCGGCGCCTTCCCACCGCCCTTCTGCGAGTGGAACGACAAGTTCCGCGATGGTCTGCGCCGGTTCTGGCGCAGCGACCCCGGCCGCGCGCCCGATCTGGCGGACCGGCTCACCGGCTCGGCGTTGCAGTTCGACCATTCGGGGCGGGCCGCGACCGCATCGGTCAACCTGGTCACCTGTCACGACGGCTTCACGCTGGAGGATGTCGTCTCCTACGCGGGCAAACACAACGAAGCCAACGGCGAAGAGAACCGCGACGGGCATTCGGAGAACTTTTCCGACAACATGGGCGCCGAGGGGCGCACCACCGAGACCGGCATTCTGGCCGCGCGCGCCCGGCGTAAGCGGGCGATGATGGCCACGCTCCTGCTCAGCCAGGGCACCCCGATGATCCTGGCGGGCGACGAGCTTGGCCACAGCCAGGGCGGCAACAACAACGCCTATGCGCAGGACAACGACACCACGTGGCTCGACTGGGACAATGCCGACGACGCCTTCCTGCGCTTCACCTCCCGGATGATCTCGTTTCGGCGGGCGCACCCGATTCTGCGCCAGAAGCTCTTTCTGCATGCCGGCGAACGGGCGATCGACGGCAAGCCGGATCTCTTCTGGTGGGGTGCCGAAGGCACGCCCATGACCACGAGCGACTGGCTCGATCCCACGTTGCGACTGGTCTGCGTCGAAATGCGGACGGCGCAAAAGACACCCTCCTACGCGGTCACGGAACGCGCGATCTTCTCGGTCTTCAACGCCGGGGAGGAGGCCGCCTCGGTCGTCTTGCCCGAGGCGACTGCGGGGCGCTCCTGGCTGCGCGCGCTTGACACCGACACGCCCGATGCCCCGGCACGGCGGGCCGGTGAGGGGGCGGATGCCTCTTTCGGGGCTGGACGCGTGCGCATAGCGGGCCAGTCGGTGGCCGTCTTTGTGCTGGCACTCGACCCATGACACCCGAGGCGCAGGCTTCGGGGGCCAGCGCGATCCTCGCGCTGGCGGCAGCGTTGGGCGTGCAGCGGATCTACACGGACACAACCGGCACGCAACGGAGCACCAGTGAGGAGACTGCCGCGGCGCTCCTGGCTGCCATGGGCGCGCCCGTGGCGGGCTCATCCGAAGCGCGCGACCGGCTGGACGCGTACCAGCGCGAGCGCCACGCCGTTCCATGGCAGGTGATCGAAGCGGACAGGGAGGGGCAACGCCTGAACCCGGACGACAGCGCGGACGGGACGCTGACGCTGGAGGACGGCACCGCAGTTGACATCGCCGGGGGGCGGCTTCCCGCCCTGCCTCTCGGGCTGCACATGGTGGTCGGCGAGAGAGGGGCCTGCACCTTGATCTCCGCGCCCCGCACCCTGGCGCTGCCGCCGCGAGGCTGGGGCGTGACGCTGCCGCTCTACGGGCTGCGCCCCCCGGAGAAGGGTGGGATCGGGACCTATCTCGACCTCGCCGACGCCGCCGGGAGCCTTGCCGACGCCGGCGCGGGCTTTATCGGGCTGAACCCGGTGCACGCCGGCTTTCCGGCGGATCCCTCGATGGCTTCGCCCTACTCGCCGTCGTCGCGCCGCAGGCTCAATGTGCTGCACATCGCGCCCGCGGACGAGGCGTCCCGGCCCGGCGCCGCGCTCATCGACTATCCGTCCGAAACGCCCGCCCGGCTTGCCGCCCTCAAAGCGGAGTGCACGGACGCCGCGCTGGCGGACCCCGCGTTTCGCGACTTTTGGGCGGCGGAGGAGGCGGCCCTCACGCGTTTCGGGATCCACCAGGCGTTGTCGGACCAGTTCGGGGCCTACTGGCCAGACTGGCCCGAAGCCTACCGTGACCCGCAGAGCACCGCCGTCTCGGCCTTCGCCGCAGCGCACCCGCGCGAGGTCGCGTTCCATGTCTGGCTGCAATGGCGCGCGGACACGCAGTTGGCCGAGGCGGCCCGACAGGCGTCAGGAGCGCGCCACGGGCTTTACCTCGACCTGGCGGTCGGTACCCATCCGGCGGGGGCAGAGACATGGGGGGAGCCTGATCTCTTTGCACGCGGCGTGTCGCTCGGGGCACCGCCCGACGGGTTTTCCCCCGACGGTCAGTCCTGGGGTCTTGCGCCGATGATCCCCCACGCGCTGGCCGCGACGGGCTTTGCCCCGCTCGCGGAAACCCTACGCGCGCAGTTCCGCCATGCAGGGCTCGTGCGGGTCGACCACGTCCTGGGGTTTGAGCGCGCGTTCTGGGTGCCGACCGACGGCGCGCCGGGCGCCTATGTCACCATGCCGCGCGCTGCCATGCTCGCCGTGGCGCGGATGGAGGCCGCGCGGGCGGGCGCGTTGATCGTCGGCGAGGATCTCGGCAATGTGCCCGACGGGCTGCGCCTCGCCCTCGCCGACAGCGGCCTCCTCGGCTGTGCGGTGGCCCAGTTCGAACGCGGGCACGATGCAGGCTGGCGGTCAGCGGCCGACTACCCTGTCGCGGCGCTCGCCTCCTTCGGCACCCACGATCTGCCGACTTGGTCGGGCTGGCGCGGCGGGCGCGACATCGCGCTGCGCGCCGAAATCAACGCAGAACCACCAGCCGAGACAGCCGCGCACCAGAGCGCACGCGCCGCGGACGCCGACAGCTTCGCCGCGCATATCGGAGGGACAGACCGCATCGATATGGAGGCATTCCTGGCGCAGACAGCGTCACGCCTCGTGGCGCTTCAGATCGAGGACACGCTGGGTCAGACCGAACAGCCGAACCTGCCCGGCACGACCGGTGAACACCCCAACTGGCGGCGCCGGCTGCCAGTGCCACCGGCGCACCTGGGAAGGCTTGACGCCCTGCGGGAGGCCGCCCGTATGATGCGTGCACATGGGAGAGAGGACGCCGACATGGAGCGGATCACAGTCGCCACACAGCCGATAGCCGGTCAAAAGCCGGGCACATCCGGCCTGCGCAAGAAGACGCCCGTCTTTAAGGGCCAGCACTATTTGGAGAATTTCGTCCAGGCGGTTTTTGATGGCATCGGCGGGGTCGACGGCAAGACCCTGGTACTCGGTGGGGACGGTCGCTACTTCAATGATCACGCCGCACAGGTGATCCTGCGCATGGCCGCGGCGCAGGGCATGGCGCGCGTGATCGTTGGCCAGGGCGCGCTCCTGTCGACGCCCGCGGCCTCCAATCTGATCCGCACGCGAGAGACCGACGGGGGCATCATCCTGTCGGCCTCGCACAACCCGGGCGGGCCAAATGCGGACTTTGGTGTGAAATTCAACACGCCCAACGGAGGGCCGGCACCAGAAGGGGTCACGGAGAAGATCCACGCGGCCAGCGCAGCGGTAACGTCTTACGCGCTGTTGGAGACCCCGGATCTGGATCTGTCCACGCCCGGCACGCACTGGCTCGGGGACATGGCGGTCGAGGTGGTTGATCCCGTCGACGCCTATGCCGACCTGATGGCCAATCTCTTTGACTTTGACCGGATCCGCGAAATGTTCGCGGGCGGGTTCCGGATGCGGTTTGACGCGATGAACGCGATCACCGGGCCCTATGCCCGCGCCGTCCTCGAAGAGCGCCTTGGCGCGCCCGAGGGCACCGTGGTGCACGGCACCCCCCTGCCCGACTTTGGCGGCATGCACCCCGACCCCAACCCGATCTGGGCGAGCGACCTGATGGCCGTGATGATGGCCGACGGTGCGCCCGGCCTCGGCGCCGCGTCTGACGGCGACGGTGACCGCAACATGATCGTCGGGCCCGACTGCTACGTCACGCCGTCCGACAGTCTGGCCGTGCTGGCCGCCAACGCGCATCTTTGCCCGGGCTATGCCGACGGGCTGAAAGGCGTGGCGCGTTCGATGCCAACCTCGCGCGCGGTCGATCGCGTGGCCGCGGCGCGCGGGCTCGATTGCTACGAAACCCCGACGGGCTGGAAATTCTTCGGCAACCTGCTCGACGCCGGGCGCGCGACGCTCTGCGGCGAGGAAAGCGCCGGCACCGGCTCCGACCATGTGCGCGAAAAGGACGGGCTCTGGGCCGTTCTGATGTGGCTCGATATCCTCGCGGCGACGGGCAAGACGGTGCCTGCGCTGATGCGCGAGCATTGGGCAGAGTTCGGACGAACATTTTACTCGCGCCACGACTACGAAGGGATCGACAGTGCAGATGCGGACGGGCTGATGGAGGCGCTGCGCACCAAGCTCGACACGCTTGCCGGGACGTCCATGGCCAGGCGAACGATCGAGAGCGCGGGCGAGTTCGCCTATGACGATCCGGTGGACGGCTCGCGCTCCGAGCGACAGGGCGTGCGCATCTTGTTCGACGGCGGCGGGCGTGCGGTCTTCCGGCTCTCAGGCACGGGCACGTCCGGAGCGACGCTGCGCATCTACCTGGAGGACTACACGGACGATCCTGGACGTTTCGCGGAAGAGCCCCAAGACGCGCTCGTCGGGATCATCGCAGCGGCCAGGGACCTGTGCGACCTCGAGGCGCGGACGGGGCGCACGGAGCCCGACGTCAGAACCTGACGGCGTCGAACCGTGCCCGCCGTCGCACCGTCCCGGTTCGCGGCGACGTCTAGCTTCCGCAAAGTCCAGCGGGCGCACCCGGCTGGACCACCCTCGACGCGGCGCAACTGAAAAATCGCCGGACAGGCCCTTTGGCGCGTGCGCCACGCTCCGGAGGACGCACTGCGTGACGTTTCAATGGGAGCATTCTCCTAACTCTAACAGCCGCATTTCTTGCACTTTGAATTGCAGGGAGTTCCCTTGAGAGGAAGAGGGCAGTTCATTTTCCACGTTCAGTCACGATACCTGATTTCTTGTTCCGCGAGACCGACGGAAAAAATTCCTCAAATTGGATTGAAGCCTAAAGCCCGCACCTTCCTTGCAAAAACTGGTCTTTACGACCTCGCCTGCAGTTTCATTCAGCTCAAGTGCGAGATGCATGCTTGACATCTTCGCTCGCGCCACATATTCGACCGAGTAACGCCAGACAAAGGGAGGGCGAACATGAAAATCAGCATGCGTTTCCTCCGAGGCTTTTTCCCAATGGGAATAAGCTCCTAGTGATCGCTTTGGGCGCTATCGGCGCCTGCGTCACACGCGTTACCTCTCTCTGACGAAAGTCACCCCCCCAACTTGGGACACAGGGTCCATTCCTGTGTGATTTCATGAGCATTTCCTATGCAGACGGCGCTTTTGCGCGCGTTTTGGCGTTTGCGTTTCGCCTTTGGCGGCGCCGCGCATTCCATCTTGTTATCCTGATCGTCTTGGTCCTCATTTCGACCGCGGCGGATATCGCCATTCCGGTCATAACGGGGCGCCTTGTGGCCGCTGTGTCTGAGAGCGCGTCCGCGTGGCCGGAGTTTTCGATTTTGCTCTCGCTCGGCGCAGTTTCTTTTGGCGCTAAGGTCCTGAGCTTTTTTGCAATCATAGATCTGACGATCCCAACCATGCGTGCCGCGGAAACGGAAGCCTTCGCACGCGTCCAGCGGCTACCCGCCGATTGGCATGCGAATGCCTTCGCCGGATCCACCGTCCGGCAAATCACGCGCGGTGCCTGGGCGCTGGACGACATGGCCGATGTCCTCTTGCTTGCCCTCCTGCCGTCCGCACTTGTGCTGATCGGGACAATCGCAACGCTGACCGCCTTGCGGTGGGAACTCGGGCTTGTTGCCTTCGTCGGCGCAGCGGTTTTTCTGGCGCTTTCGCTGGTGCTGACCCTGGTCTGGACGGCACCCGCCGCACGCCTGTCGAACGCGCAGGACAGCCGGGTGTCCGGTGCCCTTGCCGACGCCATAACGTCGAATGCGGTGGTCCGGGCGCATGCGGGCGAAGCGCGCGAAGATGACCGTCTCGGTCGCACACTCACCAAGTGGGCCCACCGCACGCGCCGGACGTGGCGCCGGGGGACATGGTCTGGCCTGATGCAGGATGTGGCGCTGTGGACCCTTCGGGCCGCGGTTTTGGGAGGCGCTCTCCTCGCCTTCGCGCGCGGGCTCGCCGGAGCGGGAGAGATCGCTTTCGTCGTTGCAGCCCTTGGGATGCTGGATGGGTATCTGCGGCAGATCGGACACCATGTACGGATGTTGCAAAAGGCTGTGAACGATGCGGAGGAGCTTGTCGAACTGATGGCCACGGCGCCCGAGCAGGCTGTCGCGCGCACGCCAGCCCGTGCCCTGCCGACACGCGCCGCCGCGCTGCGCTTTGAGAGGGTGACATATGGCTATGCTGGCGCCTCGGTGCCGCTCTTTACCGATCTCAGCGTGGCCATTCCTGCGGGCCAGAAGGTCGGCCTTGTGGGGCGGTCAGGGTCGGGGAAGACGACCTTCGTCAAGCTGATCCAGCGGATCCACAACGTGACCGACGGGGCGATCCTGCTGGGAGACGTGGACATCGCGCACGTACCGCTCGCAGAGCTGCGCAGCCACATCGCGCTTGTTCCGCAGGAGCCTATCCTGTTTCACCGCTCGCTTGCGGAGAACATCGCCTATGCCCGGCCGGGCGCCACTCTGGAGGAGGTTCGGGCCGCCGCGACGCGCGCTGGTGCGGTCGACTTCATCGACCGGCTGGACAAGGGCTTCGGCACGAAGGTCGGTGAACGCGGTGTGAAGCTTTCGGGCGGGGAACGCCAGCGTGTCGCAATCGCACGCGCGTTCCTGTCGGATGCGCCGGTGCTTGTGATGGACGAGGCAACGTCCTCGCTCGATTCCGAAGCAGAGGCGCGTGTGGCCGAAGCGGCGGAACGGCTCATGGACGGCCGAACGACGCTGGTCATTGCGCATCGGTTGGCGACGGTTGAGCGGATGGACCGGATCCTGGTCTTTGACCGGGGCCGGATCGTGGAAGACGGCACACCGGATGCGTTGATGGCACGCGAAGGGGGCCTCTACCGGGCGTTGCGCGCGCGGCAGACGCTCGCGGCATAAGCGCTCAACGCGGGCACGGAACCACCATCAAGCGGAGGCGGGCGGGGCCCAAAATGGTAGCCCCCACCGGCGGGGGGAGCGG
>JBCCYI010000225.1:0-7136 GCA_039189975.1 Pseudomonadota bacterium
TGACGGTGGTGGACAAACACCGGATGGTCGTCTCCCTGATATACTCGATCTTCGACGATTTCGGCTCCGGCATCGCGAGTCCCAAGTACGGGATTTTGTTCCACAACCGCGGGTTCGGCTTCAATCTGACACCCGGCCACGCCAACGAGTTCGGCGGCGGCAAGCGCCCGATGCACACAATCCTTCCGGCGATGGTCAGGCGCACCGGAGAGGTGACGATGCCCTTCTGCGTGATGGGCGGGCCGTACCAGGCGACGGGCCACGCCCGTCTGATCACCAATCTGGCGACCTACGGGATGGAGCTGCAGGACGCTCTCGACGCGCCGCGTGCCTTCGCGGACATCGCCAAGGGGCAGCTCTTCATTGAGCGGGGCTATGCGCCATCCGTGTCTGAGGCGCTGGCGTCCCTGGGCCAGCCCGTCGCAGAGGCGCCGAGCCCCATCGGGGGCGCCCAGGCCATCCGGATGGATCTGGGCGACGGCCTGCTCGTCGGCGCCTCGGACCCCCGCAAGGATGGCATCGCGCTGGGGTACTGACCAAAACGGGTGGTCAGACGGCCTTCTTGCGGCTCTCTTCGAGGTAGATCTCGCGCAGGCGCTGGGCCACCGGGCCCGGCGCGCCATCGCCCACGGCGACGCCGTCGATCTCGATCACCGGCGTCACGAAGGACGACGCCGAGGTGATGAACGCCTCATCCGCCGCCTGCGCCTCCTCCAAGGTAAAAGGCCGCTCCTCGACCTGCATCTGCGCCTCGCGGGCAAAGGCGAGGACCGCCGCGCGCGTGATCCCGTGCAGGATCTCCTCGCCCAGATGGCGGGTGATGATCTTGCCGCCTTTGACGATGTAGGCGTTGTTGGACGTGCCCTCCGTGATGGCGCCGTCCTCGATCATCCAGGCATCGTCCGCCCCGGCCTTTTTCGCCATCATCTTGCCCATCGACGGGTAGAGCAGCTGCACCGTCTTGATGTCGCGCCGCCCCCAGCGCCGGTCCGGGATGGAAATGACGCGCATCCCCGTCTTGGCGGCCGCCGATTCGACGACATCCTTGGCCTGGGTGAAGAGCACCAGCGTCGGCGCCGCCGCCTCGGGGAAGACAAAGTCGCGATCCGCCGACCCCCGCGTCACCTGAAGATACACGAGGCCGTTCTCCAGCGCGTTGCGCTCCAGAAGCTCGCGGTGGATGTCGAGAAGCTCGTCCTCCGTCACCGGCGCGTCCATCTCCAGCTCGCCGAGAGAGCGCCAGAGCCGCTTGGCATGGCCGTCAAAGTCGATGAGCTTGCCGTCGATCACGCTCGTGACCTCATAGACCGCGTCGGCAAAGAGGAACCCGCGATCGAAGACGGAGATTTTCGCCTCCTCTTCAGGCACATACGCCCCGTTGACATAGACAATACGGCTCATCGCGATCTCCTATCCCCAAAGCTCCGGCGCGGGCGGATGCACCCCGTCCGCGTCGTAGACGAGCGGTGTTGCCCGGTCTTCGGCCAGCAGCAAGGGGCCGTCAAGGTCCACAACCGCCGCGTTTTGCGCCAGAAGGACGGCGGGCGCCATGGCAAGCGACGTGCCCACCATGCAACCCACCATGATGCCGAACCCGCGCGCCTCGGCCTCGGCCCGCAGCGCCAGCGCCTCGGTCAGGCCCCCGGTCTTGTCGAGCTTGACGTTGACCATGTCGTAGAGGCCTTCGAGCCGGCCCAGCGTGGCCCGGTCGTGCACGCTCTCGTCCGCACACAGCGGGACGGGTCGGTCGAGCCCACGCAGGGCGTCGTCCTCGCCCGCGGGCACCGGCTGTTCGACAAGCGCCACGCCGAGCCGCGCCAGATGCGGGGCGAGGTCGGCGTAGATCTCGGCCGACCAGCCCTCATTGGCGTCGACGATGATGCGGGCCTCGGGCGCCCCGGCGCGGACGGCTTCGAGCCGCGGCATGTCATCGGGCGTGCCCAGCTTGATCTTCAGGAGCGGGCGATGGGCCTGCGCCTGGGCCGCCGCGCGCATCGCCTCGGGCGTGTCGAGCGAGAGCGTGTAGGCCGTGATCTCCGGCCCCGGTGCGCTCAGCCCCGCAAGCTCCCATGCCCGCTGGCCCGCGCGCGCGGCCTCCAGGTGCCACAGCGCGCAGTCGACCGCGTTGCGCGCCGCCCCTGCGGGCAGCGCCTCCTGCAGCGCGGCCCGGGTCAGTCCGTCTGTCGGGACGGAGCGCACCTGTGCCTCGACGCTCTCCAGCGTCTCGCCGTAGCGGGCATAGGGGACGCATTCGCCCCAGCCGCGATGGTCGCCATCGCTGACCTGCACGGTCACGACCTTGGCCTCCGTCCGGCTCCCGCGCGAAATCGTAAAGGCCTGGGCCAGCCGGAACACGTCCTGCGAGACGGTTATGTCCATGGCGCGCGCGCTCCCTGTTGTTGGCCCCATGGTCGGCCCCGCTGCATCTCGCTGCTCCGCATGCGCTCACGCATAGGCGGCCAGAGCGTCGACGAGCTTGCCCGCCCCCTGCCGGAACGGGTCGCAGGCGGGCAGGCCCATCTGCGCTTCCAGCTGGGCGAGGTAGGCCAGCGCTTCGTCTTCGGGAAGTGCGGCGGTGTTGACCGATATGCCGACGACCTTGACGTCCGGGTTGACCAGCCGCGCGTGGGTCAGCGCCAATTCGCGCAGCTCCTCCAGCGTCGGCAGGGCATAGTGGGGCAGCCCGCGCATGTGGGTGCGCGTCGGCTCGTGGCAAAGGATCAGCGCGTCGGGCTGCCCCCCGTGGATCAGCGCCAGCGTCACCCCGGAGTAGGACGCGTGAAAGAGCGAGCCCTGCCCCTCGATCAGATCCCAATGGTCGGCGTCGTTCGGCGGGGTGAGATGCTCCACCGCCCCGGCCATGAAGTCCGCGATCACCGCGTCGAGCGGCACGCCATCGCCGGTGATCAGGATCCCCGTCTGGCCCGTGGCGCGGAACGTGGCCTTCATGCCGCGCTCGGTCATCTCGCGGTCCATCGCGAGCGCGGTGTACATCTTGCCGATGGAGCAATCCGTGCCGACCGCGAGGCACCGCAGCCCCGCGCGCTTCTGCCCGTTGGCGATCGGATAGTCGACGCTGGGGACGCGCACATCGTGCAGCGCCCGCCCCTCGGCCTTGGCGACCTCGACAAGCTCGGGCTCGTCCCGCAGCAGGTTGTGAAGGCCCGACGCAAGGTCGAACCCCGCCAGCAACGCCTCGGCCAGGACGTGGCGCCAGGCGGGCGAGATCGTCCCGCCCCGGTTGGCCACACCGATCACGAGCGTTCGGGCGCCGGCCGCATAGGCCTCGGCCAGCGTCATGTCGGGCAGGCCCATATCCGCCTGGCACCCGTCCATCCGGTATTGCGCGACGGCGAAGTCCGGGCGCCAGTCGCGGATCCCCTGGGCCACCTTGGCCGACAAGGCGTCGGGCGCGTCGCCCAAAAACAAAAGATACGGTGTCTGGATCATGACAAAGCTCCTTCAACGTCGCCGGCGTGCCCCGAGCCGGACCCTATCAGGGGCGCGATCACGCGAAAGGCGCGACGACGACAGATGGCACTCCGCGAGCGACCGCTACCCGGTTTTTTTCCGTCAGGCGAGGAGCACCGATGCCGCAGAGCGGCGCAATCACGATGACTTAGCCGCTGGTAAGGATGGGGTGGCTCCTCCGCCGCGCGAGATGCTGTTTAGAGCGAAGGCGCAGGATGCTTGGGTGAGGCGCACAGCAGCAGGAAAAAGACGTCTTTTGGGGCGGGCGGGTGATCATCGGCGGGACAGGGGCTGCCGCGACGCTCGGCCCGGCGCCCCCTAACGGCCTCTTTAGTGAGAGGTGCGCACGCTGAGCGGATCCTGGCCAGCATTGCCCCGCGCCCCCGCCGTTCGGCGGTGGCATCCTCACGCAACTCAAAGGAGAGAGGTTCTAAGCGGCAAGGCCCTGGCCACCCATCTGCAGGTACTTTTGGCGGCGATGGTCGCGCAGGGCATCCGGCGTCATGCCGTCGAGCTCGCGCAGCATCCCGTCGATCACGTCGCCCACCTGTGCGATGACCGCGTCGCGGTGGCGATGGGCGCCGCCCGTGGGCTCGGGCACGATCCGGTCCGAAACGCGTAACTCGTGCAGGTCTTGCGCCGTCAGCCGCAACGCCTCGGCCGCTTCCCGCATCTTCTCGGCGTCCTTCCACAGGATCGACGCGCAGCCCTCCGGCGAAATCACCGAGTAGATCGAATGCTCCAGCATCGCGAGGCGATTGGCCGTGGCAAAGGCCACCGCCCCACCGGACCCGCCCTCGCCGATGATCGTCGACACCAGCGGCACGCCGAGCGACAGACACTTGGCCGTCGACCGGGCAATCGCTTCGGACTGGCCCCGCTCCTCGGCGCCCTTGCCGGGGTAGGCGCCCGGCGTGTCGATCAGCGTGATGACGGGCAGGCCGAACCGATCCGCGAGATCCATCAGCCGGATCGCCTTGCGGTAGCCTTCGGGGCGGGCCATGCCGAAGTTACGCTCGATCCGGGTGCTCGTGTCGTGCCCCTTTTCGTGCCCGATCACCATGACCGGACGATCGCGAAACCTGGCTGTGCCGCCCAAAACGGCGTGATCATCGGCAAAGCAGCGGTCCCCGGCGAGCGGCACGTACTCGGTTAGGAGCGCCTCGATGTAATCCTTGCAATGCGGGCGCTCGGGATGCCGCGCGACCTGACATTTGCGCCACGGCGTGAGCTTGGCATAAAGGTCGACCAGCATCGTCTCGGCCTTGGCATCGAGCGCGGCGGCCTCGGCCTCGACATCCATCTCTGCGTTGGCGCGGGCCATTGCCCGCAATTCCGCGGCCTTGCCTTCGATCTCGGCGAGGGGCTTTTCAAATTCGAGATAGCTCTTCACGCCGGTCCTTCCTCCGCCAGTGCCGTGGCGCCCATATGGCCGTTTGGGCGCGCGCTTGCAATCACTGGCGCGCAGCGGGCTGGCGCTACGAAGGCGGGCTTTGGGGTCTCAACACCCCCGTATATCGACAGACTCGCGAGCACCGATGACGGTAAAGCGCAGGGCCTGACGCTCGATCACGAGAGGGCGGCCTGGCGCCGGGACAAGATCGGCGCGCACGCGCAAACGGTCACCGCGCCGGACGGTCTGCGGCTCCGACACCCAAACACTTGGGTCGCCCGCCTCAACCAACGCGATCTCACCGCTACCGGTGGTCGGCAGGGTAATGGTGGCATCGAGTTGCAGGCCGTCGGCGATCGGCGTCAGCGTGCAGTCCACACCCGAGACACCCGCCCGACGCGCAGGCATAGGGCGTTCCGCGAGGGCGGCGCGGATCTGGGGATCCATCCGTCCCGGACCAGAGAAATCTGCGGCAAAGCTGAGCTGCGCCGGGATGCAGACCATCTCGCACACTCCGAGATCCAAAACGGCCGCCACTGCGATCGGGTCTGCGGGGTTCTGGGGACGCATTTCGATGGGCCACACGACCTCGTCCGCGTAGCCAATCGTCCGCATGCCGTGGTCGTAGAAGACATCCGGCGCGGGCCAGTGGATGCGAACGCCGGCCAGATTATCCGAGCCCGACCAGTCGAAATGCGGGGGGATGCCGGCGTCCCCCGGCGCGCGCCAATAGGTCTTCCACCCTGGCGCCAGGATTAGGCGCAACGCCGTCATCCGCGTGCCATCGGCGGTTGTCCAACCGGGCAGCACCTCCGCGCGTACGACGTCGGCAGGCACGTTGCTTTGCGCCGCCGATGGCTGCGGCGCGACGGCGGCGAGGACCGCAAGTCCGATCAGGGCTCGCATCAGGATGCGGAGGGGAGCGTTGCATAAAACTGGCATGGCTCTTGGCTACGCGAGGACGATGCCGAAGGGAATGTCAGAGCCGGTCACATTGCCGTGGACTTTGGGCCATGGTGCTTGGGCTTGGCATCCGGGCCGCGGCGCTCGGGCTGCGGCACAGGGGCCATGGCACTGGGACCATGAGGGCACGCTCTGCCCTTGGAGTCCTGCCCACGGGTCACATGACTGAGCCATGGCCGAGCCATCGGCGGCGGACGACCGGGCCAGGCTCGGACGCCGGGCGCGCTCCGGCCGCGCAGGGGCCTTGCCCTGAGCGCGTAGGCGCCCCATCCTAAAGCCATGCCTCAAGCTTTCACCACGTCCGACGTGCCCTCCGAGATCGACCTGACCGGTCAGCTTCTGATTGCGATGCCCGGCATGGCCGACCCGCGCTTCGACCGCTCCGTGGTGTTCCTGTGCGCGCATTCGACAGAGGGCGCGATGGGCTTGGTCGTGAACAATGTCGTTGCCGATCTGAGCTTTGCCGAGCTCTTGTCCCAGTTGGATATCACCCCGGCCGACGACGTGCAGAGCCTGCCAGTGCATATGGGTGGGCCCGTGGAGCACGGACGGGGATTTGTCCTCCATTCCAGCGAATACAGCGACAAGGATGCAACGCTGCAGGTGGACGAGACCTTTGCAATGACCGCGACGCTCGACATCCTGGAGGACATCGCGCGCGGGCTGGGACCGGACCGGTCGCTGATGGCTCTGGGCTATGCGGGCTGGGGCCCTGGTCAGCTTGAGGGTGAGATTGCACGCAATGCGTGGTTGACGTGCCCGGCACGCTCGGAGCTTGTTTTTAGCACGGACCCGGATGCGAAGTGGACGGGCGCCCTGGCAACCCTTGGGATCGACCCGCTGACCCTTTCGGCCGCGGCGGGACGCGCCTGAACCGCACGCGTCTGCCCTCGGTACGTCGCGGGCCCCGTCAGTGGCCTAGGGTCGTGCCCTCCCACGGGGAGCAACAGCAGCGTTTGGCGTGATCCGAAGCAGGGAACCCGGCGCCTTTTGGAGGACAGGGCCTTTCAAGATGCGGCGCGCGGTTTGACGATGTCGGACCGCCTCCGGCGGCGGTATTTTCAGCAAGAAGAAGACGGGGGTCAGGCGGGGTTCTTGGCGGGAGTGGCAGAGAAGCCAGCCTCTCGCATGAGCCTGTCGGACGCCGCTTCGACCCTGGTTTCGAGGTCTGCCATAAGGTCGGGCACGGGACGGCCCGGTGGGATCGGGTCGAGAAACTCAAGTACAGCAAGGCCCGGCTTGCGGGCGATCCCGATGCGGGGCCAGAAAACGCCGACATTCGTGGCGGCGGGCACGCAGGGCTGGGACA
>JBCCYI010000226.1:0-7132 GCA_039189975.1 Pseudomonadota bacterium
CCGTACCATCTCTTCCAATCTGCTCGTTCGAACGTTCACGTGGTCGAGCCGCTGTATCTCCATCTGAATCCACTCCTTACCTAGCGGGGCAGTACGCCTTGGATCGCTATAGACCGACCGGTCGGCCAAGGTCACGGCGAGTGCGCCCGGGCCGTGCGCGGGAGCTGTCTGCTGACATCGCCTTGCACCGGTCGCCGTGCCTCTAAGACGTCCCAGATCCTTGCGCCGTGCGCAGCGCAAGAAACCCCGCCGTCTGAAACCGGACCAGCGTCTCGAGGCTCTCAGCCGTCTTGCGGCGCGGGCCCTCGGTGTCGCTGAGGCGAGCGGGGCGGCCGGTGTCAGCGCAGAGCCCCAGCATCGCGGCCACCATCGCAGAGAAGCCCTCGATCACGTCGGCTTCGGGCACGCCCGGCAGCGCGCGACGAAACTCCGTGAGGTACTCTTGTGCTGTCGCGTCGTAGTGGCGTGCGATGATCTCCGTCCCAAGGGGGGAATTGGCGAGCCGCCCCATGAGCGCCGCGTAGGCGCGCCACCCGTTGTCCCCCTCCCCGGCGGACAGAACGAAGGGGCTGATGTAGTCGCGCACGAGCCGCTCGATCGGGATCGCGTCCCCGGCGGCGGCACGCCTCGCCGCGCGCAGAGCCTTCATCCTGAGCTCCGTCATGATCACCGAGCGCCTGGAGATCACGGTATCAAAGAGAACGTCCTTTGGCCCGAAATGGTAACCCACCGCGTGGAGCTGCACGCCCGCGGCCTGCGCGACGTCCCTCAGCGCGGTCCCGTCGTACCCCTCGTCCGCAAAGATGCGCTCGGCGGCATCGAGGATGCGCTCGCGGGTCTCCCCGGAGGATCTGCCCTTGGGCCGTCCCGGTTTGCGCGCCGAGGCACGGGCCGGTGTCGGGGGCGTCGCCCCGAAGGCCGTTTCGAGAGTGATCTCGTCGCTCATTCTGTCCACGTCGTCCGTCACGCAGCACCTTTCCTATCGAGCGGGGCCGGCGCGAGGTCAAGGATCTCCGCCGCTTCTTCGGGCGTGGCCGCGCGCAGCCCGAGGCCTTCTAGGATCGCCTTCACCTGATGCACCTGCTCGGCATTGGAGGTCGCCAGCCGCCCCGGCCCGGCCCAGAGCGAATCCTCCAGCCCCACGCGGACATGCCCGCCGGAGGCCGCAACCGTCGCGGCGACGCGCATCTGGTTGGCGCCTGCGCCGAGCGCGGACCAGACGAGGTCTGCCCCGAAGAGACGCTCGGCGGTGCGCCGCATATGAGTGATGTCATCGACGTGGGCGCCGATCCCGCCCATCAGGCCAAAGACCGTCTGGACAAAGAAGGGTGGCCGGACCGCCCCGATCTCGGCGAAATACGCCAGATTGTAGAGATGGGACGTGTCATAGCACTCGAACTCGAACCGGGTGCCGTTCTCGTCGCACGTTTTGAGAATGTGCGCGATGTCTTCGTAAGTGTTCCGGAAGATGAGGCTGCGGCTGTTCTCCAGATGCTCCCGCTCCCACGGCTGCTGAAACACCGCATGGCGGTTCAGCATCGGAAACAGCCCCATGTTCATCGACCCCATGTTGAGCGAGGCGAGCCGCGGGGCGAGGTCGCGCGCGGGCGCGACCCGTTCGGCGGCGGCCATATAGGGGCTGCCGCCTGTGGTGAGGTTCAGCACCGCCGCCGTCCCCGCCGACAAGGGCTCGACGATCCGCCGGAACGCCGCGACGCTCTGGTCAGGGCGCCCCGTCTCCTCGTCGCGGCCATGCAGGTGCAGGACCGCCGCGCCCGCCTCCGCCGCCCCGAGGGCGGAGGCGACGATCTCCTCCGCGGTGACTGGGAGGTGGGGCGACATCGACGGCGTGTGGATTGCGCCGGTGATCGCGCAGGTGATGATGACGGGTCTCGCCTCAGCCATGGCGGGCGCCCCTATTCCGCGGCCAGGGAGGCGGCCTCGGCCTCGCGGATCAAGCCGCGCAGGACGGGCGGTGTCACCGGCAGCGCCGAGATGGTGACACCCTTGTCGCGGAGCGCATCCTCGATGGCGGTCGTCAGCGCGGACGGCGCGCCCAGGCGCCCGCCCTCTCCGCCGCCCTTGATCCCGTACTCGGTATAGGGGCTCGGCGTCTCGACGTGACCCAGCTTGAGGTTCTTCGGCATCTCGTGCGCCGAAGGCAGCGCAAACTCCGCGAAGTTGGGATTGGTGAACTGACCCGTCGCGTCGTAGACGAACTGCTCGGTCAGGGTCGTGCCGATGCCATTTGCGGTGCCGCCCCAGACCTGCCCGCCGAGCGTGCGCGGGTTCACGATCGTGCCGTTGTCGTGCACCGCGGCATAGTCGAGGATCTCGACCTTGCCCGTCTCCGGGTCGACCTCCACGGCGGCCATATGGCAGATGTGCCCGACGATGGGATAGAAGATCCCCAGGTGCTTGCGGTCGGGATCGGGCTCGGCCGAGATCGGGTGGTCGTAGACAGCCGTCGTCTCGAGCCCGCTGTCATACTCCTCCTCGTCGGGGAAGCTCAGCCGGAAGAAGCTCGACATCAGCGCGATCTCGGCAAAGGTCTTCGCCTGATCCTCCAGCCCGCCCTTGACGGCGACGCTCCCGTTGCGCAGCTCCAGATCCTCGACCCGGCGTTGCAGCAGATGCGCGCCGAAGCGCATGAGCTTTTCTTCAAGCCGGATGGAGGCCGTGATGCAGGCGCCCGCGACCATGGCGGTGAAGCGGCTGCCCTGGGGGCCGACGCCGTTGAAGCCCGTCTGGCTGTCGGCGTAGTTGAAGACGATGTCCTCGGGCGCCACGGTCAGACGCTCGGCCAGGACCTGCGTGACGACCGTTTCCGGGCTCGTCCCGACCATGCAGGAATTCAGCGTCACAAAGAGCTTGCCCGAAGGGTCGAACCGGGCCGAGATCCCTTCGGGCGTGGACGTCAGGGTAAAGCCCGGCTGCTCCTTGTTGTTGAGAAACCACCACTCCGTCGGGCCATAGACGCTCCGCTCCATGCATGTCGCCACGCCAACACCGACACAGCGCCCCTCGGCGCGCGCGGCGGCCGCCTTGGCCTTCCACGCGTCCAGGTCGAAGAGGGACTTCGCCTGGGCCAGCACCTCCTGGAAGTTGCCGCTGTCGTAGATGTTGCCGGTGGTGATCATGTAGGGGAATTCGTCGGGCTGAATCATGTTCTGCTCACGCAGCGCCACCGGGTCGCGCCCCAGCTCTTCGGCGGCGGCGTCGACCATGCGCTCCATGACCCAGTTCGTGACCTCGGACCCGAAGCCCCGATAGGGCCCCTGCTGGCACTTGTTGGTGAGCACGGCGATCACCCGCATGGCAAAGCTCTCGATGCGGTAAGGGCCTGTCACCTGAGCCATCGCGTTGCCGTGCGTGCCGACGCCGAACTGGAAGTAGGCGCCGTAGTCGTCGAGCACGGTGAAGCGCAGGGACTTGAACGTCCCGTCGTTCATCACGGCCATTTCACAATCGTAGAGACGATCCGAGCCATGGCTGTCGGAGTTCGTGAAATGCTCCAGCCGGTCCTCGATGTACTTCACCGGCACCCCGGAGAGGCGCGCCAAAGCCGCCGTCAGGATGATGATCTTGTGGATAAAGACCTTGGAGCCAAAGCTGCCGCCCGTCAGAACGGGGATCAGGCGCAGCTCGCCGGGAGACACGCGCAGGCTACCGCCGATGACGAAGGGGATAAAGTTGTAGAAGTTGGTGTTGGCGTGGATCGTGTAGCCGCCCTTGAAGGCATCGTATTGGGCGACGACACCGCAGGTTTCGATCGCCGTTCCCGAGGACCGATGCCAGCGCAACCGACGCTTGATCACCCTGTCCGCCCCGGCGAAGTCCTCCTCCACGGGGCCGAAGCTGAAGCTTTCGTCGAGCGCGCGGTTGCTCTCGCGGTCCGCCGGGTGCAGCACGGCGTCGCCCTCGGCTTCCAGGGAGGCTTCGATGTCGACATTGGCGGGCAGCACCTCGTATTCGACCTCGATCAGCGCGGCGGCGTCCTCGGCGATGTAGCGATCCTCGGCGACCACGGCGGCCACAACCTCGCCCACATGGCGCACCTTGTCGATGCACATGGCATGCTGGGTCACCGGGGGCGACGCAAAGCTTGGGCAGGGATCGACCACCGTCGCGAGGTCCTCCCCAGTATAGACACCGATCACACCGGGCAGCGCTTTGGCCTTGGCCGTGTCGATCGACACGATGCGCGCGTGGGCATGGGGGCTGCTCACCATCGCGGCGTGGGCCATGCCGGGAACGACAACGTCGTCCACATAGCCGCCCTTGCCCGCAAGGATGCGCGGATCTTCCACGCGTTTGATGCTCTGGCCGATCCAGGTCATGCCGGCCCGGGCTGTCTCGCGCTGGCGGCTCGGCGGGATGATGTTGGTCTTCAGATGGTCCATGCTCTGTCTCCCTTGCCAGCCGTTACGCCGACTGCAACGCGTCTTCGGCCTGCTGCGCGCGCAGCTTCTTGCCGGCAGAGCGGATCGCATCGATGATGTATTCGTAGCCGGTACAGCGGCAGAGATTGCCCGAGATCGCCTCGCGGATCTGATCGTCCGTCGGGTCCGGGGTCTCGCTCAGAAGCTCGTGCGCGGCGGCCAGCATGCCCGGCGTGCAGAAGCCGCATTGCAGGCCGTGCTCCTCCCAGAACGCCTGCTGGATGGGGTGGAGCGTATCGCCCGTGCCGTAGCCCTCGATGGTGGTGAGCTCTGCGCCATCGGCTTGGGCGGCGAACATGAGGCACGCGCGCACGGCCTCTCCGTCGACCAGGATGGTGCACGCCCCGCAGACCCCATGCTCGCATCCGACATGCGTCCCCGGCAGGGCAAGCTCCTGGCGGATGAAGTCGCTCAGAAGCATCCGCGGCGGCACCGTCGCCTCCCGCGTGCGCCCGTTGACGACCAGTTCGATTGCAATCTTGTTCATTCGCTCCTCCTCCCGATCAGCGCGCACGATCTACCGCAGCCGCAAGCACGCGCGGCACCAGCGCACGCACCAGATCGCGCTTGTATTCGGATGTGACAGCGGCCGACGCTGGCGGGTCGAGCCCAGCGGCGGCCTCTCCCGCGGCGTCCTGAAAGAGCCCTGCGGCAGGGGCCTGACCCGTGAGCGCGGCCTCCAGACTGGTCAGACGCAGCGCCGCGTCATCGACGCCCGCCGCGGCGACACGGACGTCCGCGAGCGCGCCGTCCACCACCCGCAGGGTGCACGCGACCGCTGCCCAGGCATAGTCGCCCTTGCGCATGCTCACTTCCTCAAACCCCCAGCCCGTGCCCCGGGCGGATTTGGGGATGCGCACCTCCACCAGCATCTCGTCGTCGTCGCGCTGCGTCTCATAGGGGCCGACGAAGTAGCCCACCGCAGGCACCTCCCGGGTCGAGCCGTCGCGTGCCAGCACCATCTGCGTCTCGAGCACCTGCATGATCGCGGGCATCTCCGAGGCGGGGTCGGCGTGGCAGAGGTTGCCACAGAGCGTCCCACGGTTGCGCACCGCGCGGTGAGCGATCCACTCATAGGCGTGCGCCACGAGCGGGAGATGCTGCGCCACGAGGGGCGACGCATGCACCGCATGGTGCCGCGCCAGCGCGCCGATCACGAGGGCGTCACCCTCCTCCCGGATGTAGTCGAGGCCCGCCACGCGGTTGATATCAATGAGATGGTCGGGCTGCGCGAGCCTGTAGTTCATCATCGGAACGAGGCTCTGCCCGCCAGCAATGATGCTCGCCCCGTCGTGGGTGGCCAGCAGCGCGAGCACGCCCTGAAGGTCGCCCGGTCGGTGATAGTCAAATGGTGCTGGTTTCATGGAGTCCTCCCTCTCTTCAACCGGCGAACCGGGGCTCCTCCACCCCCTGGATTCCGAGCCCTCGGATCCGGAACAGCCCGCCGGCCGCGAATTGTGGTTTCGCCTCGACCGCGAAGTTGTCATGCGTGGCCGGATGGCTCACGCGCGCCATGGAGGTGACGAAGATCTCGTCGAGGTTCGCCCCCCCGAACATGACCGATGTGATGTTTCTCACCGGCATGGAGATCTTGCGGTCGACCGAGCCATCCGGCGCATACCGGATCAGGTCGCCCGACATGACCTGCGCGTTCCAAAGATACCCTTCGGCGTCGACGGTCGAGCCATCGGCAAAGCCGGAATCCGCTGCCGTCGACGCAAAGACCCGGCGGTTCGCGACCGCGCCGGTCTCGATGTCATAGTCGTAGGCCCAGATCTCGTTCCGGAACGTGTCCGCGAAGTAAAAGGTCGTGTCGTCCGGGCTCCAGCAGGGGCCGTTCGAGCAAATGATGCCGTCGTCCACCTTGGTGAGGTTCAGGTCAGGGTCCAGCCGCCACAGGCCGCAGATGCCCAGCTCTTCCTTGTCGTCCATGCCCCCGGCGAAGAACCGACCGCGCCGATCGCACTTTCCGTCGTTGAGCCGCGCGCGGGTCAGATCGTCATCGACCCGGACGATGAGCTCCGCCTCACCGGTCTCAAAGTCGAAAAAGTAGAACCCGTCGGCGAGCGCCAGGACAGCGCCACCGCCCCGGCGCAGGGCCATCGCGCCGACATCCGCGTCGAGCGCCCAGCTGCGGACCTCGGCCGTCGCGGGATCGAGACGCCAGATCGCGTCCTTGCCCACGCGCCTTCCGGTTCCATCCACCCAGTAGAGGCACTGTTCCTCCACGTCCCAAACGGGCCCTTCGCCCAGGTGGTTCTCGACGGTGAGGAGACATTCGATGGTGAATTCTGGCGTCATGCTGGCATTCGACTCACGTTCTGTAGGTCGATGGTATTTTTATTTGTACGAATGTACAATAAAAATACCTCGCATAATTTTATAGCCTTGCGCCCCCCTTTATTCGGCGCGGTCACTCCCTCGGAGACCGTTTGCCGCAACGCATGACCGACCTGCGACACGCGCCATCCCAGGCCCTGTCCGGGACAGGGACGCGGACGGCCCCGCCATCAGAGACAGCATATTGTCCTCCAGGGCCGGCGTGGTCCGCCCCAGATCGGGAGCAAGATAAGGGAGCGGAGCGCATGCTCAGCCCAAAGAGGGGGCGCTTTTGCGACGCAACGGTGCAGCGCTCGATCTCGGCAGATGCGCCGTCGGTTCCGTTGACCGCACGACCGCGGGGATCCGGA
>JBCCYI010000227.1:0-7069 GCA_039189975.1 Pseudomonadota bacterium
AGAAATGCCATCCCCATCAGCCCAACTCCTTGACGCGCTGGCGCAATTGAAACTTCTGGATCTTGCCGGTCGCCGTCTTGGGCAGGTCGGCAAAGATCACGGATTTGGGTGTCTTGAACCCGGCGAGATGCGACTTGCAGAAGTCGATGATCCCCGCTTCGTCGGGCACGGCGCCGGGGCGCAGCTCAACAAAGGCACAGGGCGCCTCGCCCCATTTCGGGTGCGGACGCGCCACCACGGCGGCCGTCTGCACGTCGGGATGACGGTAGAGCACTGCCTCGACCTCGACGGAGGAGACGTTCTCGCCCCCCGAGATGATGACGTCCTTCAGCCGGTCGCGGATCTGGATGTAGCCGTCCGGATAAACCACCGCCGCATCGCCGGACCAGAAGTATCCGTCGCGCATCGCCTCGCCCGTCGCCTCAAGGTTCTTGTAGTAGCCCTTCATCACGGTGTTGCCGCGGATCGCTATCTCCCCTTGCGTTTGACCGTCATGGGGGACGAGGGCGCCCGTCGCGCGGTCGATCACCGCCACGGCCTCGACCATCGGCAGCGCGACGCCCTGGCGGGCCCGCTGCGCGGCCTCCTCGGTCGGGTCCATCGCCGCCCAGGACTCGTGCGGCAGGCATTGCGAGATATGGCCGTAGGTCTCCGTCAGCCCATAGACATGCATGACCTCCATGCCCAGCGCCGCCATCCGCTCCAGGATCGCGGGCGGGGGCGGCGCCCCGGCGGTCATCACCTGAAGCGGCGGAGAGAAAGCTGCGGCGGGGGCGTCGTCGCTCTCCGCCAGCATCTGCAGCACGACCGGGGCCGCACCGAAATGCGTCACCCCCTCCTCCGCGATCGCCTGAAAGAGTGCGCCTGGTGTGACGGAGGCCGGAAACACCTTCGTGCCGCCGAGGATCGCCATCATCCAGGGATGCCCCCAACCGTTGCAGTGAAACATCGGCACGACCGACATGTAGACCGGACGGTGCGGCATCTGCCAGGCGGCGACTGTCCCCAGCGCCATGAGGTAGGCGCCCCGGTGGTGGTAGACGACGCCCTTGGGCCGCCCCGAGGTACCGGAGGTGTAGTTCAGCGCAATCGCCTGCCATTCATCCGCCGGCAGACCGTCGCCCGCGATCGGTTCGGCCGCCAAAAGGTCGTCGTAGCTTGTGCCCTGGGGCGCTGTGCCCCCGGCGGTCGGGATCTCCACCAGCTCCGGCGCGCCCTCGGCCCGTGCCAGCGCCGCCTCGGCCAGGGGCATCAGGTCGCTCGCGACAAGAACGAGCGCGCAATCTGAATGGTCGAGGATGTAGGCGATCGTGTCCACTTCGAGCCGCGTGTTCAGCGTCGACAGCACACCGCCGCTCATCGGCACGGCAAAGTGCAGCTCGAAGACCTCCGGGATGTTGGGCGCGAGCACCGTCACCGTGTCGCCCACGCCGATCCCCCGCGCCGCGAGCCCGCCCGCCACGCGCCGCACCCGGTCGTTGACCTCGGCCCAGCTGCGCCGCGTCGCGCCCTGGACCGTCGCCGTCCGGTCGCCATGGACCGCAGCGGCGCGCGACAGAAACGACACCGGCGACAGCGCAACATGATTGGCCGCGTGAGGCTCAAACGCGTTGAAATGCTCCTCCATGTGGTGCCCCCCTACCTTGGACCGTGCCAGTCGATCTGGCAGATCTCGGCCGAGCGTCCCTCAAAGTCCCAGACCCGGCCCAGCGCGCGCACCCGACCCTTCGTGGCCACGCCCACGGTGATGTCGGGGCCCATCCAATAGTCGGTGTTGGTGATGACCGTCTCCTTGCCCGCGGCGTTCGTCACCGGCACCACCTCGCCCTGGATCTTCTTGCCGACGGTCAGGCGCCGCGCGTCCCCTTCGGTCTCAAAGGCAATCGGCGCGCGTTCGGCCCCGAGAAACTCGCCCACCAGCAGCCCGAAGAGCCCCGTCGTCCCCCGTTCCGCGCCGCTGAAGATCGCCACCAGCGCGTCATAGGCGGCCTCGCTCGCGCGCTCGTCGATAAAGGCCGCGGCCTTCCAGTTGCCGCGGCCCATGTTGCCAGGGATGTCCATCAGAAGACCGACGTTGAGCCCCGACAGGCTCTCGTCGCCGTAGGCCCCGTCGTCGATCCGCACGCCGACCCAGGCCTGGCAATAACCCTCCGTGGGCGGGTGTTTGCCAAGGCTCACGACACAGGGGCAAAAGACCGTGCAGTTGCAGTTCAGGATCAGCTCTCCCTTGATCGTCCAATCAGGGATGCTGGTGGTGTCAAGCGCCATGGCGGTGGGTCCTCTCAGTCACAGCAGGGGGAGCGCCAGCCCGGCCAGGATCAGCACCCCGCCCAGCGGACGGGTGATCGGCTGACCCAGATCGGGCAGTTTCTCCAAAGTCATCAGAAGCAGGGCAACGCCCATGAACGCGAGGTTCATGGTGCCGCCGACAAATGCGAGCAGCATCAGCGCCCAGCAGCAGCCCAGGCAATCGAGCCCCATCCGGGCCCCCATGCGGAACGGGCTTTCGCCCCAATGCTGCATGAAGAATGTCAGCGGCGCGCGGCAGCGCGACAGGCACGCCGCCTTCAACGCGCTGAACTGGTAGAGCCCCGCCCCGATCAGCAACGCCATCGTCAACGGGACAGAGACGCTTTGCCCGAAGCTGCCGATCAGGCCCAGGCGGAAGAGGCCCACCTGCACGCCCGCCGCCAGCACCGAAAAGCCAAACCAGACCGCGAGGTAGCCTGCAACGAGCGCGCCAAACCGTGTCTCAGCCGCGTGCGAAAGGTCATCGTAGGTCGTGAGCGCCGGAACGGCCGTCGGTGCCATCATCGCCGCGCTCATCAGCGCCCACATCCCGAAGGCCGGAGCAAAGCCAGAAGCGCCCAGCGCCCCGCCACACAGCACCTCGATGAAACTGCGCCCGTAGGTCGCCTCCAGCGCAAGCAGTTCGGCCGGCGTTGCCATCAAAAAGAGCAACGACCAACACAGCCCGAGGCCGCCAAAGAAACACATCCAGTGAAGTCGGCGCAACGACCGCATGCGATATGCCAGCACGGGCGTCCTCCCAGAGCGCAGCCAGCCAAAGTGCCTCACCCTGCATTAACTTTTTGGGTCTGACAAACGAAAAATACAGCGGTCGATGCGCGGCCCAAAATCACCTGTCGCGCGAGGGAAGACGCCAGCCCTTTCCGCGCGCGGCCCGAGGCTCTCTCTTCTTTCCAGCGGAGGTTTGGGCAAGGCTCAAATGCCCTGTGCCACTCCCCTCCCGTTGGGCTCATGCTCGTCCGGCACACAAAGCTGGACCGCTCACACCTGATGAGCCAGCGGTCGGCTTAGCCCTCCTGAGCCTGAGCGTCCGGCTTGGGATCGAAAAGGTAGCCGACCCCGCGGATCGTGCGGATGATCGACGGATGCCGCGGATCCGGCTCGATCTTGCGCCGAAGCCGCGAGATTCGCAGATCGACGGATCGGTCAAACCCGTGGTGGCTGCGACCGTGGGCCAGATCGAGAAGTCGATCCCGGCTCAAGACGCGGTTGGGGTGCTCCACGAGCACCCGCAACAACGCAAACTCCATTGCTGTGATCTCGATGACACTCCCGTCCGCCCGGGTGAGTTGCGCGGAGTCGAGGTTCAGCGTCAGCCCTCCAAAGCTCACCGATCCATGCACCGCAGCGCTGTCTTCCTCGCCCCCGCGGCACCTGCGAAGAACCGTGCGGATTCGCGCCTCCAGTTCGCGCGGATCGACCGGCTTTGCGACATAGTCGTCGGCGCCAAACTCCAGCCCCAGAATCCTGTCCACCACGTCGTCAAGCGCCGTCAAAAGGATCACCGGCAAACGTCCTGCCAAACGGATCTTCTTGAGCGCCTCGATCCCATTGAGCTTTGGCATTCGGATATCGAGCACCACGAGATCGGGACTATGCTTGTCCAGACGATGCAGCAGCTCCTGACCATTCGCGCAGGTCTCCACCTCATAGCCCCGTTCGACGAGAAACTCAGCAAGAGATGCCCGCAGCTCCGGCTCATCATCGCAGAGGATCAGACGGTCAGCCGGCATGACGGTCCCCGGACAGAAGCCGATCAACAAATGCGCGCAGGTCGGCAGCCTCCCAAGGCCCGCGAAGGGTGGGCAGGTCTATCGTGCTTTGCGTTCCGGCGTCGTATGTCGCCGCGCTTGGAAGCGCGTGCGCCAAGACAACGCCGATGCGTGCGCTCAAGTCTGCAGAAAGCTCGGTAATCTGATACGCGGTCGCGGAGGTGTCGGATTGTCCTACGAGACCGCCGTCCGCCTGCAGCGCATTTTCGATCAACAGGATCGCCTGTGCTGGCGTTGTCCTATGCGCCCTGACGGCATCCTCAAGAGATGGGAGAAGCTCTGCTCGGTACCCCGCAGCAGAAAGCACGTCGAGCGCGCGCGTCGCTAGCTCCTCCGCCTCATCTCCTGACGTGCCAACGACCAAAACGCGCCCCGTACCCTCCGGTGCCTTGTCGTCGGCAGCGCCAGCCCGTCGCATGACGGGCAGATCAACCTGCAGATCAGCCCCGCCCCCGTCGATGTTCGATGCTCGGATTTCCCCTCCGTGTGACATGCACACCTTGCGGCAATAGGCCAACCCGAGCCCTGTGCCCTCGCCCACGTCCTTCGTGGTGAAGTACGGCTCGAAAATCCGGCTGAGATGCTCTGGAGCAATGCCAGGTCCGCTATCCTGGAAACCGAAGGTGACCATCCCCTGTCCCGCCTCGCGCACAGAGATCCGCAACACGCGGCTGCTCTTTGCCTGCTCCAAGGCATGTTCGGCATTCACGATGAGGTTTGCAAAGACTTGTAACACCTGATCGCGATCCACCATCACGGGGTCCAATCCCTCCTCGATCTCGATATCAACCCGAGCATTCATGGCCCGCAGCCCATGCTCGGCGATCTCCAGGGCCTCACCGACCAACGTATCGACCGCCACGGGCTCTACCTGTTTGGGCCGGTTGCGTGCCATCGCCAGAAAGGCTTCGACGATCCGGGCGCTGCGCCGCGCCGCCGCATCGATCCTCTCGATCCGGGTGGATTGCGCGGGATCCCGGTTGGCCTCTCCCAGCATTGTCGCATTGGCCACGATGATCGACAGCGGGTTGTTGAGTTCGTGCGCCACACCGGCGAGCAATCCGCCCAGAGCCGAAAGCTTCTCATTCTGATGGGCAATCTCGCGCTGCTTTTCGAGCTCGCGCCGCAATGCAAGCTCGTCGGTGATGTCCCGCGTTGACGACACGATCAGCCGCTCC
Organism: Pseudomonadota bacterium; assembly: GCA_039189975.1. Taxonomy (GTDB): domain Bacteria; phylum Pseudomonadota; class Alphaproteobacteria; order Rhodobacterales; family Rhodobacteraceae; genus HLUCCA09. The sequence continues at coordinate 5,261 of JBCCYI010000227.1, forward strand.
CCGCCAAACTCGATGATCCGCGCCGACGTCAGCCCGTCCATGATCGAGCCATCGCCCCGGCGGAACTTCACCGGGTAATCCACCAAACTGCCGGTCTCCGACAAGGCCTCCAGGTATCTCTGCCGGTCCGAAGGGTCGAGAAAGAAGCGCCGGGCGCTTCCAATGTCGCCAAACCGAGTTTGCGACGGCTTAGGCATGAAAACGACCTTTCCGTCGTCAAAGCGGGTCACGAGGAAAGTGGTCGGGCTCGCATCGACAATCGTGCGCAAAAGCGCATGCGCCTCCTCCGCAGCGCGCTGTGCCCGGCGTTTCTCAGTGACGTCGCGCACCAGGTTCAGGGTGCCGCCCTCAGGCGCATCGAAGGACGAGAAGGACAGTGTACGCCCCCCCTTCAGCGCGACCTCGACGTCGCGAGCCCGTTGCCGAACGGCAGCGACAATGCCGTCGAGAAACGCCTGCGGCGCCTCCCCCTCCGGCACCGGCAGATCGCCTGACGCAATCGCCTGACGCAATCCTTCAACAAAGGACTTTCCGGGTCGGCCCAGCTCCTGATCGCCAAAGGTCATCCGCCAGAGCGCCGTGTTGCTCAGCACAAGCCGCAAATCGGCATCATAAAGCGCGAGCCCTTCGCCCAGTGCTTCGACGATCGCACCCATCCGGGCATCTCCGCGCGCACGCGCCTTGCGCTCCGTGACGTCGCGCAAGAGCACAAGGAAGCCTCCGAACGGGGTAGGTTGGCTCGACAATTCGAGGATCGTGCCGTCCCGACGTGCAATTTCTACCCCAGATCTGTGGCCACGCACCGCGGTCACGATCTCGGCATTGAACCGGTCGGCATCCACCCCGGGCGGAAGCTCCAGATCGCCATCACCCTGCAGGGAGGCAAAGTTCTCTGAAAGATGCGTGCCATAGCCCATGGCCACGCGATCCCCGTGCGCAAGACGATGCAACGCGGCATTGCTCATCCGCAGTATCAGGTTCTCATCGTAAAGGCCGACGCCGTCCGGCAGCGCTTCGAGCACTTCTTCGAGCCGCTCTTGGGCGGCCTCCGCCGGAGAGGCGGGTAGAAGACGGGTGCGGATCGTCACAAGGATGCGACCCTCCCGCGTTCGGCGCGCCCAAAGGACCAGCGGATCCTGCCCTTCCTCATGCAACGCCACCTTGCTCGGCGCCTCGCGGATCGCCGCTGCAATCTCCGCCCCCGAAAGACGCATCCCGATACGTTTGGCATAGCTGCCGGTCGCCATCTGCGCGGCCACCGCGTCCAGTGGCAGTCCGCGGGAAATCTCAACGCCGCCGGCACAGAGCGCCCGCCACCGGGGATTGGTCAGGAGCGTGGTGTAATCAGCGTCAAGAAGCAGCACGGGAACATCAAGCGAATGCAAGACATCCTCGCAAAGGGCGTCGTCGCTCGTTGCCTCTACCGTCATACTATTCGCCACATGCTGTTCTGCTGTCAGCGCCCCTTCACGGTCACCATGGCAGAGGAGAACGGATCGGTCAAAGTCGCCACACTGCCGTTTTGACGCCTACAAGCGTGGGCCGTGGCGCATGGTCTGCGCCGCGTATCGCGCGAACTGCGGCACCCTGTCGACATCACCCAGCTTCGGGCCAAGACCGTTTCACGCGCAACGAAAGATATACCCTTGCTGGCCGACCCCAAAGGCAGTGCAGGAAACCCAACTCATGAGAGAAGCCATGGTCCAGGGGGCCGGCGTGAGACATCTCGTTCGTCCCATGCTCATATCCCTTGAGGTGAAGAACTCCATTGAGCCGGTCACATTTGGTCGGCGCACACATTGTATATCC
>JBCCYI010000228.1:0-6964 GCA_039189975.1 Pseudomonadota bacterium
GCCGAGGATGTCCGTGCGGGCGCCAAACCCGCCAATTTCATGGCGCCGTCGGACCTGTCGGATCTCGAGCGGTCGCATTTGCGCGACGCCTTCGTCGTTGTGCGTACGATGCAGAGCGCCGTGGGGCAGGGCAGGGGCCTGATCACATGACGGAGGACAGACCCACCATGCCCTCACAAGACGGAGCCGGCCCAGGTAAGGCGGGCCCCAAACGGCAGACGCCGGAACGCCACTGGCAGGACATGCATCTGGATTGGCTCGCAGCGAAGCTGGAGGTGACATGTACATCGAGTTGATCGCAGCACTTGCATCGGCGTTTGCGGCAGCGGGGCTGGTCCTCGTCGTCAACCGTGCCACGGGCGGGCGGCTGCCAGGCTGGAGCATGCCGGCGGCAGCGGGGGCGGCGCTTTTGGGGTATGCGATCTGGTCGGAGTATTCCTGGTTTGACCGCGTGGCGAGCGAATTGCCGGATGGGGTCGATGTTACTTTTTCCAACCAGGCTTCCGCAGTCTGGAAGCCCTGGACCTTTGTGGTGCCGTATGTCGACCGCTTCGTTGCGGTCGACGGTCTTTCCATTCGTACCAATGACGCGGTGCCCCATCAGCGGCTGGTGGATGTCTATTTCTACGGCCGTTGGTCGCGGCGGACGGGCGTTGAGGTGATCGTCGATTGCACCGAGCGCGTGATGGCGCCGCTGCCAAGCGCCGAGCTCGATGCGACGGGGGCTGCGGTGCGCGCGGCGTGGGTCAGCCCGGTCGAGGGGGACACGACCGTAGAAAGCGCCTGCGCATGAGGCCGAGACTGCCGCGTGAGGAGGCGGGTCGAGGATGCTTGCGCAGTGCGCGGGCGCCCATGGGCGCAGACACGCGGCCGGGTCAACCGGTCCGGTCGATGAGGGGCAAACAACGAACAGTCCGACCAGGGTCGGGCCAATCATAACAAGGCCGGCCGAGGGACGGCCGGACCAAGAGTTAGGTGCTACAGCCAGCTCCCAAAGCGCGAGAGGAGGACATCATGTCAGCGCTCCAGGATGCCGAGCCGCCACAGGTGATTATCGTCGAGGACGAGGACAACATCGCCCTGGCGCTCATGACAGTGCTGGGTCGGGAGGGATGGCGTCTGACGCGGTTTGCCGACGGCGCAGAGGGCCTTGCGACGATCGAGGAGCGCCAGCCGGATCTTGTGCTGCTCGACGTGATGCTGCCGTCGCTCTCAGGCTACGAGATCTGCCAGCGGATCCGGATGTCGGACAACCTGACAAAGACGCGCATCCTGATGATGACGGCGCGGGGCACGTCTGTCGAGCGGCGCAAGGGCCTGGCGCTGGGCGCGGACGCCTTCATCACGAAACCGTTCGATCTGAGGGATTTGATGGGTCAGGTTCGCCGGTTGCTGTCTGATCAGTCTGTCATCCTGGACAGGGAGACCGGCCATGCTTGAACGGCTGACACAGCTGCCGCTCCGGCTTCGGGTGTTCCTCTTCTTTGCCGGATTGAGTGTGGGCGGCCTCGTCGCGCTGGGCGGCGGGCTCTGGGTCGGCCTGACGCGGGTCGAGAGCGCGGGCGTGGTCTCCGGCTTCGTCACAGCCGGGCTGGTGGCGGGCTTTGGGCTGCTGGCGCTGTCGGCATGGATCTGGATGCTCTTTGATGAAAACGTTGCGCGCGCGATAGAACGCCTGTCGACGGCGCTCCGCGCGCGGGCGCACACCGATCTCGACCGCGCGCTGGACCCCTCCCACGGTCAGTACCTCGGTGATCTCGCACCCGCCGCGCGCGCCGTGACGGGGACGCTGGCCGAAACCAAGAACGCGCTGGCCGAGGCCGTCGAGCGGGAAACCACACGTCTTGCGGTGGAGAACGCGCGCCTACAAGCGCTCCTGGCCGATGTTCCCGCCGGTGTGATCCTGTGTGCGCCCGATCATCAGATCGTCTTTTATAACGGCCCGGCCCGGGGCATCCTGACCAAGGATCGCGCCCCGGGGCTTAACCGTTCGTTGCTTGACTATTTGCATGCCGGCCCCGTGAAGGCCGCGTTTGCGCGATTGAGCCGGGACGGTGCGACGGATGCTGCAACGGACGTACTTTGTGCCTGCGCGCAATCCGGCAAGATGCTGGCCGGGCGGATGCGTCTGGTCGATCTGCCGCAGACCGGGAGCGGGGCGCCGGGCTATGTTCTGACGCTGCGCGATGTGACCGACGAGCTCTCGCTCCACGCCGGGCGGGAGGCGCTTCTCGAGGAGGTGTTCGACCGCGTGCGCCGCCCTGCGGCCAACCTGCAAACGGTACTGGCGGCGGGCGTGGCCAAGGACGCCAAGGGGCGCGCCGCCCTCTTGTCGGAGGTGGAGCATCTGGCCGTCGCCATCACGGAGCTTGGCGCGCGCTACGATTCTGCGCGTGGGCAGTGGTGGCCCATGACGTCGACAGGGGCCACAGAGCTCGCGGAGGCCATCGTGGCGCAGGCGGCGCAGGCGGGTGTGCACCTGACGGCCCACGCCGCAGACGTGCGTGCGCGCGTCGATGTGTTTCAGCTGGTTTCGCTCGTCGTTCATCTTGCGGAGCGGCTCGTGGGCCGGGACCAGGCTGGCGATATGACGCTTTCGATCGAGGAGGAGCCCGACGGCGTCTTGATCTCCCTAGGGTGGCAGGGCGCTCTGGTGTCCGTCTCGGAGCTCGAGCGTTGGCTGGCCGAGCCGCTCGATGTCGGACTGGCGGATGTCACGGGGCGCTCGGTGCTCGCCGCACATGGCAGCGAGGCCTGGCCCGAGCGCGCATCCCCCGACCGTGGTTTGCTGCGGATCCCGCTCGTGACGGCCTGGGCCGGACCGGAGGCATCCCAGGACGTGCGGCGGGCGGTCTTCGACTTTGATCTGATGGACCGCGCACCGTCCGGAGCGCTGGCACAGACCTCCTTGCGGGCGCTGACCTGTGTGGTGTTCGACACCGAAACAACGGGGCTCCTTCCCTCCTCCGGAGACGAGATCTGCCAGATCGCCGCGGTGCGTCTTTTGGGAGGGCGACCGGTAGCGGGAGAGACGTTTGAAACGCTGGTCGATCCGGGTCGGCCGATCCCCGCCGCCGCGACGGAGGTGCACCACATCACCGATGCGGATGTGCGCGGGGCCCCGCCAATCGAGACGGCCGCACGACGGTTTCACGATTTTGCGGACGGCGCTGTGCTGGTTGCCCACAACGCGCCGTTCGATCTGGAGTTTCTGCGTCGTCACGAGACTGGCATTGGGCGGCGTTTCGACCATCCGGTGCTGGACACGGTGCTGCTTTCGGCGGTTGTGTTCGGTCAGACCGAGGTGCACACGCTCGACGCCTTGTGCGAGCGGCTCGGGATCGTGATCCCGTCGGAGGTGCGGCACACGGCGATGGGGGACACGGTGGCCACAGCAACGGCTCTGGAGCGTCTGATCCCGATGCTTGAGGCCAAGGGCATTCGCACCTTTGGTGAGGCGGTCGCGGCGGCGCGCCGGCATGCGCGGCTTCTCAAGGACGTTAACGCTCCGGAGCATGCGCCGGCCTAGCAATGGTGCCCAGTCATGTAATCCCGTCCTACGTGCCCTGGGCGACGCCGACCCGATGGCTTTTCGGCGCGTGCGCTGTGGGGGGCGGCCTCAGCAGGCAGAGGTGCGCAGTCGTACGCGCCGAGCACCGCGTGCCGATCGCGTGTCGATCAGGCGCGCCAATGCCAGCCGTTGCGTGGGCGTCTCGCTGTGTGGAGGCGACCGCCCGTGATCGAAGCGTGTCAGCTCGCCGCTGTGGCCGGGGGTGGATCCCGAACTGCTTGGCTCTCTATCTTGAGTGCCGCAGGCAGGGACGTGCGATTGGACGCTCTGCGGCCTAGCCTCCCGTTTCTCCTTCCTTCGTCCCGAAGAGACCCGTTAGGGCGCGCCCGACAAGGGTGCTGACCGTCGGGCGCGGCGAGGCGATGTAGGGCAGCGGGCGGCAGACCTCCAGAGCCGCGACGCCCACGCGTGCGGTCAGCGCTCCGTTGACGATACCTTCCCCGAAGCGCCGCGAGACGCGTGACAGGATTGATCCGCCAGCGACGGACTGGATCAGATCGTCACCCACCGCGACCGCTCCGGTTGCCACGAGGTGGGCCAGGACCGTGCGGGTCAGACGCCAGGCGCCGAGGGTGCCGGCGCGCCCGCCGTAAATCTCGGCGATGCGCCGGATCATGCGCAGGTTGGCCGTGAGCGCGGCGATCACGTCTGCGAAGGCCAGCGGGACAAGGGCCGTCACCGTCGCAACCTGGCGTGCTGCGGCCTCGACCTCCCGTTGCGCGGCGGCATCGAGGGGGGCAAGGAGCTCTCGCTCGGCGGCCTCCAAGAGAGTGCGGGCGTCAAGGAGTTCAGTCTGGCGTTCGGTCAGGCGTTGTCGGCCCCATTCCGTGTCGGGGCGCGTGGCATAGAGTGCTCCGAGCCGATCAATGGCCTGACGCGCCGCTGTGAGATCATCGGCCGTGCGCGCGGCCTCGGCGGCTTCGCGGATCTGGTCGAGCTTGGAGAGCTGCGCGATGGCCGCAATCTCGCGGAGCGCGATGCCAAGGAGGGCCAGCACAACAACGGCTGTCAGAACGACAGCGGCTCCGCCGAGAACCGCATTCCGGGCCAAGAGGCCCATCACGAAGTCCCATGCCGTGACCGAAAGGACAAATCCAAGCAGAGCGACAAGAGACGACCAGAAAAGTCGGCCCAGGACGGATGGCGGACGCGCGCCAAGCTCGGCGAGGTGCTGCATGGCGGTTCCCTGCTGAGGCAGCGCGTCGGGCACAGGCGGCGCTTGGGCCGGATCTGGGGCAGTGTCGACGCCGTCGAGTTCGATGAGGACGGGGCCGGGTGCTTTCGACGGGGGCTCTTGCATGGGCTACCTCAGCTTATCTCCGATCAGAAACTCTGCAGCACGGTCCAGGCGGATGTGGGGCGGCCCTTCTCCGGCCCGCAACGGCGTTCCCGGCGGGTTGAAACGCATGATGCTGTAGTCGCCATCGAGCCAGTTCTGGGCGCCGCCGTTCGCGGGGGCGAGGAGACGTGCGGGGTCGTCCGGCAGGCGCCCGGGATACATCGCGGCCTGACGCCCGTCGATCAGTGTGCCGCGCACCATGGGCAGGGGCTCTCCGTTGTGCAGGCGCTCTTCCTCCACGGTGGTGCGCAGCGCGGCAAGAGCAAGCGCTTCGGAGCGCGCGCCGGCAAACTCGGCACGATCCTTGGCCTGGCGCAGCATGGCCTGCAGGATGTTCGTCATCGCCGCATGCTGGCTGTGATGCAGGTGATCGGCCTTTGTCGCGGCGAAGAGGATGCGCTCCACCCGCCGCTGCCCGAGGATCTGGCCCAGCCACGAGGCGCGGCCAGGGCGAAATGCGGCCAGGGTGCGGTCGAGCCCGGTGGCGAGGTCGGCGAGGGCGGGGGGGCCGGAGTGGATCGCATCGAGCAGATCCACGAGGATGACCTGCCGGTCGATCCGGGCAAAATGCTCTCGAAAGAACGGCCGGACGATGCCGGACTTGTAGGCCTCAAAGCGGCGCGCCAACTCCCGCGCGAGGGAGCCGCGGGGCGCAGGCCCCGGCGGCAGCGGACAAAACGTGAGCGCGGGCGAGCCTTCGAGCTCGCCAGGCATGAGGAAGCGCCCTGGCGTGCAATCCGAGTATCCGGCCGCGCGCGCCGCGTGGAGGCTGGCGGTGTAGGCCGCGGCCAACGCCTCGGCCCGGGTCTCGTCGAGACGCGCCGTTGGGTCGGTCTCGGACAGCACCGCGCGAAAGCCCGCCGCTTCGGGACGCGTTGCGACCCGCGACAATACGCTGGCTGACCAATCCTCGAAGCTCTGATCCATGAGTCCGAGGTCCAGCAGCCATTCTCCGGGGTAATCCACGATGTCGAGATGCACGGTACGCGACCCGGAGAACGACCCGAGCATGCCGGCTGGCTGAACCCGAAACGACAGTCGAAGCTGCGAGACCGCTCGGGTACTGTCGGGCCAGGCAGGCCGCTGTCCGGTCAGCGCGGCAAGGTGCCGCTCGAAAGCGAAGCGCGGGATCGTGTCATCGGGCTGAGGCTGGAGCCAGGCTGAACGGATGGTACCAGAGGTGGCGGCGGAGAGCCCTGGCATGCGACCACGGTCCAGCAGATTGGCGACGAGGGACGTGATGAACACGGTCTTTCCGGCACGGGCCAGACCCGTTACGCCCACCCGGACCACGGTCTCCGAGAAGATCCCTGTGATGCCGGATGTCGCGTTTTCCACCCCCTGTACGATTCCGTCGGCGATCCGCCCTAACACCACTCTGCCTCTCTTCTTTACCCGCTACATAGACACGCGACGGAGCTGTGCCTAGACGTGGGCCCTCTCGCAACGGCGTCGTTGCTGTGTTCGACGGAGGGCAACTTTGACTGAGTGGTTTGCGTGGAAGGCGACGGAGCCGCATCGCAGTGTAGGATGCTGTGGCCGATCCCAACGGGTGTGGGATGGGGCGATGATACCGCCTGCGCGGACCATACGATGACGCCCGCCGCCCGTTTCGCCGCTGCTGCGGATCTGCTGGATGGGATTGCCGCGGGACGGTCAGCGGAGCAGGTGCTCACGACATGGGCCCGTACCAACAGATATGCGGGGTCCAAAGATCGCGCGGCTGTTCGTGATATCGTCTTTGAAACAGTGCGTCGCTGGCGGTCCACGGCGGTGCGTGGGGGGGCGGAGACGGGGCGCGCGCGCGTGTTGGGGGTATTGCGTGAACGCGGCGAGGATCCGGACGCAACGTTCGCCGGCGGGCGCTACACGATGAGCGCGCTTTCGGCAGCGGAACGTCTTGCCGGACGAGAGCCCGCTGGAAACGAGGCGCTCGACATCCCTGACTGGCTTGCCCCCGATCTTCGCGCGAGTCTGGGCGCGGAGTTTGAGCCTGTGTGCCGCGCGTTTCGTGCGCGGGCGGATGTCTTTCTGCGATGGAACGCTGCGCGTAC
>JBCCYI010000229.1:0-6896 GCA_039189975.1 Pseudomonadota bacterium
CCGACCAAAGCGTCATGCGGCAGGGCGTTCAGGCGGGGCGATGTCCAGGCCACGCCGTATCCATGGCGCGAAAACACTTTGTAGGGCGAGATCACGTATCCGTCGACACCGTAGCTGGCGATATCAATGTGCCCGTGGCTGGCGTGCTGGATCCCGTCGACGATGATGAAAGCCTCCGGCGCGACGGCGCGGATCGCGGCCGCGACCCCCGCCACATCGACGCTCATACCTGTGACGGGCGACGTGTGCAGGATTGTGGCAACGCGGATGTCCGCCGTCAGATAGGGCTGAAAGTGGTCTGGCGTGATGGTCCCGGTCGCATCGTCATGCGGCACTTGAACGTAGGGTTTCTGTGCGACCTTGGCCCAGCGGGTACACGCGCTCCGTGTTGCGGGGTGTTCGAGCGTGGAGCCTAGAACCGTCCCGCCGGGCTCGGACCCGAGGACGGCGTTCATGATCAGGCGAAAGATCAGCTCGGTGCCGCTCTCCCCCACAAAGATATCTCCCTCGGGCGCATTGAAGAACACCCGCATGTCTGCCTTGGACTGCTGGATCAGACGCGTCTGCTCGCGCCCCATTTCATTGTCGCGGCCCGGATTGTCGGGGATGGCGGCGAAGTACCGCGAGGTCTCGACAACAGAGTTCAGCGTGAGCGCACCCCCGGCATTTTCGAAGAAAATGCGTGCTCCGGCTTCGGGACAAGCGTCGACATGGGCAAAGCGGCCACGGATCTGGGAAAGAAGCTCTGCGTTCTCAGTGATCATGGTCGGTCTCCAGTCCGGCAATCCATGGGGTGGCCCGCGCGGCTGTCCTGCGCGGCACGCTGTTCAAACACCAGGCACCCCTGGAGGTTCAAGGGCGATTTCGAGGGTCGACAGTACGCCGCCGGCGCTCGGTCGCAGCTCGCGGGAGCCTCAGCGTGCGGCGGACGGCCGGCTTGGTTGGGCAAAGCGCCCAGGTCCTGAGGGGGCCTGCGGGCTCCGGAGAGACGCGCGCCCTGCATCTCCGGCGGGCCGTGGCGGCGCGCAACGCGTCTTGGACCCATACTCCGCGCTCAGGTCGCCGGGGGCTCGTAGCGCGGCAACACGGATGGCGGCAGAGGCCCCTTGTTTCGCCCGCCTTGCTGCATCTGCTCCCATCCGTGAGCCAGGATACCCACGGAGCGGCTCAGACAGAAGAGACCGCGCGCGAGCGGGGGCGGGAAGCCAAGCTCGCAAAAGATGACAGCGGTCGCCCCGTCGATGTTCATCGCAATCGGTGCCCCGCGGTCCTGCCCGATGGTCGCCTGAACCGCGGCGCCAATCTGTGCAAAGATCCCGCTCACGACGCCCGTATCAGCCGCGGCGTCGACCAGCGCCATGAGGCGTGGCGCACGCGGGTCCGTCGGCTTGTGAAACCGATGCCCGAAGCCGGAAACGATCTTACCATGCGCGCGGCGCCAGGCATCGAGCCCCTGCGCCACCGCGACGTCGAGCGCCGCGCCCTCCGCGTGCCGCCGCGCAATGTCGTAGTAGAGCTCCGCGCATTGCTCACCGGCACCGCCATGCACGTCCCCCAGCATGCCGACCCCTGTCGAGAGGACAGAATTGAGCCCGACCCCGCAGGTCGCCGCCATGCGCGCCGCGGCAATCGACGGCGCCTGCGGCCCGTGGTCAACCCCGGCCACGAGCGCAGCCTCGAAGAGCCGCGCCTGCGCCTCCGACGGCATGTCGCCCCGCACCATCAGCCAGATCATCTGGGGGAAGCTGACCGACCCGATCAGGTCCTCGATTGGATGGCCGCGAAAGGCGATGCGCCCGGGCGCCATGTCGATGATCGACGTGCGCCACCAGGCCCGGACGCTCTCTGCGTCATCACTCATCGGTCTCGCCTCCGCCCTGCCCCGGCCTGTCTCCCCCGTCAGGCCCGGCGGGGAGTCGGTCCTGTGGCTCTGCCCGTCCAGACCGCGCGCGCGCCGGACTGGCTTGCGACGCGCGCGCCTGGATGCGCCCGTGCTCAGCCGTCGATGATCGCATTCAGCGTCGCCGAGGGTCGCATCACCGCGGCGACCTTCGCCGGGTCGGTGTGGTAATACCCCCCGAGGTCCGCCGCCACGCCGCGTCCCGCCTGAAGCTCCGCCACGATGGTCTCTTCCTGGCTGGCCATCGCCTCTGCGATTGGGGCGAAAGCGGCGGCGAGCTCGGCATCGGCACTTTGCGCGGCAAGCGCCTCGGCCCAGTAGAGGGCAAAGTAGAAGTGACTGTCGCGGTTGTCTGGCTGACCGACCTTGCGGCCGGGTGATTTGCCCTCGGCGAGGAGCTTCTCCGTCGCCTGATCCGCCGCGTCTCCGAGGACCTGCGCGCGCGCGCCTCGGGTGCCCGTAAGAAAGCGCAGGCTCTCGCCCAACGCGCAGAACTCGCCGAGCGAGTCCCACCGCAGGTGGTTTTGCTCCTGAAGCTGCTGGACGTGCTTGGGCGCGGACCCGCCCGCGCCCGTCTCAAAGAGGCCCCCGCCGTTCATCAGCTTGACGACCGACAGCATCTTGGCCGAGGTCCCGAGCTCCAGGATCGGAAAGAGGTCCGTCAGATAGTCGCGCAGCACGTTGCCCGTGGCCGCGACGGAGGTCTCCCCCCGCCGGATCGCCTCGAAGGTGGCGCGCGTGGCGGGCGCGGGCGCCATGATCTGGAACTTGTCGGCCACCCCCGCGGCCTCGAGCATGGGCGTGACGTAGTTGATGAGCTGCGCGTCATGGGCGCGCGTGGCATCGAGCCAGAAGATCGCGCCGCAGTCCTCGGCTGCCTGACGCTCGATGGCGAGCTGCACCCAGTTTTCGATGGGCGCGCGTCGGACCGATGCCATGCGCCAGATGTCCCCGGCCTCGACGTCGTGGCTGTGGAGCACGTCGCCGTTGCCGGCGATGACCCGCATCGTGCCGGCCTCTGGGATCTCGAACGTCGTCGGGTGCGAGCCGTATTCCTCGGCCTTCTGCGCCATGAGACCGACGTTTTGCATCGTTCCGGCCGCGGTCGGGTCGAGCGCGCCGGTCTCTTTGAAGTAGGCCACCGATTCCGCATAGACCCCGGCGTAGGAGCTGTCGGGGATCACGCAATTGCTGTCGGCCTCGGCGCCGTCCGGCCCCCAGCCCTTGCCGCCAGCACGCAGGAGCGCGGGCATGGAGGCGTCGATGATGACGTCAGACGGAACATGCAGATTGGTGATGCCCTTGTCGGAATTCACCATGTAGAGCGGCGGACGCTCGGCCAGCGTCGCGTCGATCGCGGCTTGGATCTCGGCACCATTGGGCAACGTCTCGATCTTCTCGAGCATGACGCCAAGGCCCGCGTTCGGGTCGGCGCCCGCCGCGGCGAGATCGTCGCCATACTGCGCAAAGACGGGCGCCAGATAGGTGCGCACGGCATGGCCAAAGAGGATCGGGTCCGACACCTTCATCATCGTGGCTTTGAGGTGCAGCGAGAACAGGGTGCCATCTGCCTGTGTGACCTCGATTTGCTCGGAAAGGAACGTTTGGAGCGCCTTGGCCGACATGAAGGTCGCATCCACGATGGTGCCGGGCGGCATGGTCAGGCCGTCCTTGAGGACCCGAGCAGCCCCACCCTTCGGCGTGAACTTGATGCGCAGCGGCGCGGCGGCCTGAGCGTCGGTCAGGGTGACGGACGTCTCGTTACTGCGAAAGTCGTGGGCCCCCATGGTGGAGACGCGGGTTTTGCTGTCCCCCGACCAGGCGCCCATCGAATGCGGGTTGGCCTTGGCATAGGCCTTAACGGCGGCCGGGGCGCGCCGGTCCGAGTTGCCCTCGCGCAAAACCGGGTTCACCGCCGAACCTTTGACCGCGTCGTACCGCGCGCGCGCATGCTTTTCGGCGTCGGTCAGGGGCGCTTCGGGATAGTCGGGCAGGTCGTAGCCCTGGCTTTGAAGCTCCTGGATCGCGGCCACGAGCTGCGGCACGGAGGCTGAGATGTTCGGCAATTTAACGACATTCGCGTCAGAAGTCTTAACGAGATCGCCAAGTTCGGCCAACGCGTCCGACTGGCGTTGCGCCTCTGTCAGGCTCTCTGGAAAAGACGCTATGATGCGGCCCGCCAGGGAGATGTCGCGGCTGCCGATCGTCAATCCTGCAACGCCGAGAAACCGCTCCAGAATGGGCAGCAAGGAGGCGGATGCGAGCTGCGGCGCCTCGTCGACCTTGGTGTAGATGATATCCGGGATGGCCTGATCGGACATGGTCGTGCGTGCTCCTCTGCGTCTACCGAAACGGAATTGCCGCATACCATAGTGTACCAAGAAGGAAAGCGCCCTGCGGCGCAATGTGAGCCTCTTCGACGGAACACCCGCGCCGCGAAACTCTCGGTTAATGACTTGGCGGTAATGACGGCGAGACACTGTCGATCAGAGGGCCGTTATGACCAATTCGCCGCAAGAATCTGCTGCATCGCCACGCCCAACGCAAAGCCTCGCTGACATGGCTGCGCACCTGCTGGCGAAGGACATTCAGATGTCTTTTGATGCGGAAAGCGGCACTTTGGTCGAGGCCAACGCAGCCGCGAGCGAGGCGATCGGCCTGTCGGGGGACGCCGCAGAATCGGGGCGCACCTTCGGTGAGATCTTTGCGCAACCCAGCGAAAACGGTGCGGATCTCTGGTGGGAGGTCAGCTCTGGAAGCTGCACGGATTGGGCCGGGGCGCTGCTTTCCTCCGACGGTGAGCGCAGTGTAGTTCTGGTCCGCGCCGCTGTAGAGGAACCCGATGCGCCCCATCGGCGGGTGATCATCGCCGCGCGTGCCCTGCCCCCGGCACCACCCGCGCCGCAGCCCGAGCCGACCCTTTGGGACAATCTGGAAGCCGTGGTTGGTGTCATCGAGTATGACAACGACGGGAACATCACTGCCGCCAATGACCGCGCCATGATGGCGCTAGAATATTATGGCGAGGAGATGGCTGGGAAGCACCACGACACCTTGTGGCCCAACAGCGTGACCATGTCCCCGGACTATGCCGAGTTCTGGGAGAAGATCCGCCAGGGCCGAACCGTTGAAGGCCGACATGAGCATGTTTCCGCCATGGGAGAAGCCATCTGGCTCCAGTCTGTATTTGTTCCAAAAAGGGACGGAAACGGCCACGTTGTCGGCGCCATTCAGGCTCTCATGGACGTCTCGGAGGTCACCTACAAGTCCTTTGCCGAAGCCGAAGTCGCCGCGGCGGTCGAAGGAGCGGTCGGCGTTGCCATCTACGACACCGACGGTCATCTCGTCCGGGCCAATGACGCCTATCTGGATTGCTTCGGGATCACGTCCGAAGACGCTGTCGGCATGAAGCACAGCCGAATGGTTGAAGCCTCCTTTGCAAGGGGACAGCTCTACACGCGCGCCTGGAACGACGCCGCCGAAGGTAAGCCGCAGCGCCTCGATGTTCGCCATAATACGAGCAGCGGGCGCACACGATGGATGGACGCCGTCATAGCCCCCGTGATTGGCAGCGACGGCACGGTGAAACGCTACGTCGTCACGGGTTCCGACGTCACCGACCAACGCGCAGAATTCAATGAACTCAAGCAGATCTCTTCTGCATTCGAACCCTACCGCCCAAGTGCAGAGTTCGATGTTGCTGGAAAAATGATTTCCACCAACAGGCCGTTTCGGGACCTCTTCGGCGTGGAAGCCGAAGATGTGATCGGAACGAACCACGCTGACTGGTGCGATGATGCGTTCGGCAAGTCTCGTCGTCATGAGGAATTCTGGGACAAACTGCTCGAGGGCGAAGGACTCGTACGTGCCTTCAAAAGGAAAGCACCCAACGGACGCGAGCTCTGGCTACAGATCACATACGCCCCGGTGACCAACGATGACGGTCGTGTCACCCGGATCGCAATCACGGCACAAGACATAAACACAAACAAACGGCAAGCACTCGAGAATAAGGGACGAATGACAGCAATCGACACGGACTATGCTGTCGCGGAATATTCCCCTGATGGGATCATAGAATACGCCAACGATCAGTACCTTAGCCTCTTCGGGTACAATATCGAGGACCTGCGGGGCCGCAGTCACTCCATGTTCGTCTCACCCGATGACACAGAGTACAAAAACCAAGACGCATTTTGGGAGAATCTTAGAAAGGGCAGCTCCTATAGCGACACCGTGAAACGTGTGGACAGCAATGGTCGGCAAGTCTGGATCCGCACGACATACAGTCCAATCAAGAGTTTTGAAGGACGCCCCATTCGTGTGCTTCAGCTTTGCCTGGACGTTACATCACAAGTCACTCGCATGACTAATTTTGAGAGCAAATGGAATGCTGTCAATAGCGGGATGGCCATCGTTGAATTCGAAACCGACGGCCGGGTTGTTGAAGCAAACGAAGCATTCCTAAGACTAACTGGATACTCGCGGCGGGATGTCTATGGACAACACCACTCCCTATTCTGCAGCCCTGACTACATCCAGACCCAAGAATACAGAGACTTTTGGATTGATCTGGCAAAGGGTGAACAAAAGAAAGGTCGCTTTCATCGAATTGGTCGATTTAATCGTGACATCCATATCTCCGCAAGCTACAGCCCAGTCCTCGACATGGATGGCAACATTCAACGAGTCATTAAGTTTGCACGGGATATTTCAGAACAGGTAGCACTTGAGAACGAAATGCAGCGGATGACAGATTCTTCAAAGGATGAAATTCAGAATCTACTTCAATCTCGCACCGACATCGAAGCAGGGACACGCCGATTGAAGCAAAATGCAGACAAATCCCGGCGAGTTACAAGAGAAAACCAAGAACGGCTAAACCACTTGCTCCAATCAATGAACGCGGCAAGTGACGCAGCGGGAAAAGTGACGGAAGTCGTTGAAATTATAGGTGACATTGCAGTACAGACGAACCTACTCGCCTTTAACGCAG
>JBCCYI010000230.1:0-6871 GCA_039189975.1 Pseudomonadota bacterium
CGGCGTCGACGACGGCGTCTACACCACGTCCCAGCTCGTCCAGCTCAAGGCCGCCCAGGCCGACGACGACCACTCCCGCATCCGCCAGATCATGGCCGAAGTTGAGGCCGGTGGCTTCGACGGCGCGGGCGACTTCAGCCAGATCGCCAACGGCATCGACGCCGAGGGCCTCAGCGCCTCCGACATCGTCGCCCTGAAAGCGGCCATCGACGAAGACGACGCGGACCGGATCTTCGGCCTCCGCAACGGCGGCGACATTGCGTCCAACACGACCTTCTCGACCCGCGGTAGCCCAGTCTCCGCGCAGCTCTCCGCCTCGGTCGGTGTCGCACCCGGCGCGCTGAGCAATGCCGAACTGGTGCAGCTGAAAGCCGCCCAGGCCGAAGACGATCACGACACGATCTTCCGCATCCTGGCCTCGGTCAACTAAGACCGGCCCCGCGATCGACGGACCATCGTGAGACGGCCGCGCTTTTCTCCCGAGCGCGGCCGTTTGCCTTGCGCGTTCCCCCTCTCGCACTCCGCAGCTTTGGCCGGACGTGTGTGGCCCGCCAGAGCCACGCGGATAGCCGCTGTCGCCCGCCCCCGGCGGACGCCGACAGTGCACCGACCCCAGCAATCCGACGGGATTGCTGGGGTTTTCGGTTCTCGGTCCCGCTGAAAGCCGGAGCCCAGATCCTTGACGCGCTGAAAAACACCCCAAATTCCTGACGACACTGAGAAACCACCGCCTGATTTGGTCGCAGCGAATGCGGCTTTCCTGCCTCCCGAAATGGCCAGGAATACGCCGTCGGTCACCCACGCAATTTCCACAGTCTAAATCCAGGGCGGCGGGACTTTCAGATCCAGCTCCACCATCCGCTCCGTTATGATCATCCGAATAGCTTCGTTAATGCCGGAATTCTCATAGGCCAGCGAGAACGTCAGATTATCCGGGTCCGTGGCCTCCCGCGGATTGTCCGACTTTCGGTTCTTATGCTCGATCGTCACGGACTCATTCAGTTTGCCGAGCTTCGGACCAACCCCGGTAAACTCAAGGCCCGCGTCCGTGAACAGCTTAGCGTTGACCTTCTTGATCTCGTCCCAAAAGAGCGGCCGCACCAATTCGTAGGCGTGTTTTCCTCTCTTCCTCGCGTCGTCGAAAAGCTCCGCCATGCGGCTGCGGATTTGACCCGCCTCCGGCCCGTTGGCGACCGCCGGATCTGTCAGGCGCGCGGCAAGCGCGTCATGCTCATCCATCAGAGCATGGACCTGCTCCATCTCGCTTTGCGCGGTGCGGGACCGTCCCAACGCCTTGTTCCAGGCCTCCTTGCCGTGTTTTTCGAACCCGTCGTGGAGAACCTTGGCAAGCTTGCGCGCCTGCTGTTCGATGGCCTTGGCATCGCCCTTGAACCCCAGGTCGCGCCCCAGTCGCTCATAGGCCTCGGACGCGAGTTCGTCGGCCAGGCCTTCCGGCATCTTGGTCTTGAGCCGCTCCACAACGCGATCGGGCGGCAGCTCGTTCCAGATCACATTCGGGCCACCCGGATCGTCGAAATCCGACAGATCCAGATCGTCCACATCCGTCGCGTCCTCCCAGTCGGGCGGGAATTCACCGTGTTTCTCTTTGTAATTCTGCCGAAACTCCGCGATCTCGTCGCTGCGCTTTTTCATAATCGCATCGTATTCCGCTCTCGCCCGCGATTTACTGTGCGATAACGGCGTCAGGATCTCGTCGACAAAGGCCTGACCGCGCATATCCGTTTTCTTTGACCAGGCCTCAAACGCCTCGGCGGTGACGTCGTCCGTGGCCTTCAAATCCGCAATGGCTTTGCGGACAATCGCCCAATCCTCGTCTTCGATCTTGCTGATCAGGCTGCCGACGTCGTCGATGCTCTCCTGACTCAGATCGTCGAATTTCCCGACAAGGGTCCGCATGCGCTTCAGCTCGAGGATGCTGTCGACCTCGCGGACGCCGCGCCAGATCGACTTGCAGACCGGATAGGCGAAATAGGCAATGTTCTCCGAAAGCTGCCCGGTCGGGACAATCGCCTTCAGGCCGGCGCTCGCCCGCTTGTCCTGGATGGCCTTCGCCCACGCCGCATCGCCTTCGGCCCGGGCGACGGCGGCCCTTTGCACAGCCTCGACCACCTCCTTGGGCTCGCCCTTGAGGCGCGCCTTCAGCGTCTCAACCGCGGCCGCCACCTGGTCGTCGGTGTCGGCCTTGGCAAGCGCCTTGTCAAAGTCGCCCGCCGCGCGGCCGACCCTGTGCGTCTTGGACGCAATGGCCGGTACCGCGGCCGCCTTACGCACCTTGTCGGACTGTTTGGCCACCCCCGCGGCCTTTCCCGCCGCCTTGGCAAAGGCGCTCAGCTCCAGAACATCCGGCGCCAGGAGCATCAGCTCGATCACCAGCCAGCCCAATGACGCTTCGACCGACGAGACCTCGGCGCTGTGCGCGTCCCGCTGGGTCTGGTACTCATCGATGGCCATCAACGCTTCCGCGCCCGCCGCCATCACAGTCACCGCCGCTGCAGCCTGGGCCGACCCCGCCGGGCCAGCGGCCAGGAAACCGAGCGCCATGGCGCCCCCCGCGAGCAGAAGCTCTTTGTTCTCCTCCGATTGCTGTCGATCTTGCGTGGCGTCGGCCACGATCCCCGCGTGCAAAGACGTGTCGCCCACGTTCATATGCGCCTTGGTGTTCTCGACAACGACGTCGAATTCCCAGACGAGATCGGGATCGCTGTCCAACCGCCGTGTGGTGTTTTCGATGGCCTCCTGCCGCTCCCGAATCATCCGGTCGATGGCCCCGCGCAGCTCGGACACGCTCCCGCACTCGGCGAGCATCCGTGCCAGGTCGACCTTCAGCTCCCCCTGCACACCCCCCGGCATCGCAAAGCGCTTGAGCTCCTGCAATTGAGGGGACGACGCAATGGCAGCGTCGGCCACGGGCATCAGCCCGGACGTGATCGACGTGACCGACTTGTCGTCGAAGGCGCGCAGCTCCTCGGTGCTGTCCAGCATCGCCTGCAGATCGGCGTCCGTGATCCCATCCTGATACGCCTCAAGCTCCGCGCCAAAGGTCGACATCGCGGCCTTGGCGCCCTCGATCGCCTCTTTCTGAAAGACGCCCTCATAGGCCGCGACCTTGGCCTCGAACTCCGCCACCGACGTGTAGCCCGCCTTGGCGAGCAGATCGGGAAGCTCTTGCTCCAGCGCCAGCAGTTTGGGATCGTGCCCCGCGGCGAAGAGCGACTGGCCCTCCATCGCATTGTCTTTCATGTATTTCAGCGCGTCATAGAGGTTCTTCTGCGCCGGGCCGACAAGATCGTTATGCGCGTCGAGCTGGTGCTCACTGCGCGCGACCAGCGCGTCCTGGAGGCGGACAAGTTCGGCCGTCAGCTCCGCCTGAAGATCCGAGGCGAGAAGCGTGTTCCCGTCCACGGCCTTGAGATCGGTGATCGCGTCGAGCAGCGCCGTATCGGACGACGTCTCCAGGTCGATGGCCCGCGCCCGCGCAAGCGCCTGTTTGGCCAGATCCGCGATCTTGTCCCCGGCGAGGCCCAGATAGTCGATGGTGGACTTCTCCATCTCCGCGTTGATCTGCTCGGCCCGCGCAACAAAGGCGTCCAGGGCCGCCGGACCATGCAGCTTGGCCTCTTCGTGCGCCTGGGTGAGTTCTTCGAGGAGCTTCATCTGCAGGTCGAGCTGTCGGTTCCGCTCGACCGTGAGCTGAACCTCGGTGTCCAACCGCTTGCGCAGGTCGGCCGCAGCGTTGTCGTCACCCCCCTGCTGACCGGCATCGACGTCATCGTCGGTCCAGTTCAGATCTGCGTTGTAGCTGCCCTCGCCCGCGTCGTCCCCGTCCCCCTCGTAATCCTCGTCGTCAGGCTGTGGCGCCGGGGCATTGCCCACCGCGATCTCGGCCACCTCGTCGAGCGTCGGCTCCCAGATGTCCTCGCGCTGCTCTTCGGTCTCCGCACGCGCCTTCTCCGCAGCCTCTTTCTGGTCCGCGTCCGCCTCGGCCTTGATCAGCGTCTTGCGCGCACCCTTGGCTGTCTCGATCTGCTCCTGTAGATCGGCGAGGCCCGCCGCCTCCTCGGCATCGATCTCACCGTCCGCGAGCGCGAGCGCCTCGATCATCTTGTAGCTGTCTTCCAGAACCAGGAGTTCGGCGTCGATCTCGGCAAGTTCGGTTTCAAAATCACCCATGCCCACAGCTCCGCAAATCTTGGCGCCCTGAAAATTCGAACGGCGCCCGCCAATCTAACTGCCACCGGCCTAGGCCGCCGCGGTGTCCTCCGCCTTGGCGCGGGCGGCGATGCGCTCCATGACGGCCTTGGCGCGCGCCCGGAGCGCCGCGATCTCGCCCAGGCGTTCCCCCCGCCGCTTCAGCAACGCGTCGAGATCCGCGCCATCGCCGGCCCCCGGGTCGGACAGATCCACGCCCATCCCCTCAAGCTTGCGCATCAGCAATGTCAGCGACGCCGCGGCCTTTGACGGGCTCGCCCCTGCGAGTTGCCGCGCGGACCCCAGCAGCTTCTGCGCCATCTTGAGCTGTTTTTCGCTGAGCTGGCCCACGGCGCGGCGCACCACGGCCTCCGCACGCGACAGATCCTCCTCGAGGCTTCGGTCCTGCGCGAGCGCCCCTTGGGCGTCGGTGCCCTGCGCCGCCGTTCTACCCACGGCACCCGCGTCGTCACCCTCCTCGTCCTCCGTGACTTCACCGGAGGGGCTCCGGACGACGACGGCGAACTTCAGGTCATGCGCCCGCAGATGCAGCCGCAACAGGCGGCCAAGCTTGCCGGGCGGATCCTCTTCGCAGGTCAGGACGACCGATTTGCCCTCCACCGTCAGCGTCCCCCACCCGCCCTGGGCCTTGCCGCCCAACGCCTTGGCCCGCTTGACCAATAGCCCCGTAGGCTTCTTGCGATGCGCGACCAGCGCTACGCCGTCGTCCGCCACCAGGCAGGCAAAATTGAGCGGCCGCTTGCGGGCAAGGGCAATCGTCGCGGCCAGATCGATCGCGCCGTCCTCTTCGTCGTCCTCTTCGTCGTCGGTCCCGTCCGGCGATCCAACGGCGAGGCTCTCACCCCCCTGCCCCACCGGTGCAACCTCCTCCGCATCCTCCGTCCCGGAGCTCTGCTCCTCAGCCTCAGCCTCAGCCTCCACCGAAGCGAAAGACACCTGCATCGAGATCCCAGCCTCGGACAGGAGCTTTCGGATCTGCTTGTCAAACCCGCCCGGCACCGCGCCCTCCGGATGCAACAGGAGCGTCTTCTGCTGGACCTCCATCGTCCCCCAGCACCCCTTGCCGCCCCCCTTAGCTTTCGCTGCCTTGCGCATCTGATCGGGCGACTTGACCTTGTCGGCCTGCATCACCACGCCGTTGGCCCCCAAAAGCGCGGCAAAACTGATGGGCTTCTTGCGCGCGTCAGAGATCCAGCCTTTGACCTCGGCAGGGTCGGTTCCTTCGGATTTCCGCGCCATTGACGTCGCCTCCGCTGGGATCGCTCCCCGGAAGCCTACCACAATTGGCCGATTCGGTGTGGCTGGCCCGCAACGGGCGAGCGGCGCCCCCGCGACCCGGGGCCTACCAGATGCGCTGCAACCCTCCGTCCTGGAGCGTATCAAACATCGTGTCCGCTGAGAGCAACGTGCTCCCGGAGAGGAGCGCCGTCGCCGCAAGGATACGGTCAAACGGATCCCGGTGGCTCCACGGCATCCGCCCGGCAAGAAGCCCCACGTCAGGGCTCAAGGGCGCGGTCAGCACGCCCTGCTCCTCAGCGAGCTTGGGCAGCGCATCGAGATAGGGCTCCATTTCCGGCCACTTGCCGAGCCGGACCTTCTGGCTCACCTCGAACACACTGATCGGACTGAGCCGCACGGCGTCTGCCCGCTCCGCGGCGTCCAGCGCAACCGAGGAGAGCCTCGCGTCATTGGTCAGCATCCAGATCCAGGCATGGGTGTCGAGCAGCACGTCCACCGCTCACGTGTCCTCCCAGAGGCGAAGCTCCTCCTCGGACAGCGGCACAAAGAAATCCTCCGGCGCGCGCACCTTGCCCTCAAGGGCGCCGACCAGCTTGCGCTTCTGCGGCAACGGCACGAGCCGCACGACCGGTTGCGCGCCCTTGGCGATCACGACCTCTTCGCCGCGCAACGCCGCATCGATCAGTTTGGAAAGCTGGGTCTTGGCCACATGAACGGAGAATTGCATCGTCGCACCATACTTAGCCAACTTAGCCAAGTCAAGGACCCCACCACATCGCCCCCCAAGCAGACCATCCAGACGGCCCCTACCGTACAACCAAGCGGCCGGCCTGAACGCCAGACCATCATCGCGGTCAATGTCTATGAGACAGCGATCCCCTAGACAATTGAGAGCGCCCGTCTGTCCCGAAGCTCGAGAGCCCCCGCCAGCATCCCCGACGTGGGTGCAATAGGATGCCCCTGCCCCCTTGTCGATCTCAGCAAGTGGCCGATGTCGCGCCTTCGCTGAGGCCGGCCGCTCCACCGTCCGACATCTAACAAGATAGATGTCGCCCGCCGGTCCCGGACTATCGCCGGGCCGCAGGAACGCCACCGCATCGCGCAGCTCCGAGGCCCGTTCCGGACTTCCCTGGCGCGTGACGCAGACCTCCGCGGCGCACAACGCCAGCCGGGCACGCAGCAAGGTCTGGGGACGTCCTGTCGGCGCACCACCAGATGCAGGTGGCCGAGCGCCGCGCCGGACCGAAGCGCCACGTCTTCGAGGGTTTCTGCCCGCGCCGAGGTGGCCCAGCGGGGCAGCTGCGGTAGCCTGCCGGGGTCGTCCCCAAAGATCGTCGACTGATATGCCATACCACAAGAGTATCCTATTGCGGCGCTTTTGCCTACCATGTCGTGTAGCAAC
>JBCCYI010000231.1:0-6555 GCA_039189975.1 Pseudomonadota bacterium
CACGCAAGTATTGTCCCTGAAGATACTTGCGTGCGGTTGTCGGATATTGGAGTGATCCGAACAATAATCCGGTCAGTTCTGTCTATGATGGTCCAATGGTGGACATGTCGAAGGCGCAGGTCTGGTCCTGGGATACCCGGCCGTTTCCCGCGTTTCCCTCCCGCTCTGACATCTGGACAGATGCGGCCAACTACGCGCGGGGGCATTGGCTGAACGGCCGAAGTAGTCATGAGACGCTTGCGGCTGTAATCGCGGATATCTGTCATCGAGCCGGGGTCTCGGGTGCGGATGTTTCGCGGACCTACGGTCTCGTGCGTGGTTACGAAGCGGACATGAGTTCGGGAGGGCGCGGTGCCCTGCAGCCCTTGTTGCTCGGTTACGGGGTCAATGCAGCGGAGCGCGAGGGAAAGCTGACCTTTACCATGCGCACTGGGCGTTCCGACGCCGAGGTTAAGCCAGAGGAGCTGACGCGTCACAGCGATCTCTCCTCGGAGATCGAGCGGGTGCGGGCCCCAGGCGCCGAAAACCCTGGCCGGGTGCGACTGGGCTACATCCGAGGGCTTTCTGAGTTCGAGACGGCAACAACGGATGCGGCTTTTCCTGGGGATGAGGCCCGGACACCTGCGACGAGTGAGCTGGCCCTTGTCTTGAGCGCAAACGAGGCGCGCGCAACGGCGGAGCGATGGTTGGCCGAGGGTCGTGTGGCGCGCGACACTGTGCGGTTCTCCCTGCCGCCGTCAGCGCTTGAGCTGGGTGCGGGTGACGTTGTGTCTGTCGCGCAGGAAGGGCTGTTTCGGATCGACCGGGTCGAGATGGGCCAGGGCCAGCTTCTAGAGGCGGTGCGTGTGGAGCCTGGAGCCTACGTCGCACCCGAAGAGGTCGAGGAAGACGTTCCGGTGCGGCCTGTGGATCCGCCAGCTGTAGTGACACCAGTCTTTCTGGATATTCCGCAACTGTCCGAGAGCGACGCGCCTCAGGCGCCCTACCTTGCAGTAGCCTCTACCCCCTGGCCCGGACCCGTGGCCGTTTATGACGCCGTGGGTGACGCGGGCTATGTGCTCAACACCGTGATCGAGGCACCAGCGAGTTTTGGACTGACGCTGGACCCGTTGCCAGCAGCGGACGCAGGGCGGTGGGATCGGGGGGCGCCGTTGCGTGTTCAACTTTTCAGTGGCGGACCTTTGTCGGCGGTCGAGCGGGCGCCGCTCCTGGCTGGGGCGAATGCGTTTGCCATCGGGGACGGAGTGTCTTGGGAAGTGTTTCAGGCACAGGACGTGACGCTGGTCGCACCGGATGTCTACGCGCTATCAATGCGGCTGCGTGGACAGCTTGGAACGGATGCCACGCAGCCTGAGGCGTGGCCCGTGGGAGCGCAAATTGTGTTGCTCGATCCGACTGTGCAGCAGATCGACCTTCCGCTCGCGGCGCGGGGTGTGGCGCGGAACTATCGGATTGGGCCGGTGACTCTGCCAGTGTCTGACCCGGCGCTGCGCCATATGGAGCGCGCGTTTGACGGGGTAGGGCTGCGCCCCTTCGCGCCGGTTCATCTCCGGGCTCGCGCACGATCCGATGGCGGGTGCGATGTCAGGTGGATCCGAAGGACGCGCCTGGGGGGCGACAGCTGGTTCGGCGAGGATGTGCCCCTGGCAGAAGAGGCAGAACTCTACCGGCTGAGAATTCTCGACGGGGCGGGCGATATCATCCGGCAAACGGATGTGGCGTCGACACTCTGGACTTGGAGCGCGGCCGACCGTGCATCCGATGTTGGTGCGGCGGCAATTGAGGTGGCTCAAGTGTCACAGGCCTACGGTGCAGGGCCCTACAGAAGGATTGAGATCGATGAGTGAGACGGCAAATCTCGCGCTGCCGCTCGTGCAGGCGAGCCAGGCGCAGAAACACGTGACGGTGAACGAAGCTTTGATCCGACTGGATGCTGCGGCGCAATTGGTCCTTGAGGCGGTCGACCTTGACACACCGCCAGTGACGGTTGTCGACGGTGCCTGCTACGGGATCGGTACGGTGCCTACGGACGACTGGGTCGGACACGCGGGCCAGGTGGCCGTGGGCGATAATGGGGGATGGTCGTTTTTTGATCCGCGTAGAGGATGGCGCGCTTGGAATGCGGGCAGTGGACGTGCGCTCGTTTGGTCGGGGGCAGGATGGCGCCGGGAAGGGCTCGACGCTGCGGCATCAGGCGCCAGTGCGCGTTTCGAAACGATAGAGATCCTTCACACGATCTCCGCGGGGCCGGAGAACACCACCGCGATGGTAATCCCCGCGGGGGTTACCCTTTTTGCGGCCTCCGCAAGGGTGGTGACAGCGATCACCGGGGCGGCGAGTACCTGGCGCCTTGGGGAGGCTGGTGCGACGGACCGGTTCGGAAGCGGGCTCGGCCTTGGTGCCGGGAGCTTCGGAACCGGGTTGCTCGGGCAACCTCAGGGCTATTATACGCCTTCGCCGCTGGTGATCACGGGAGAAGGCGGGGATCTGGCGGGCGGTGCGGTGCGCCTTGCGCTGCATTACATCGCCTTCGACCTGCCAGGAGGGTAACCGTGCGGCGGATCCTTCCTGGCGACATCGCAGCGGTGGCGCGGGTGCTCTACCGACTTCCACAAACGGATCGGGCGGGATGCCTCGAACGTCTTCTGACCGACGCCGAGACGGCGGACGCCTACCGACAACGCACGGGGCGGGCGCATCCGCGCGCGGGAACGGGGAGCCTTATGTCTGCGGCCTCGCCTTTGGCGCGGGCCACGGAGCCTGACTTCGGCGATGCCAGATATTGCCGTTGTTGGATCATGGTACTGGAGGCACTGCTCGCGCGATCGTCTGGCGCGACGGAGCGTGGCGCGGTGACAGAAGCGCGGATCGGCGGCATCTCGTCTCGGTTGTGAGTTGCGCAATGACACTGGGACGTTATGTGATCTAGGTGGAACAGAGCACGAGGCTGAGGAGCCTGCCATGACCGCCAAGCATGAACCGACGACCCAAGGTCTTTCCAGCGTAGATCCTGTCTGGAGCCGCATCCGTAAGGAGGCGGAGCACGCGATTGAATGCGAACCCCTTCTGGGCGGTATGATGCAGCTATCGGTGCTGCACCACCCGAGCTTTGAACGCGCGCTTTCGTATAGGATGTCGGTAAAGCTGGCATCCGGTGAGATGTCTGAACAGATCCTTCGGGAAATAGCAGATGAGGCGATTGGCTCTGAGCCCGAGATCGGAGCAGCGGCCCGTGCGGATCTGGTTGCGACCCAAGAGCGCGACCCTGCCTGCGAGCGGCTGATCGAGCCTCTCCTGTATTTCAAGGGCTATCAGGCTCTGCAGGCGTATCGGGTGGCCCATTGGCTTTGGCTGCAGAAGCGTCGGGACATGGCCCAGTTTTTGCAGGCGCGTGTCTCAGAGGTCTTTGGGGTTGATATCCATCCCGCTGCCACCGTGGGGCGGGGGATCATGATTGATCATGCCCACTCCATCGTGATCGGGGAGACCGCTCGTGTGGGGGACAACGTGTCAATGCTGCATTCGGTTACGCTCGGCGGCACGGGCAAGGAGCATGGAGACCGACACCCGAAGATCGGGTGCGGTGTTCTCATCGGAGCAGGTGCGAAAGTGCTGGGCAGCATCACGGTGGGAAATTGCAGCCGGATCGCGGCGGGTTCTGTCGTACTCCACGACGTCGCAGCGAAAATGACCGTTGCTGGAATACCGGCAAAAGTGGTTGGTGAGAGCGGATGCCCACAGCCATCTCTCTCCATGGATCATCTGTTTCCTGGCGGCGGCGACTAGACGGACCTCTTCGACATGCCAGTTCGGAAACGGCCGCGCCAGGTGCGCGGTCGTTTTTTTTGCCGAGAGGTCTATGCGAGCATGACCAAGGGGTTCTCGAGATTGTCCACGATCGCCTTTAAAAGCTCTGCTCCAAGGGCTCCGTCGATCACACGATGATCGACGGAGAGCGTCACAGACATGACGCTCGCGATTGCCAGCTCTCCGTCATTGCCGACGATGGGTTTCTTAACCCCGGCGCCCACGGCGAGGATCGCGCCATGGGGTGGGTTGATGACTGCGTCGAAATTGTCGATGCCGAACATGCCGAGATTCGAGATTGCAAAGGTGCCGCCGACATATTCATGCGGGGCAAGCTTGCGGTCGCGGGCGCGGGTGGCGAGATCCTTCATCTCGGCGGAGAGCGCGGAGAGCGACTTCAGCTCAGCGTCCTTGAGGACAGGCGTAAAGAGGCCCCCCTCGACGGCAACAGCAACTGCGACGTCGGAAGGTTTGAGTTGGAGGACACGGTCACCAGCCCAGACAGCATTTGCCGCCGGGACCGACTGTAAGGCGAGAGCGCAGGCCTTAATGATGAAGTCGTTGACCGAGAGCTTGATGCCGCGGTCCGCGAGTTGAGCGTTAAGATCGGCGCGGAATTTCATCAGCGCATCAAGCTTGATGTCTCGTCGTAAGTAGAAATGGGGGATCGTCTGCTTTGCTTCGGTGAGGCGCGCGGCGATCGTTTTGCGCATGCCGTCGAGAGGGATTTCCTCGTAGGTGCGGCCCTCGTACATCCTGCGAATGGCGTCCGTGGACGGACCCGCAGGGGCAGGCGCGGGAGCGCTGGGCGCACTTTGTGTGGCCGCTGGTGCGGAGGAGTCCGTAGCCGTTGCCGCTGAAGTGGGCTGCGCTGCTTCGACATCAGCACGAATGATGCGCCCATGTGGGCCAGTGCCTTTGACCTGGGTCAGGTCGAGCCCTTTGTCTGCGGCGATACGGCGCGCGAGCGGTGAGGCGAAGACGCGCGTGCCGCCCCCGGATGCTGGTGCAACAGGCGCCGGGGACGAAGGGGTATGGGCCGCCGTGGGTGCAGCCACCGCGGGAGCCGCTGCTGCGTGAGCCGACGACGGCGCCGCGCTGACGTCGCTGGCGCTTTCGCCGTCATTCAGCAGAATGGCGATGGGGGCGTTGACTTTAACGCCCTCGCTGCCCTCGGAGACGAGAAGCTTGCCGATGGTGCCTTCGTCGACCGCTTCAAACTCCATCGTGGCCTTGTCAGTTTCGATTTCTGCAAGCAGGTCGCCGGAGGAGACGGTGTCCCCTTCCTTGACGAGCCATTTGGCGAGCGTGCCCTCCTCCATTGTTGGCGAGAGGGCGGGCATCAGGATTTCGGTAGGCATCTCACTTCTCCTCGGCGAGCTCGACGCGGTCGAACGGCGCACGTACAGAGCGCCCTTCGGACTTGGCGCGGAGCGCAGCTTCGATGCGGGCTCGGTTGTCTGCGAGCCACTCGTAGGCGTGTTGGTGACGCGGCGCGCCGAGGCCCGTGGGAGCTCCGATCAGGGATTCCGGAACGAGCCCAAGGATTTGGCGTTCGCCAAATGCGAGGCTGACGCGATAGCTATCGTGTTCCGTGTCTCGCCCGTGTACTTGCAGCATGCTCACGTGTATGTCACCGATTTCGCGGCCTCGATGATTTCGGGCACAGTGATGAGCGCAAGCTTCTCGAGGTTGGCAGCATAGGGCATCGGGACATCCTTGCCGGTGCAATTCAAGACTGGGGCGTCAAGCCAGTCGAACGCATGGGTCATGATGTAAGCCGACAGGTGGTTGGAGAGCGAGGCGACGGGGAAGCCCTCTTCGACGGTGATGCAGCGGTTCGTCTTTTGGACGCTCGCGATCACTGTGTCATAATCGATTGGGCGGAGGCTGCGCAGGTCGATCACCTCGGCATCGATCCCGATGCCGGCGAGTTCGTCGGCCGCGGCGAGCGCGTGGGACATCCCGATCCCCCAGCTGACGATTGTCAGATCAGAGCCCGCGCGGGCGATCTTCGCCTTGCCGAAGGGGATCGTGAAGTCGTCGAGCACCGGGACGTCGAACGTCCGGCCGTAGAGGATCTCGTTTTCAAGGAAAATCACAGGGTTGGGGTCGCGGATCGCGGTCTTGAGCAGGCCCTTGGCGTCGGCGGCCGAGTAAGGCATCGCGACCTTGAGGCCCGGGATCGAGGCATAGAACGCGGCGTAGTCTTGGCTGTGCTGGGCGGCAACGCGGGCGGCCGCACCGTTCGGGCCGCGGAAGACCATCGGGCACCCCATCTGACCGCCGGACATGTAGAGCGTCTTGGCGGCCGAGTTGACGATATGGTCCATCGCCTGCATGGCGAAGTTGAACGTCATGAACTCGACGATCGGTTTGAGGCCGCCGAACGCCGCGCCGACGCCCAGGCCAGCAAAGCCATGCTCGGTGATGGGCGTGTCGATGACGCGTTTCTCGCCGAACTCGTCGAGCAGCCCTTGGGTGACCTTGTAGGCGCCCTGGTACTCGGCGACTTCCTCGCCCATCACGAACACGGTCGGATCGGCGCGCATCTCCTCGGCCATCGCGTCGCGCA
Organism: Pseudomonadota bacterium; assembly: GCA_039189975.1. GTDB lineage: Bacteria > Pseudomonadota > Alphaproteobacteria > Rhodobacterales > Rhodobacteraceae > HLUCCA09. The sequence continues at coordinate 6,383 of JBCCYI010000231.1, forward strand.
GCGCTTCGCGGACCGTCTGGCTCTTCATTTCGGTGCCTTCCGGCACGTCCGGCTCTGCGGCGAGCTGCAGGGGCTGCACCGGAGCGGCGGGGACGGGAGCGGCAGGCGAAGGAGCGGCCGGGGCAGGGGCCTCCGCCACGGGCGCGGCGGCGGGCGCGGGCGCTGCGTCGACG
>JBCCYI010000232.1:0-6519 GCA_039189975.1 Pseudomonadota bacterium
GAGATCAGTCGGTTGTGGGCGTATGTTCAGGCGTGGCACTGCGCAGTCGCAGCGCTCTAAAGTGTAACCACCTCGACACGCGCGCCCTTCGCCGCCAGCGCCACTTCGCCCGCGCAGAGACGCAAAGCGTCCGCGCCGAAGACCTCGTGACGCCATCCCCGCAGCGCGGGCACATCGCGTTCTCCGGCCGAGATGGCATCAAGATCCGCGGCGGATGCGATCAGTTTCTGCGCCACGCCCGATGTTTCGGCCTTGGCTTTCAGGAGCACGCGCAGCAGGTCCGCAAGCGCAGGGTTGATTTGCAGGCGGTCGCGGCGGTCATCGGGTGCTGGCCAGTCCGACCGGTCCCGCGCCAATCCGGCCTGGACCGCTGCCAGTATCCCCTCAGCGATCGGGCCCTTGCGGGCCTCGCGCAACAACAGCCGCGACCGGCTGAGATCAGCGGGTGTGGCGGGTTTGGTCGAAGCGAGCTCCAGCAGCGCATCATCCTTGAACACCCGGTTGCGCGGGATGTTGCGCTCTTGAGCATAACGTTCGCGAAACTGCGCGAGCTCGGCCACGACAGCGAGGAACTTGCCCGAATTCGTACGCGTCTTTACCCGGCGCCACGCATCCTCGGGACGGACGACATAGGTCTCGCTGTCGGTCAGGACGCTCAGCTCCTCGCGGACCCATTTGGTGCGCCCGGTGCGGTCCAGCTCCTCGGATAGGTGCTCATAGATCTGACGTAAGTGCGTCACGTCGGCGAGCGCGTATTCCTTTTGCGCATCGGTCAGTGGACGGCGCGACCAATCCGTGAAGCGGGACGTCTTGTCGACGCTTCCCTTCGTGATGCGACGTACAAGCGTCTCGTAGCCCACCTGCTCGCCAAAGCCGCAGACCATCGCTGCGACCTGCGTGTCAAACAGAGGGTTGGGCAGCGCGTCGCCCTCGTGATGCAGGATCTCCAGATCCTGCCGCGCTGCGTGAAAGACCTTCACCACATCGGGAAGACGCATCAGCGCGTAGAGCGGCTCCAGCGACATGTCCTCCCCCAGAATCGGGTCGACCAGCACGGCCTCTCCGTCTCCCGGCAGTGCCATCTGCACCAAACACAGCTTCGACCAATAGGTTCGCTCGCGCAGGAATTCTGTATCCACCGTGACATAGGCGCCCTGCGCCGCGGCGTTGCAAAACTCGGCGAGCTCCTCGGTCGTGGTGAGCGTGCGCATAGGCCGGGGGTGTCCTTGGCATTCGGGGCGCAGAGGTGCAAAGCCGTCTGCAGGGGCGGTTCAGCTTGCCTATCGCCAAATGCGGCGGAACGAAAGGTCAGCTGAGGTGCAAAGGCGCCTTCGTGCCCTCAAGGTATCGATAGAGCACCGCCGGGTAGAGCCGATGCTCCATCGCCTGCACCCGTTTGGCGAGCGTCTCGGGCGTGTCATCGGCCAAGACGGGCACAGTGCCCTGCCCCAGGACCGGCCCATCGTCGAGCTCGGGGGTCACCAGGTGGACGGTGCAGCCATGCTCGGTCTCGCCGGCGGCGAGGGCACGGGAGTGGGTGTCCAGCCCGCGGTACTTCGGCAAGAGCGATGGATGGATGTTGAGCATCCGCGCCGCGTATCGGCTGACGAACGGTGCCGTCAGGATCCGCATGAACCCGGCCAGGCAAAGAACGTCGGTCCGCGCCTCGGACAGAACACCGGTGAGCACAGTCTCGAACCGCGCCCGGTCCCCCGCATACGCCCGATGATCCACGACATGGGTCGGAACGCCAAGCGCCCGGGCTTTGCCGAGTCCCGCGACACCCGGGAGGTTCGACACAACCAGCGCGACAACACCGAGATCCGGGCGGGCCTGCATCGCTTCGACAAGCCGAACCATATTCGACCCGCTGCCCGAGATCAGAACAGCGATGCGAGGAGGAGATGCGGCGCGGTCCTGCCCGGGCCCAGGACGCGCTTCTGGCGGCGTCACCGCGGGCGGCTCATCGCAGAGTGCCGGAGTAGAGCACGCCTTGCCCCTCTGCGACGCGGCCAAGCGGAATGACCCGCTCTCCAGCCTCCATCAGCAGGGCGCTCAGGCTTTCGGCCTGGTCCGGGGCCACAACGAGCGCCATGCCAATGCCGCTGTTGAAGGTGCGCAAAAGTTCAGCGTCCTCGATCCCGCCGGCCTCCCGCAGCCAGCCAAACACAGGCGGCAGCGCCCAGGCCGAGAGATCCACCGTGATCGCAAGACCATCGGGGAGAACGCGCGGCAGATTCTCCGTGAGACCGCCGCCGGTGACATGGGCCACCGCGTGCACACCGCCCGCCTGGAGCGCCCGAAGGACCGCCGGAACATAGATCCGCGTCGGGGTCAGCAGCTCCTCGCCAAGCGTGAGCGCGCCGAATTGCGCGGGATCCTCCCAGGCCAGCCCCTGATCCTCCACGATCCGCCGCACCAGCGAGAACCCGTTGGAATGCACGCCGTCCGATGCCAGACCGAGCACAACATCGTCGGCGGCGACATCCCGCGGCAGCGCGCCCCCGCGCTCCATCGCGCCGACAGCGAACCCCGCCAGATCGAAGTCGCCCGGCTGATACATGCCGGGCATCTCCGCGGTCTCGCCGCCGATCAAGGCACAGCCCGCCAGGCCACAGGCCGCCGCGATCCCCTCCACCACCTCAGCCGCGCGCGCCACGTCGAGCGCGCCGGTGGCAAAGTAGTCCAGAAAAAACAGAGGTTCCGCGCCCTGGCACACGAGATCGTTGACGCACATCGCCACGAGGTCTTGCCCCAGCCCATGCACGCGCCCGGTTTCGATCCCGATCCGTAACTTCGTACCGACGCCGTCTGTCGCTGCGACCAGGATCGGGTCTGCGTAGCCCGCGGCTCGCAGATCGAAGAGGCCGCCAAAACCGCCGATACCCGTTGTCATGCCCGGCCGTGCCGTTGCCTGTGCGGCGGGCGCGATGCGGCTCACAAGCTGGTTTCCGGCCTCGATATCGACGCCCGCGTCCGCATAGGTCAGTCCGGAGGGTTCGGCCATGGGCAGCGCTCTCAGTTGAGTCTTCGGCGAGATACCGGAGCGCGACGCGCCCGGCAAGGGTCGGGCGCATCCCGGCGAGGCACGCAGACCGCGGACGCCGCAGGTTGACGCAAGCGCGCTCGCGCACTAACCCACAGTGTACTGGGCCTGTAGCTCAATTGGTTAGAGCAGAGCGCTCATAACGCTTTGGTTGCGGGTTCAAGTCCTGCCGGGCCTACCAGATTTTCCCAAGATATTGATTTTTAATAACTATATTGCGATCATGATGTGTGTCTAGCCCTTGCGCATCAGTGGCTTACAGGGAATGCGTACCCATGAATCAGCTCTGAACGCTCCCGGTTTTGACAGGGCGCATCAGCAGCAGGACGCCTATGCTGATCGACGGTCGATGCTCATTCGTGATCAAGGAGCACAGTCGTAAGAGGCGCTATTGGAGGGGACAGATCGCGGTGCAATCACCGAGATTACGATTGGTATGACGGCCTGCACTCCTACGCCCGAGCAAATTGCCGAGCCGCCAGGCATTGCAATGGTCGATGTGGCGGTCCGAAACGGCAGCGTCGCTTATGGGATTGCCATGCAAGCCTTCTTGCGAACGTCGTCCAAGATCGATTGCACGGCGGAAGGCCGTCCGTCGTCTTACGTTGAGCAACAGGGCGCTGGCGGCGCGGTGTGGTCAGAGGCTGCGCACCGCAATGAGCCGTGAGCATCTTCCAATGGGTGCGCCCTGCACCTGCCCCGACTGCCAAGAGCCATGCCGGCGGAACGTGTTGGGCTGGGAATGCGTCGGATGTTCGAAAAGCTCTGGTCCGAGAGCGAAAAGACGGGTCGCTGAGGGGGAGGATTGGGTGCGGAGGTCCCGTGGCCCTCCCCCTCGTGTCAAGCAACGAGTTTTTGCAGGAAGTCTGCGGCACTCTTTGCCTTGAGCTTCAAGACCGCAGCAGACATCTCTTTGATATAAGGGCCAAAGGGCTTCAGAAGCTTCTTTAGATCAGACTGCATGATCCAGTATTCTCCGTAGCTTTCGCCGACCTTCTCATCGATGATCGCCAGGTCCGCCAAGCCCTTTTGCGCCAGTTTGAGGTGCTCGGCATCATCGGGTGAGTCATAGATCGCCTTTTTCAGGGCCGCGCGTGCCTTTCCAGCATGAACACCGATCCGGTTGGTGGCCTTCATCTGCGTGGCAGCGCCATTGAGCACAGTGCCCCAATAGACCGCGTGAGCCGTGGCCGCCCCCAGTGCGTCTGTAAGCAGATCGCAAACGATCTTTGCCTTCTCATCGTCCGATTTCTTGGCGGCCTTCTTCTCGGCGATGCTGTTTGCGTTTCTGATGCCCGTGGCCGCCTTTGGCCCTGGCCTCATCTTTTCGACTTTGGCGCGGCATGCGGTCACCAGCGCCTCCGTAGCGACAACACGCTTTTTCAGCCGCCCGATTTTCTGCCCCACGTCGGCAAGGTCTTCGAAATTGGCCGGATCGATGCCCTCGCAGACTTTGCGAATAGCGAGCGCGTCGTCGATGTCCTGCTTGCGCTGCTTGGAAAACGGAAATTTCTTGTCCAGTGCCAGGGCCGCCTTTTTGGCAGCCTCGAAGCCAATGGTGTAGTCGAGGTCGGCCATGTCTCTCTCCTTTTCGGGTCTTGCGGGTCGTTCCCATCGGGTGTGGCCCGCGCAAAAGGGCAGGTAGGGATCCCGTGTATCAGTTTGATGTCCGGGCTGTGTTGAAATGTTTCAGTGAGACGATCGGGGTTTCCAGGAGGGCGGCGGCGCCTGCTCACACTCCCACAACACGCACCCACCCAAAGGTGGTGCTTGGGTCTGCAGCATGTCACCGTGCCAAACCGGCTCGCGGATCACCGATGGTGGTTGCCTGTCGGATCGTTGGGATCTCAGAGGACAGCGACGCAGAACTCGTGGTACAATGCTCGGATGGTCCGCCACTCGTTTTGAGAGCGAGCGTGTGACGATGATGCGACCGAGGCAGATGGCGCGCGGTGCACCGTCACACGAGGTCTCGATTGAGGAGGGGTGGCGTCCGATCATCAGTCGCGTAGCATGGATCGTTTCCTTTGATCCGTCGGAAGTCGGCCCATTTCTGGCGCCACCCTATAGCTCGTGCGGCCGCTCTTCGATTGAGCCCGTGGTGGCGATCCGGATACTGCTTTCGGGCTAGTGCCAAGGCATCAGGTGCGCGCGCGGCCTGTTCGAAGGGATACATGTCAATGTAGCGTTCAGGTGGTTTTCCAGGATCGACCCGACGGACCTGATGCCTGACTACTCGACCTTCCAAGAGAACGGTCGTGGACGTTTCCGAGAGGGTGGGTTGTTCCGATACATCTTCGGGTCAATTTGCGGCGCCGTGTTGATGAGGGCCTGGTTGGCGGCGTGGGTTTTGGCGTCGATGCCAGCTTGTCCCTGGCGAGTGCGAGCCGGACACGCAGGGGTAACAGCAAGGAAGGGCTGACCGTCGACTTAACCAGCCGCTTAGTTGAGGAGTGCCCCGAAACGCTGGGTGGTGCGTCTTTCGGTGCTTCCACCTAAGTCGTCGCCAAGTTCACTTCACCCGTCGATCTTGCCGCGCACCGGACAGGGGCAGATGGCGTGGCAGCCTTCGTCGCCTATTCCACCAACGAGATGGCGGATGTGGTCAGAGCGCTTACCATGGACATCGAACCTTCGGCGCCGAACCGAACGGTTGCGGTCTCCGCCGCACGGCGCAGACCGACCGGATGAGCGATCGCAATGGCATGACACCAGACAAGCTGATCAGCGACACCGGTTGCGGATCGGTAGAGGCGTTGGACTGACTGCCGGATGAACGCGGCAGTGTCCTTCTCCGCCCCGGAACTGGGCCAGTGCTCGACCGCGCGAGGGTGATCGGTCTGGCGCGGAGCTGCCCGCATAATAGACCTACTGCGAGGGAGGGTGATGCGCTGCGGTTGGCGCCGGTATGCCATGAGGTGCCTGCGCGGTCTTGCTGTGGCACGGGGTGCGCACAAGCGGATGGCCGGTGGATCGAACCCACGCCAGGCGCGCGGCCGCAGCCCCGCAGGTGCAGGCGAACGAGACCGACCGGACAGACGCCCTGGGATTTGCGTGGCTTGTACGGTCCGGTCGGTACGAACTTGTTACGATGAAATCGCTGGAAACCCATCGCGTTCGCGCGATCCGTGTCGCCCGCGCTCAGCTGGTCGGCATGGGCAAGGCCCACATCGACAAGAACCGAGGACTGGCGCGAACATTTGGAAGGACGGTCGTTGCAGGAAAGGGCGGCAGTTTTGATCGGGCCGTGCGGAGGGTGCCGCCAGCCGACCCGATGCTTCGCGACCTGTCCGAGGCTCTTTTTGAGACGCTTCCAGCCCTCCGGGACCGAAAGCGCCGATTCGACGGATGGTTGAAGCGCATTGCCCGCGGCAGCGAGACCTGTCGCCTGCTGATGACAACACCCGATATCGGCCCCCTCACGGCGCTTGCCCTGGCGGGCACAATCGAAGACCCACCTGGGGAAGGCGGCC
>JBCCYI010000233.1:0-6413 GCA_039189975.1 Pseudomonadota bacterium
CGACCCATCGGATGGCCGTGGGCGGCGTCTCGCGCAAGGTAGACCCACTGGAAACCGTTCTTATCGACGACCGTCTGGATGACGACGGTCTCCGCACGGCCGTCGGTCTTGGCGTCACGCGCGGCGCCTGGATCCTCCTTGGGCTCAGCCATATGGGCTCCTTACGGCTTGTCGCGTCACGGGCCTGCCGGCTCCGGCACACGCAGTGTCTCCCGGCCCTTGGGCCATCCTCATCCAGGAGGTAAGAGGCACATCTGCAATGGCAAACGGTATGCAACGCGCCAGGCCGCATCTCCTCGTCAACCCGACGCCAAACGTTGCATCGCGCTCTTCGGCCAGCGACGGACTGCGGAGCCGCGCGTTACTCGGCAGGCGCCGGAAGAAGACGCCGCTCCATCAGCCAACGCTGGCGGTAGCCGTAGCGGGCCGCCCGCGCGACATCCGTTTGGAAGCTTGCGTTCACCACCGCGGCGACTGCGCCACCGATCACAGGGACAACCTGTCCCGCCTTGCGCCCGGCCAATGAAACGCCGAGGTGACGCGCCACCCTCTCGATCACCTTCTCGGTGACCCACTCTCCGCCCTTGTCGAGCACCATGCGGCCCTGCGGCGTTGCGAGCCATTCGGCCATGCTGTTGATCTTGCCCAGCGTCTCGGTCCGACTGTCTTCCGCCTGCAAAGTGGCCAGCTCAAGGAGCATGAGGCGAAACGCGGCCTCATCCTCAGAGGTCGCGGTGAAGCCATAGGCACAGCCCGTCGCCCGAACGGTGCGCGCCGCGAGGGCAATGGTCGCCGGGATGTCCGCCGTCATGCCGGCCGCGCCAAACCAGCCCGCCGCCGCACCTGTTGCCGCGTTAGAGCCCATGGCCCACGCCTGCACCCGCATCGCGGCTGCTTCACACGCCTCCAGGTCCTGAGGGTCGTGTGCGGAAAGATCGGATACCGTGAGGCCCGCAAGACTGTCGGCCGCGCGCAGAGCGGTCCGCAGGGCCTCTGGCGGGACCAGTCGCCCCATCGCGCTGCCCAAAGGCGCCGTCAGCCGCTCGGCGCCGCGCCCAAATCGCGTCGACCGACGCGCCTCATAGCCGCGTTGCGCCGCCAGGGCCTCTTCGACCGCTCCTGCGGCTGCCGCAGAGGCGCGGCGCGGCGGGCGGCTGGGCTTTTGGTCCGGGTCGGTCGACATGCGTTGCTCCAAGCTGTCCGTCCCCCTCATATAGGGAGGTTTCGCCAGCGGTTAAGATAGGCCGCCCGGGCGGCAGCCAAGCAAACCGGATCCTGCCCCCCTCCCGGTGCCGTCGGCGAGTCCTGCCACGAGGCCTCTCCTTTGGCAGCGGCGGTCTTACTCTGCCGCCACATCCGAGGGCGGGCGCAATGCTTCGTCGCGGATGATCGCGGCGATCAGCCCACAATCTTCCAGCGAGAACGTCAGCGGCAGGCGCAGGTCGATCAGGCCGGCGAGGATGCCATCCGTCTTCGGCAAGACCGGAGGCGTGGCATAGGCCCAATGCGCATAGCGCGAGGTGAAGGCGACAGGATCGGGCGCTCCGAACCATTTCAGCTCGACCCCGCGCGCCGCGCACCCGGAGACAAACGACGCCACCCGTGGTCCGGACCAGCCCGGCAGAAGAAACTGAAACGACGAGCCGACATAGGCTTCGTCTTGTGGGCGTTCGATCAGCTGCAGCCCGGGTGTCCCGCGCAAACCCTGCTCCAAGGCCTGATACCGAGCGGTCCACGCCGCGCATTGCTCGGCCAGCCGGGCAAGCTGGGGGCGCAGAATGGCAGCCCGGAGGTTGTCCATGCGGCCGGAATTGTTGGGCGTTTCGAGCTTCAGCCCGGAAAACGCCTCTGGCGGCGGGGCCGCCCTGTGCCGAGCGTAGAGCATGTAGCTGCCCGACAGCAGGATCATGCGCGCGGCAAGCTCCGGGTCATCCGTCACGACGAACCCGCCCTCGCCGGAATTCATATGCTTGTAGGTCTGGGTCGAGTAGCATCCGATGATCCCGTGCCGCCCGGAGGGCACGCCGCGAAACGCTGCACCCATCGTGTGGGCGCAATCCTCGATCACCAAGAACCCGCGCGCCGCGGCAATCGCCATCAGCGCGTCCATGTCGCAGATGTGCCCCCGCATGTGCGACAGAAGCAACACGCGCGCCTCGGGATGCGCCGCGGCTTGAGCGTCGAGATGCGCCAGGTCGATGGTCAGATCTTCGGTGACCTCCACGAACACCGGCCGAGCGCTCACACTCGCGATAGCGCCCGGCACTGGCGCCAATGTGAAGGCGTTGGACAAAACCGGCTCTCCGGGCCGCACCCCAACGGCACGCAACGCGCACGACATCGCGTAACCGCCTGACGCCACCGCAAGGCAATACCGCGCGCCAGTGAAAGCGGCAAACTCCTCCTCCAGCAGCGAGACTTCACCCGCTTCGCCCTCGGCAAGGTTGTACCTGTGCAGACGGCCGTGCCGCAGCACCTCAAGCGCTGCTGCAATCCCTTCCTCCGGGATCGCCTCCTGCTGCGTGAAACTGCCGCGAAAGTGCATCTGATCCATGCGCCGATCCTTTCCGAAGGCAAGCGGAGCGTAGCACGCCACGTCAATGCGCGGCACCAGCCCCTCAGGGTTGTGCCCGCTTGACCGGCGTGCGTCAACGGCGCGGCAGCCTGCAGTCGGGCGCATCGGCCCGCGCGCTTGCGCGGACAGGTTGAACCCGATCGCCTCACCTCCCTTGAGCGCGGCGCCGCGATGCCCTACTTTAGGTCCCGAGGAATAGGAGCGCGCACATGTTTGGCATACCCGGAAAGCAGGCCGTTTCGCTGACGCCCGCCGCGGCGACGCAGATCGCGAAGATCATGGCGCGTGATGGCGCGAAGGGCCTCAAGGTCGGCGTCAAAAAGGGCGGCTGCGCTGGCATGGAATACACGATGGACTATGCCCAGGAGGTCGACGCCAACGATGAGATCGTCGAGCAGGATGGCGCACGCGTGCTGATTGCGCCCATGGCGCAGATGTTCCTTTTCGGCACCGAGATCGATTATGAAGTGTCGCTGCTGGAGGCGGGGTTCAAGTTTCGCAACCCCAACGTGACGGAGGCTTGCGGCTGCGGCGAGTCGATCAAGTTCGACGACGCACTTACCGCCAAGACCTGACGCTGCCGCATGTCAGCCCATGCCGCTGGCCGGGTTCGTACCACCACCGGGCGCGCGTCCTACGCGCTGGTTTGCAGTGCTCTGTCCCTGGGCGCACAGGCGCCCAGCCGCGGCTCGGTGCAGATCTCTTTCGGGGAATGAGCGCCGATGGCCGTCTCCCCTGCTGACCTGGAGGCTGCGCTCGATCTTTTCGCAGGGCTGAACGCCGAGTTGACCCATCGCGCAATGATGGGCGGTCGCATGCTCTACGCCAACGGCCAGCTCTTTGCAGCCATCATGGGCGACGAAGGTGTGCACCTGCGCGCGAAAGGACCGCTCGCGGAGGACCTTGCCGCCGCAGGAGCCCGTCAGTTCGTCTGGACGCGCCCTTCGGATCAGCGTCGAATGCCCATGGGTTACTGGTCTCTCCCGCTCTCCGCCCTTGACGACCCCGAAGAGGCTTGCGATTGGGCCAAAGCAGCGTTGCGCGCCGGGTAACCTCCCCGCGCCGACGCTGAACGCGGGACAGAGAACGAGGAGAGGGCCATGGCGCGCAAACTGGCGGCCGGCAACTGGAAGATGAACGGCACAAGCGCGGCCCTCGCGGAGGCGGTTGCCCTGGCCGAAGCGCATCCTGAGCCGGAATGTGATGTCCTTTTGTGCCCGCCCGTCTCCCTGCTCCACCGAATGGGTCAGGCGCTCGCTGGCACAGCCATCCGCACAGGCGGGCAGGATTGCCACGCGAACGCCTCCGGCGCGCACACCGGCGATGTCTCGGCTGAGATGCTGGCGGATGCGGGCGCAACCTATGTCATCCTTGGCCATTCCGAGCGGCGAGCGGATCACGGGGAAACGGATTCGGACGTCGCCGAAAAGGTGAGCGCCGCCCGGCGCGCCGGTCTGATCGCCGTGCTGTGCGTCGGCGAGACCGAGGCACAGCGCGACGCAGGCGATACGCTGAAGGTCGTGTCGACGCAGTTGGCCGGTAGCCTGCCCACGGGGGTGATGGCCGAAAGCCTCGTTGTCGCCTACGAGCCTGTTTGGGCCATCGGCACCGGCCGCACACCGACACTCGACGAAATCGCGGAGGTGCACGACCATCTGCGCGACGAGCTCTCCGCCGCCATCGGGTCTGGCGCGCGCGATGTGCCGCTGCTTTACGGCGGTTCGGTCAAGCCCGGCAATGCGGTGGATATATTTGGCGTGTCCAATGTCGATGGCGCGCTTGTCGGCGGGGCCTCTTTGAAGGCGAGTGACTTTTCCGCGATTGTACGGGCCCTGGAGGCATCCTCCTGACCCAGGCGACCGGCACGGACCGCCTGCTGCGGCGCCGTCCCCGCCTGGGCGGCCTCGGCGCCGCGGCGCTGGTGGCGGCCGGGCTCTGCCTGTTGCCGATGCTCGCCGTCGCCATTGCGGCCATGCTGGGGACGACCGAGACGTTGGCGGGCCTCGCAGAGACGGTTTTGTGGCGGTACACATGGACGACGCTCGTCCTTGTCGGGCTGGTCGCCCTGGGCACCGCCGCGCTTGGCACGAGTGCCGCTTGGCTTGTGACGATGACGCGGTTTCCTGGGGTGCGCCTCTTCGAGGTCGCCCTCGCCCTGCCCTTCGCCTTTCCCGCCTATGTCCTGGCCTATGCCTACACCGACCTGCTGGATCATCCCGGACTTGTGCAGTCGACCCTGCGCGCAATGATGGGCTGGGGCCCGCGCGACTACTGGTTTCCGGAAATCCGATCGCTTGGCGGCGCCGCGGCGATGCTCATCCTTGTGCTCTACCCCTATGTCTATCTGCTGGCCCGGGCGGCATTCTTACAGCAATCGGCCACAGCCCATCTTGCCGCCCGCGCGCTCGGACAGGGCCCTTGGGGCGCGTTCTGGCGCGTTTCCCTGCCCATGGCGCGCCCGGCCATCGCAGGCGGGGTTCTGCTGGCCGTCATGGAGACCATCGCCGATTTCGGCACCGTTTCGTATTTTGCCGTGCAAACCTTCGCTACGGGCATCTACACGTCCTGGTTCGGTATGGCCGACCGGGCGGCGGCGGCCCAGCTCGCCTTGTGCCTTCTGGGGTTCGCCCTGTGCCTGGCGCTCCTCGAACGGATGCAGCGGGGCGCGGCGCAACATCACGGCGCGGGCAAACGCCACGAGGCCGCCCCGCCAACGCAGCTGACCGGCTGGCACAGCGCCGGAGCGATCATATTGTGCGCCGTTCCGGTGATCTTCGGGTTTGCCTTGCCGCTCGTGCTGCTCTTCGAGATGGGTCTTGGCTCCGAACAGGATCTCTTTTCGAGCCGCTACCAGCGCTTCATGCGGAACTCAGTCGTCCTCGCGGGCACGGCCGCGCTTGTCACCGTCGGCGGTGCGGTTGCCATCGCGTATTTTCAGCGGCTGCGTCCGGGACGGCTGTCCGCGGGAACGGGCCACATCGCGCGGATTGGCTATGCCGTCCCGGGAGGTGTCATCGCGGTGGGCTTGCTGGTGCCGTTCGCTGCTTTTGACAACGCGCTTGACGCCGTCATGGAAGCCCGGTTCGGCATCGACACCGGATTGCTTTTCACCGGCTCAATCTGGCTCCTGGTCGTGGCCTACATGGTGCGCTTCATGGCGGCCGCGCTCAACACATATGATAGCGGTCTCTCCACCATACACCCCAATGCAGATGCCGCGGCCCGCTCGCTGGGGGCGACACCGGTGGCGATGCTGCGCCGGGTGCATCTGCCGATCCTGCGCCCTTCGGTGCTGACGGCGCTCCTGATCGTCTTTGTCGACGTGATGAAGGAGCTGCCCGCGACGCTTATCATGCGTCCCTTCAACTTCGACACGCTGGCCGTGCAGGCTCACCGTTTGGCCGCGGACGAACGTCTCGAAGGTGCGGCTGTGCCGTCGCTCGTGATTGTCGCCGTCGGGCTGGTCCCGGTGATTCTGGTGTGTCGCGCCCTGGGGCGCCGCACGCCGCAAAACCCGCGCAACGCAGTGTCGCGGGGTACGGCCATCGGCGAGACCTCGCGCCGGGCGTGAACCAGAACGCACGGCATGGCAGGTGTCGACCGACCATGCTTGGCACAGGGCTGGGACGTGTCGGTGGGCTGGCCATGAGGCCTATGGGTCTGATACGGGGCGACCTAAGGGTCGTCGCGCGCCGCAGCCCCTTCCTGTTGCCGCTCCGGGAGAGGTCCCCTGACCAGCCTGTCCGAACAGCAGCTGACGGTTCCCAACGACGTCGCCGACCTTGTCCGCGCCACTTACGCGACAGCAAATGCGATCTTGGAGTACGGCTCGGGTGGC
>JBCCYI010000234.1:0-6290 GCA_039189975.1 Pseudomonadota bacterium
GACATGCCCCGACCCGACCTGTTCGCGGATCGCAGCGACGGCTTCGGCGCGATAGGCGCCCATCGTCCAGTCGCCCGTAAAGCCAGCCTCGCGCACGAAATTTCCCAGTAACGTCCGACCCTTGGGCGTATGGTGCACCTCCGGGTGAAATTGAACGGCATAAAAGCGACGGCTGATATCGGCGGTGATCGCGTAAGGCGCGCCGGGGGAGGTGCCGTAGACGGCGAAGCCGGGCGCGATTTCGGCCACATGGTCGCCATGCGACATCCACACCTGCTCGCTCCCGTCCGAGCGCGCGTCAAACCACCCGTCGAGTACGGAGAGCTGTGCGTCCGTTGGGGCAACCCGGGCGCGGCCGAACTCCGCCGTTCCTTCGCCCGCGACGACCTTGCCCCCGAGCACCTCCATCATCACCTGCTGGCCATAGCAAATCCCCAATACCGGCACGCCCAGGGACCACAGTGCTTCGGGGGGGCGCGGCGAGCCTGCGCGCGTCACACTGTCCGGGCCGCCCGAAAGGATGACCGCGCGGGGGGCCATCTGGGCCAGGCGCTCTGCGGTGACGTTCTGGTAGGGCACGATCTCGCAATAGACGCGCAATTCGCGCAGGCGACGCGCAATAAGCTGGGTGACCTGGCTGCCGAAATCGACGATCAGGAGGGTCTGGTGCGGGGCTTGGGATGTCATGGACACCGCTTAGGCGGCGCGCACCGACATGGCAAGACCGCCCGTGCCCGACCACCCCGCCTCACGCTCCGCCCGCTGCAGCCTGCGCCTGCCTCGAGGCGCGGCGACGGCCGCCGTTGAGGCACGGGTGCCTGTGGTCCGGCGCGAGCAGGCGTCGGTCCTGCAGGATCGCCATGCGCTTTGAGAGGCAAGCCATGCGCATGATGCATGCCGGGGTTCTTGGATCTGGGCTGGCGCGTGCAGGGCGCTGAAATTACGTGCAAAGCAATCGCAACAACACCGGATTTGACCATGTCTGCCCACGCCGAAAGACACTCTTCGTGGAGCCTGCCCAGCCTGGCTCTCGCGCCCTTCAACGCACTCGTTTGGTTTATTGACGCTCTGCCGCGAGCCCAGCATGCGACCGAGACCTACAGCCGTCTGTCGTCGCTGTCCGACGAAACCCTCGCCCGGAAGGGACTGACGCGCGCCGACTTGCCCAAGGTCGCCTTCGAGCGCGGCTTCGGCCGTTAAGGGCAGGCAGCGCCCCGTGCGGCCCCTCGGCGCGACATGGCCCGTCGTGCGGTCCCCGAGCGCACCCCCGGGCGGCACGTGCTTTGCGCAGGGGCCGGCGGCGCGATCGCGCTCTTGGCGCAGGCGTTCTTCGGCGGTAGAACTCCGCGTCGCAAGAAGGCCGCGAGAGGAGAGAGCGCATGTCGGATTTGCCCCGCGCCCACCACGTTCTGAAGAACGCCGCCGCGCCTGAGGACGACCACGTGGCTCTCGACTATGAGGGTCGCTTTCTGCGGCGCAAACGGCTTGTGTCGGTCGCTGGTCAGCCGTTTGTCGTGGATCTCGCGGAGGTCACCTCGCTCGATGACGGCGATGTCTTCGCGCTGTCGAACGGCGGTCGGATTGCCGTGCGGGCCGCGCCGGAGGCACTCCTCAGCGTTACGGGATCCGGTCTGGCCCGGCTTGCCTGGCACATTGGCAATCGCCATACGCCGTGCCGGATCGAGCCGGAGCGTCTGCTGATCCGGCAGGATCATGTGCTGGCGGATATGCTGCGCCGCCTCGGTGCAGATGTCACCCCGTTCCACGCTCCGTTCCAGCCGGAAGGCGGCGCCTATGGCCATGGCAGGACGCTGGGGCACGGTCACGCGCCACACTCTCACGACCATCCGGAGGGTGACAACGCCGCGCATGGCACGGACCTGGGGCAGGCGCCTTCTGAGGGTCAGCCAGGTGTCCAAAGCGCGACGGCCGGGATCTCGGACGCGGCGCCCGGCCCCCTGTCGACGCGGCGCGCTCCGTGAGCACGGTACAGTCGGGCACGACCGCCGCGTGGCTGACGCTGATGCAATGGCTCTCTCCGGCGTTCCCGCTGGGCAGCTTCGCTTATTCGCACGGTCTCGAAACGGCGATCGCCTCTGGCGACGTTCGTGATGCTGCGACGCTGGACGCGTGGCTGCGCACGCTTTTGCGCCATGGCACGGGGCGGAGCGATGCGATTCTGCTGCACGCCGCGTTGCGCGGTGACGACCCTGACGCGCTGGCCGATGTCGCCCGCGCCTTTGCCGCGTCGGCCGAGCGGGCCCGGGAGGCGGAGGATCAGGGGGCGGCCCTTGCGAGGACGGTCAACGCGCTTCGGGGCACGCAGGCGCCGCCGCGCCCCTTGCCTGTCGCGCTCGGGGTGGCGGCTGCTGATCTCGGTCTGGTGCCGGAACGTGTGGTTGCCTGCTACCTGCAAGCCTTTGCCTCCAACCTGGTATCCTGTGCGACGCGTGCCGTTCCCCTCGGTCAGACGGAGGCGCAGGGCGTTCTCGCGCATCTGGCCCCGGAGTTTGAGCAGATCGCTCGCGACACACTCGGGATGGGCGTCGCCGAGATTGCTAGCTCCGCCTTCGGCGCGGATATCGCATCTTTGGAGCATGAAGCTCTGGCGGTTCGGCTCTATCGGTCCTAGACCTGTGGCGCTGCGGACGTACCGACCCGGTCCGCCTCTCACCCAACGGGCCGCCTGCCCATGCCGCTGTGCGCTTGCCCGACAAGGAAGGCGGTGCGCCGCCCATGAAGCCACCGCCGCCCCAGCTGCGGCGGCCCAACCCCGCAGGAGGCCCGATGTCCCAGCAATTGCCCCTTTCGCCCAACGGCCCGCTCCGCGTTGGGATCGGAGGCCCGGTCGGTGCCGGTAAGACGACCCTCACGGAAGCGCTCGCACGCACGCTTGCGCCGCGCCATTCCATGGCGGTTGTGACCAACGACATCTACACGAGTGAAGACGCAGAGTTTCTCTTGCGCGCACAGGTCCTGCCCGCGGAGCGGATCCGAGGCGTCGAGACGGGTGGCTGTCCGCATACGGCGATCCGCGAGGATGCATCGATCAACCTTGCCGCGATTGAAGACCTTAGGCGACGCATTCCCGATCTCTCGCTGGTGCTCGTGGAGAGCGGCGGGGATAACCTCGCGGCGACCTTCTCGCCCGAGCTTGCGGATCTGACGATCTACGTGATCGACACCTGCGCGGGGCAGGACATTCCGCGAAAGCGCGGCCCGGGGCTCACGAAATCGGACCTCCTGATTGTGAACAAGACGGATATGGCGCCCCATGTCGGGGTCGATCCGGTGCAGCTCGAAGCGGACACGCAAGCCGCCCGCGGGAGACGCCCCTATGTGATGGCCAACCTGCGCGATGGCGACGGTGTTGACGCGGTTGCGGCGTTCATCGAGCGCGAAGGCGGGCTCGTGTAGGGCAAGTCGCGTTGAAACCGATTCAGTTTTCGCGACCTTTCGGCGCCGCCTCGATCGCAAAAACTGAGACGTGGTTGATGCGATTGAAGGCGACGCGTTCTGTCCCTATCCGACCTCTGGCACCGTTCGTGCGGAGCGCCGAGGCCGCGCGACGCGAAGAGTCTCAATGGAGCCGAGGCGTGCGGTGCGCATCTGACATGCGACCTTGCGCGTTCTCTCACACGTTGAGCGCCGGCATTTGCAGAGGGTAAGAGGGCGCCTTAGGCCAAGCACGTGGCGGCGGGCGGTCTGCGCGTCGCGAGAGATACCTTGTCGGGGCTATTCTGCTGCGCTTTGGCTTGATGCGGCGGGAAAGCGAGGCGGGGGCAGGTCACGCCCGTCTGCCCTGAGCGCGCTGAGCGCTGCGTCGAGTCCCTGGCGCAGTCGGGGCCGGTCCGCATCGCGCAGCCCCGCCCGACACCAGAGCGCCTGGAGGAAGGGACGGTCCGCGCGCTCCAGTCGTGTCAGAACATGACGCAGGTAGGCTGGGCTACGTCGGCGCCGCCGGTAAAGATGGGCGAAGCTGCGGCGGGTCATGCGATCCTTGGCCAGAAGCCGCAAGGCGCCGTCGATCACGCCCATGCCATCCAGGATCTCTTCGGGCCGGGCACCGAGCATTGGCGTGCGCAGATGCATCGGCTGTGCGCCGTAGAGGGTTGCGTGCATCGCGTCCTCGGGCACCTGCGGGTCATAGAGGATCACCGCACGTTCTGCCGCCTCCAGCAGCGCGGGGGCATCGCCATAGCGGTCGTGAAACGACAGGCGGCGCGCGCCGGGGTAGCGCCTGTCCCAGATCGCCCGCTCCGGGCTGAGCGTCGCGTGGGGCCGGAGCGCGAGCACGCGCGAAAACGGGGCCGCCACCGAAAAGGCACAGGCCGCGTACCCGCCGGCGCCAACCCCGTAGAAAAGGACGGTGTCAAAGAGGTCGAAGAACCCGTCATCGACCAGATCGTCGAAGAAGGCATAGACTTCGGGGTCGCGGAACCAGGTGTCCCCCTCGCTATAGATCGCCAGCTGGGACCATCCCTCCTTCCCCGCGGCCTTGAGCCCGTAGGGCAGGGCGGGGGAGGTGCGGCGCATGTCGTTTGCATCTTCGAAGGTAACAAGGAGCACGGAGTCATCGTCCTCCGTGTAGAGCGCGCCGTGGCGCGCGCCGAGGCGGGCGTGAAACCCGTGTTCTGCGGCATGCGAGTCCAGCATGTCGAGCCATGCCGCGTCGGTGATTTCATGGGCCACAGGGGGCTCAGCAGACAGCGGCCCGTCGGGTAAGGTCCCGGCTTCTGGCGCAGCAATGGGGCGCTCTTGATCTGGGGTCGACATACCTGCGCCTCCAAGCGCTGGGAGTGGAGATTAACCTTAATATCCCCTTGTGTCCCTAAAATGGGGCCGAATTAGGCAGAACCCAAGGGATTTCGGCGCAGCCTTTGCGCGAGCCAACGCGCCTGCTGTTGGGGCAGACGGATCAGGCCATGTTGGGGCGGGCGAAGACGAGCGCCTGTTCTCTAGAGTGCTCGGGCAGGTAGCCAAGCCCGGCCGCGTCGATCGCTGCAAAGGGGATGTCCCCCGGCTGCGGCGCGGCCGGTGCCATCAGCGCCAGGGCCCGCAGTGTGTCGGGCAGGACCAGTGGCGGGATCCCCGCTGTCAGATCCGCGAAGAGGAGCGTGGGTGCGACAGTCGCGATATCGTCCGGTGCTAGCAGATCGAGCCGCGCCAAGCCATTGGCGTCCGCCAGCCGGGCGACATAGGCGCGGCGCACGCCATCCGGTTCGACCAGCCAGACATGGCGCAGCCCCAGCTTGCCCGCGAGGATCGCCACGATGTGGCCTGTGCCCGCCCCAAGGACGACCGCGCGGTCGTCGGACCGGGCGAGCGCAAACGCCGCGTCCGTGTAAGCGCTTTGCCAGACGCTCGCCTCCATCTGCCGGGCCACATCGCGTTGCAGCACGGCTGCGTCGCGAGGGAACCGCAGGCCACGGTAGCGCAGCGGTCGGTCGAGCTGACCTGCGGCCGTGTTGCCGCCGGGCGCGGGGTCGGTCGCCTCCATCGCCGGATCAGAAGAACGCCTGCAGACCCGTCTGCGCCCGGCCGAGGATCAGCGCGTGAATGTCGTGGGTGCCCTCGTAGGTGTTGACCGTCTCAAGGTTCACCATGTGGCGCATCACGGCATAATCCTGCTGGATGCCATTGCCGCCATGCATGTCACGGGCGTCCCGCGCGATGGCGAGCGCCTTGCCGCAATTGTTGCGCTTCATCAGGCTGATGGCCTCCGGGGCGGCGGTATGCGCTTCCAGCATGCGCCCCAGCGCGAGCGCACCATGAAGGCCCAGCGTGATCTCCGTTTGCATGTCTGCCAGCTTCTTCTGAAAAAGCTGCGTTTGCGCGATGGGCTTGCCGAACTGGACGCGGTCGAGCCCGTAGCTCAGCGCCTGATGCCAGCAGGCTTCCGCGGCGCCCATGACGCCCCAGGCAATGCCGTACCGCGCGCGATTGAGGCAGCCAAAGGGGCCCTTGAGCCCCTCGACCCCCGGCAGCAATGCATCTTCTCCGACTTCGACACCTTCCATCACGATCTCGCCGGTGACCGAAGCACGCAGCGACAGCTTGCCTCCCACTTTCGGCGCGGACAGGCCCGCCATGCCTTTTTCCAGAACGAACCCGCGGATCTTCCCGCCATGGGCGTCGGACTTTGCCCAGACAATGAAGACGTCTGCGATCGGTGCGTTGGAAATCCACATCTTGGAGCCGGTCAGACGGTAGCCCTGGGCCGTTTTTTCCGCGCGGGTCTTCATGCCAGCGGGATCGGAGCCCGCGTCGGGCTCGGTCAGGCCGAAGCA
>JBCCYI010000235.1:0-6223 GCA_039189975.1 Pseudomonadota bacterium
AGAAGCGCGCCAGGCCAAGAAAGAGATGGTCGAGGCCAACCTGCGCCTCGTGATCTCGATCGCCAAGAAGTACACGAACCGCGGCCTGCAGTTCCTCGACCTCATTCAGGAAGGCAACATCGGCCTGATGAAAGCGGTCGATAAGTTCGAATACCGCCGCGGCTACAAGTTCTCGACCTATGCGACGTGGTGGATCCGTCAGGCGATCACCCGCTCTATCGCAGACCAGGCGCGCACGATCCGGATCCCGGTCCACATGATCGAGACGATCAACAAGCTGGTACGCACCGGCCGCCAGATGCTCCACGAGATTGGCCGCGAGCCGACGCCGGAGGAACTGGCCGAAAAGCTGCAGATGCCGCTCGAAAAGGTCCGCAAGGTGATGAAAATCGCCAAGGAGCCGATCTCCCTCGAAACGCCGATCGGCGACGAGGAAGACAGCCAGCTTGGCGACTTCATCGAGGACAAGAACGCTGTCCTGCCGCTCGACAGTGCCATTCAGGAGAACCTGAAGGAAACGACGACGCGCGTGCTCTCCTCCCTCACCCCGCGGGAGGAGCGTGTTCTGCGGATGCGCTTCGGCATCGGGATGAACACCGACCACACGCTCGAAGAGGTCGGCCAGCAGTTCTCGGTGACCCGTGAGCGGATCCGCCAGATCGAGGCCAAGGCGCTGAGAAAGCTCAAGCATCCTAGCCGCTCGCGCAAGCTGCGATCGTTCCTCGACCAGTAGCGCCCCGGCGGCGTTTTGCCGGGTGCGCCAGCGTGCCGCGTCACATCTGCGTGCCCGGCCCGACGCTTGGGCCGGATCTGCGCTATCCTCGTTGACGTGGATGAGCAGGAGGGTGTCTCATGCGTCTTATTGTGCTGACGGGTCTCTGCGCGGTCATCGCCCTTGCCGCGGCGGTGCCCGCGGAGGCAAGACCCAAAAAGAAGCTGCGGACAGTTGCGGACCAGACCATCCCGAATGGGGTCGCCGTTTACCGTCAGGCCGGAAGTACGGCCAAGGATTACTGGTGCAACGCGGGGGATTTTGCGCTGCGCAAGATGGGCGCTCCGTCGGATGGAGCGTTGGAGCTCGTGCGCCCGGAAGGCGCCGCTGGCGGACCATCGGATCGTGACTCCATCGGCTTTAGCCTGGTCGATGGCGGCGGGGGCTCGGGCGGCGTCAGTGTGTCGACCGTCGGGGAGCGCCACTCGCTTGGGCAAACGAAGGCGTTCTGTCTGAGCCAGGTGGACCCGAGCGAACGATGATGCGCGGTGCTCTCCTCGCCGGTCTGATCGCGCTTGCCGTGGCGCCCTTTCCATCAGCGGCTGAGCGCGCCCTCGCCCGCAACGGGCTCGCCGTCCAGGGGGACCGGGACGGGTTCGAGGTGTTCAGCCGCGCCGGCCTTGGCGGCGTGGATTACTTCTGCGCCGCTGGAGACTTCGCGCGTAAGCACCTGAATGCCGCCGCGACCGAGCGGGTCGAGATTGCGGCACCGCTCGGGCCGAGTCGCAGCCGCCCGGGGCAACGCTCCGTCGTCTTCGAGGTGCGGCCCCCCGGGCGGCAGGCCAATCGGGGGCTTGACCTTGTCTTGCTGCGGCCAGGGGTGGCCGGGGTCAGCCGGACTGTGGCCCAGTCAGCGAATTTCTGCACCCGCCCCGACATCGGGGAGCAGGATTGAGATGCGCTCAGGGCTGTGGCTTGGGTCGGTGCTTTGCCTCGGCGGGTGTGTTGTGAGCATGACAGGGGGGTCTTCTGGTCCTCCCCCCGCCAGCTACCGCGCATTCAACACGATGGACGTGCTCACCCATCCGACACGCCCCGACACGATGCTTGTCCTGTCGCGCGCACTCGCCGGCCCGAAGGATTACTTCTGTGCCGCGGGCGACTATGCCGACCGGTACCTCGACACGCCCGTTGTCGACCGAATCTACGTCCTCGAGACAGGGCCAAGCCCCGATCGGCGTGCGCGAACGGCCGTTACCTTCACCACGGCGCCCCCTGAAGAGCTGGTTGACGGGCCACGCCCTGGCGACGATGGAAACTACTCTCTTCGTCTGACGGAGCCAGGCTTCAACATCCAGGCCGGTCAGGCGCGCAGCTTCTGCGTCGAATCCCGGCGGCGCCTGGCAGGCGTGCGGCTCTTTTGAGGTCGTCTGTGCCCAGCCAGCATCATCTCACGCTGCAAACGCGCGCACCTGGCCTTGTGGAGGTGACCGAGCCTGTGGCGGCGTGGGTGCTCAGCGCCGCGCCACCCGGCCCGGCGCTCCTGAGCGTGTTCGTGCGTCATACCTCGGCGTCCCTCTTGATCCAGGAGAATGCCGACCCGGATGTTCAGACCGATCTGCATGCCTTCTTCCGGCGCCTTGCTCCCCATGCCGACGCCGCGGACATGGGCTGGATCACCCATCGCGCAGAGGGGCCGGACGATATGCCCGCGCATATCAAGGCTTCTGTTTTGCCTACATCTTTGGCAATTCCCGTGGCCGACGGCGCTATGTTGCTCGGACGCTGGCAAGGGATCTATCTTTTTGAACACAGGGACCGCCCGCATCGGCGGGAAATTGTTCTTCATTTGTCTTGACCCTTAGAATCTTCACAATCTGCCCCTATCTTAAGGAGTGCATAGAGTGAGGCTGTCATGGATCGCACGCAAAGGACGATACCGTTTTCGCGCGTCGGCGCCGCCGCGCTGGCCCTCATTTTGGGCGCTACCGTCGCACATGGGGCGCAGCTTTCATGCCGGAGCGGGGGCGTCAGCTTGGATGTCAGCGTCGATCCGAGCGCGGGAACCTGTGCAATTGATGGCCAGCGGGCCGCGTTGCGCAAGCCACACAATCCAGTGGTCTGTCACGTCGCGAATCCCCAGCTCAAGATCCTGACAATCGGGACAGACGGTTCCTTTACCTGGGAAGAAACCGACACGGCACGCGTCACCCAAGGCACCTGCAGCCGCGGCTGATCGGGGCTGCGCGTGTGATACGTGCGTTTATGCCTACCCAACGTGTCGCGGCTCGCCTATAGTCCCCCCCATAATATAGGGGCTGCCCCTACGGCTTGCGTGTGCCACAGGGCCAACGATCGTACGGGGCAAAGAGGCAAGGGAGCCGCGATGCGTTGTCCGTTTTGCGGAAATGTCGACACACAGGTGAAGGATTCGCGCCCGGCGGAGGATCATGTCGCGATTCGTCGTCGGCGTTTCTGCCCGGCCTGCGGGGGGCGGTTCACGACCTATGAGCGGGTCCAGCTGCGCGATCTCGTCGTGATCAAAACCAACGGGCGGCGCGAAGACTTCGACCGGGACAAACTCGAACGCTCAATTCGCATCGCTTTGCAGAAGCGCCCAATCGACCCCGAGCGGGTCGACCAGATGATCTCCGGGATCGTGCGTCGACTTGAAAGCATGGGCGAAACGGATATCCCTTCGAAGGCGATCGGCGAGATCGTGATGGAAACTCTGGCACGGATCGACACTGTCGCCTACGTGCGGTTTGCCAGCGTTTACAAGAATTTCCAGGCTGCGGATGACTTTGACAAGTTCGTCAGTGAGCTGCGGCCGAGCGAACAGCCGGGGGAGTGACTGTCCGGTCCTCCGGTACATTCACGTCGCAGGATGCGCGGTTTCTGGATCTGGCCATTCGACTCGGGGCGCGCGGCAACGGGCGGACGTGGCCGAACCCATCGGTTGGCTGTGTGATCGTACGGGATGGTCGTATCTTGGCGCGTGCGGCCACTGCTCCGGGCGGTCGTCCCCACGCTGAGACTCAGGCATTGGCACAAGCGGGGGCGCAGGCGCGCGGCGCGACGGTCTATGTCTCGTTGGAGCCCTGTGCCCATGTCGGCGAGACACCGTCCTGCGCATCCGCTTTGGTGGCCGCCGGGGTTGGGCGTGTGGTGGCGGCGATGGAGGATCCCGACCCCCGCACCGCTGGCCAGGGCAGCGCGCGCCTCAAGGCGGCTGGCATTGATGTTTTATCCGACGCAGCCCCCGAAGCGGCCCGTACCGCCCATCGCGGTTTTTGCTGCCGAATTCTGCAGAAGCGCCCCTATCTGACGCTGAAACTTGCGGCCTCGCTCGATGGCCGCATTGCGACGGCGACGGGCGAAAGCCGGTGGATCACAGGGCCTGAGGCGCGGCGTCTTGTCCACGGTATGCGTTTGCGGAGTGACGCGGTCATGGTTGGGGCGGGGACAGCACGAGCCGATGATCCAGAGCTCTCGGTGCGCGCGTTTGGTGCCGTTGCGCAACCTGTTCGCATCATCGTGTCGCGGCATCTTGATCTGCCCGAAGAGGGCCGGCTGGCCGCGAGTGCTCGAACGTCTCCCTTGTGGCTCTGCCATGGGGCCGATGCCCCTGCCACACGGATCGACGCCTGGTCCGAGAGGGGCGCGCGCTCACTTCCGGTACCTATCGGTTCGGGGCGGCAGGTCGATCTTGCGGGTTTGCTCGAAAGGCTTGGCCAGGAAGGGCTCGGCACGGTGCTCTGCGAGGGTGGCGGCGCTTTTGCGGCGTCCCTGCTGGCAGCGGACCTCGTCGATGAGCTGGTGACGTTCTCCGCAGGGCTCGCACTTGGGGCTGAGGGCCACCCAAGCCTTGGCGCGATGGGGATCGATGCCTTGGCCGCAGCTCCCCGTTTCGACCTCGAGGCGCTCGCGCGGATCGGGCGAGATACAATGGCCACCTGGCGCCCCCGACGTACCGCGTGATAGTGCGCCCAACCGGCGGCGCAGGCACGATGTCCCGCCACATGCCAGCGCGCCGAAGTGTCCGCTCCGATGGATTGCAGCATCTTAAGCGCCACGATGCGGCTTGATATCTCTTGGAGGTGTGCGTCATACAGGGGACGTCCGTCGCGCGGCGTTACAGTGTTCGCTTCGGTCGACCTGTTTGGGGCGCTCTTGCGGGGATGCTTGCATCGCCGCCATCGCTGCTGCGCCGCGCGCCGCCCATACTTGGGCTGCGCGCACGAAGCCCGCTTGCGGGTTGGGCCTGTCTTGCTCACAGCGCTGAAGACGGACCAGACAACCACACAGCAGGCCTAGCGCCACAGATGCGTGTAGCTCGCCGCCGCCCCTTGCAGCTTTGACAGGTGCCGGAGCAGAGGCTGTCGCGGCAGGGCAGCTCCGGCCATGAGGCGTTCCAGGACGACTTCGGGTGGGCAGGGCAGGCCGCGTACCGGATCATGGTATCGCGGGTAGTCGATCAGCGCGGCGTGGGCCAGCGCACGCAGATCAGGCCGTGCGGCCGTCCTGCGGTGCGGCACGGGGGCGTGATCCGCGGTCAGCCCCCAACCCGCGTAAAACGGCGCGCCCAAGCATGTCACGGGTAGGCCCCGAAGCAGCGCTTCGAATCCCATCGCCGAGGTCAGTGTCCATACTTCGTCGGCGCAGGAAAGGGCTGTGGCAGCATCAACGTCGTCCAGCCGCACATCCGCCAGGCCCGCCAGCGCGTCCGGCGCAACAGCACCCGCGCGCAGCCCCGCCTCTACGTCGGGGTGGGGTTTGTAGAGCAGCACAGCCTCGGGATTTGCCGCTCTGGTCGCTTCGAGCAGGCCAAGGTTCGTGCGCACCTCACCCGTACAGCCGAGCCGGATCGACGCATCATCTTCCACCTGACCCGGCACCAGAATGCGCCGTCCCGCGGGCAAATCGGGCAGAGCCGTCCCGCCCGTGTTGTACTTTGTGACACCGCCGGACGTCAGCAGCGCAATGAGCCGTTCGACCCGCCTCAACGCGGCTTCGCTCAGCTCTGACGCCGCAAGAATGTCCCGCTCCAGCCTGCTTTCGCGGCCCGGATCGTAGTAGATCCCCAGATCATCCCGAACCAGCGATAACGGCGGCACCAGCGCTGCCCCCAGCCCACGCGATCGCAGGAACCCGTCCTCGACCCGCAACAAAGGTTGTTTCAGGCGGGCTGTCTCGGCTTCGAGCTGCGGTGTCACGGCACCGGCCCATGCCAGAATGGGCAGATCGGCTGCCGAGGCGCGGATCGCTGCTTCCGGTTCCCGGACAAAGGTCACGGCGCGCTCCCGGCCGAAGAAACGCTGCAGCGGCCCTCGTTTCCACAGTCGCATCCCAGTGGCGACGTAGCCGTTCCTGTCCTCCCGGTAGGCCCGCACACGCGCCTCTAGATGGTCGACAACGTCTTCCACGGCACAAAGCCTATCCCGGCAGGGATCGTACCATGTGGGCGCCAGGATGAGCGCTGCGGCAGCAAGCTGCGCCCGTGTGAGCCGC
>JBCCYI010000236.1:0-6164 GCA_039189975.1 Pseudomonadota bacterium
AACCCGGCCTCGTGGACGAGGATCTTGATCCGCGCCTTGTACTTGTTGTCCCGCCGCCCGTGCAGGTTGTAGACCCGCAGGATCGACTCCAGATAGGACAGCAGCTCCTCCTTGGGCAGGAACGTCCGGAAGACCTTGCCGATCATCGGCGTGCGGCCCATGCCGCCCCCCACGATCACCTCGTAGCCGGGCTGGCCCGCGTCGTTGCGCACCATCCGCAGGCCGATGTCATGGGCCTTGGTGACCGCCCGGTCGTTGGGCGAGCCGGTGACGGCGATCTTGAACTTGCGCGGCAGGAAGGAGAACTCCGGATGGTCGGTCGACCACTGACGGATGAGCTCGGCCGTGGGGCGCGGATCCTCGATCTCGTCGGCCGCGGCGCCAGCAAAATGGTCGGCAGTGACGTTGCGGATGCAGTTTCCGCTCGTCTGGATGGCGTGCATGCCGACGTCGGCCAGCCGCTCCAGCATGTCGCCCACATCGCGCAGGCGCGTCCAGTTGTACTGGATGTTCTGGCGGGTGGTGAAGTGGCCATAGCCCCTGTCCCACCGGTCCGCGATCTCGGCCAGCACGCGCATCTGGTCGGGATTGAGCGAGCCATAGGGGATCGCCACCCGCATCATATAGGCATGGAGCTGAAGGTAGAGACCGTTCATCAGCCGCAGCGGCTTGAACTCGTCCTCCGTCAGCGCGCCGGAGATGCGGCGCTCCACCTGATCGCGGAAGCGGGCGACACGGTCGCGCACAAGCGCATCGTCGAATTCATCGTAACGGTACATCAGGAAAGCTCCGATATCCGGCCCAGGTCCGGGCGCG
Source organism: Pseudomonadota bacterium (assembly GCA_039189975.1). Classification (GTDB taxonomy): domain Bacteria; phylum Pseudomonadota; class Alphaproteobacteria; order Rhodobacterales; family Rhodobacteraceae; genus HLUCCA09. The sequence goes on from JBCCYI010000236.1 coordinate 817, forward strand.
TGGTGGGACCGGTGGCGCGGGTGACCTCCCGGTAGTGCAAGGGGCGCGGGCCGCTTTCCGTGCGCTCGACCTCCGCGAGGGCGGGGCCGACCACGCGATGCGGCTGCGCGGCCGCGCGGGCTAAAAGCGCATCGGCGGCCTCGGGCGTGTCCGCGACGGTGGCTCGCGCGAGGTGGCGGGTCCACTCGCCAGCGTCGCCATCACCTTCGAAGTAGACGACATCCCCGTCCAGGAGATCGTTGGCGGAGACGATGCGGGGCAAAAAGGTCCGGGAACGGATTGGCTGGGCCATCAGGACACTCCGGCAAGGGCAAGGGGCTCGGTCGCTTCGGGCAGCGTATCGAGGGTCTGGATCGCGGCGCGCGGGCTCAGGCCGAGAAAGAGGATCGCCGGACCCTTGATCCCCGCCTCCGCGAGCGCTTGCGGCAGGCGGGAGAGCGTGGTGGCGACGATCTTTTCCTCGGGCCGGGAGGCGTTTTCCACCGCGGTGATCGGCGTCTCGGGCGCGGCGCCATGCAGCATCAGCCGGCCCTGGAGGAAGGCCGCCGCCCGCACACCCATGTAGATCGCCGCCGTGGCGCCCGGCTCGCTCAGCGCGCGCCAGTCGTGCTCGGCCAGCCCGTTGGCATCATGCCCGGTCAGGAAGCGGATGGAACGGTTGCGTTCGCGCCGTGTCAGCGACAACCCGGCGGATGCCGCAGCGGCCGCAGCGGAGGTGATCCCGGGGATGATCGCATAGGCAACGCCCTTTGCCTCAAGCGCGTCGATCTCCTCATCAAGGCGGCCAAACATGCCCGCATCACCCGACTTCAGGCGGACGACCTCGTTGCCCTTCGCCGCCTCGGCCAGCATCAGGGCGTTGATATCCTCCTGCTTCCAGCTCGGACCGAAGGGCGTCTTGCCGACCTCGATCAGCCGCGCCTCGCGCCGGGCCAGCTCCAGAATGCCGGGGCCGACCAGACGGTCGTAGATCACGGTATCAGCGCGATGCAGCACCTTGCGGGCCTTGAGCGTCAGGAGCTCAGGGTCACCTGGCCCGGCGCCCGTGAAATGGACAAAGCCCTGCCGCCGCCGGGAGGCCACCTCGTCGTGAATTTCGTCGACCAGCGTCTCCAGCGCTGCCTCGACAGCCTGTGCGCCTCCCTGGGCCATGGCCTCCGGGCCGACGTCGTCGAAAAAGCGCGACCAGAGCGTGCGCCGGGCCGCGCCGTCAAGATCCGCCGCCGCGTCACGCCAGCGCGCTGCAATCGCGGCGAGCGTGCCGAGGTCGGGATCGAGCCGCTGCTCGATATCGGCCTTGATGCGCCGCGCGAGAACCGGGGCCGTCCCCTCGGTGCCGATGGCGATGGTCACGGGGTCACGGTCCACCAGCGCCGGTGTGATGAAGTCCGACCCATGCAAATTGTCCACGATGTTGACGAGGGCGCCCGCGCGCCGGCCAATCCCAGCGGCGCGGGCATCCTCGGCATCGTCTTCGTTGGCGCAGTAGAACAGCGCGGCGCAGGTGGCATCGCCCTCCTCGACGGCGCGCGCGACGTGGGCCAGCTTGCCTGCTTCGACCCAGCCGCCGATCTCCGGCGCGGCCTCGGCGGCATAGACCGTGATCCGGGCCTCCGTCTTCAGCAGGAGACGCAGCTTCGCCAGCGCCGCATCTCCGCCGCCGGAGACAACGATGCGCCGCGCCGCGACGTTACGCATGATGGGAAAATGCTGCATTGGCTCGCTCCGTGCTCGTTCGGCGAACCTAGAATTTTTTCCTCCATATTGCCATCTGGCAGGACAATATAGGGATGAAATCAGAAAATCAGATCGGTCTCACACCAAACGTTCCGCAACGCGCCAAAATCCCGAGACATCATTCGCGATCGCGGCATTCCGGCTACCGAGCGTTTGACACAGCCGGGCACAGGCGCGGCCCTGGCGAGCATGGCCTCGGCGGGGCGCCTTAGCGTTTGTCGAGGTGTTTACGTAGCTTGGAGGGGCCAGGCGTCTTGCGACCCTTGTAGGGGTTCTTGTCGCCCTGACCGCGAAAGGTCAGCCGAATAGGTGTGCCAGGCATGTCAAAGTCGGCCCGTAAGCCATTGACAAGGTAGCGCTTGTAGGAATCCGAGAGGCCGTCGGGATTAGAACACATCACGACAAAGCTAGGTGGACGCGTCTTGGCCTGGGTGGCGTAGCGCAGCTTGATGCGACGCCCCCCTGGTGCAGGCGGCGGATGCGCCTCGACCATCTCTCCGAGCCAGGTGTTGAGCCGGGCCGTCGGCACCCGCCGGTTCCAGACCTCATGGGCCGAGAGCACCGCCGCGCGCAGCCGATCGAGCCCCCGCCCCGTCTTGGCCGACACGGTCACCAGAGGCGCGCCGCGCAGCTGCGGCAACAGACGTTCGAACGCCTCCTTGAGATCGCGCAGCTTGGCCTGTTTGTCGTCCTCGGCGTCCCACTTGTTGACCGCTACGACGACCGCACGCCCTTCGCGCTCAGCCAGATCAGCGATGCGCAAATCCTGCTGCTCGAAGGGCACGGCGGCGTCGAGGAGCACGATCACCACCTCGGCAAACTTCACCGCCCGCAACCCGTCGGACACGGAGAGCTTTTCGAGCTTTTCCTGCACGCGCGCCTTCTTGCGCATCCCCGCCGTGTCGAAGATGCGGACGGGGGTGCCCGCCCAGTCGAGCCGGAGCGCGATGGCGTCGCGCGTGATGCCGGCCTCGGGGCCGGTCAGCAGCCGGTCCTCGCCCAGGATCTTGTTCACAAGCGTGGATTTGCCCGCGTTCGGGCGCCCAACCACGGCGATCTGGAGCGGCTTTTCAGCGGTGATCTGACGCACCGGCGCACTGGTGTCGTCGCTCAGGGCCACGTCCGTCTCCGGCGCTTCGGCGGCGGCGCGCGCGGCAAAGGTCTCGGCCAGGGGGGCCAGCGCGGCGTAGAGCTCCGGCATGCCCTCGCCATGCTCGGCCGAGAGCGGAATCGGCTCGCCGAGCCCCAGCGTCCAGGCCTCGATGACGCCGCCTTCGCCCGCCTGCCCCTCGGCCTTGTTCGCCGCGATCAGCACGTGGTGGGCATGGCGGCGCAGGATGTCGGCGAAGACCTGGTCCGCCGCCGTCACGCCCGCGCGCGCGTCGATGACAAAGAGGCACACGTCGACCTCCGCCACCGCCCGTTCGGTCAGCTTGCGCATCCGGCCCTGCAGGCTGTCGTCGGCTGCCTCTTCCAGCCCCGCGGTGTCGATCACGGTAAAGCGGAGGTCCGCCAGCCGCGCCGCGCCCTCGCGCAGGTCGCGTGTGACCCCCGGCTGATCATCGACGAGCGCGAGCCGCTGGCCGACGAGCCGGTTGAACAGCGTCGACTTGCCGACATTGGGCCGGCCTACAATGGCGAGCGTGAAAGACATCTGCGTGCCCCCAGGCGGCAATTCCGAAAGCGGGCTCTCTAGCAGAACCACGCGAGGACGCAACGGCTGAGGCGCGCGCGCTTCAGGTTTACACCGAGGCGCTTCTTGGCCGCCTCGCCCTGCGCTCGATCGCAAAAGCGAGGCCCGATGGCTTAACGAAGACGCAAAGCACACTAACGTCCCTTAAAGAGCCCGCCCAGCACGCCGCGCACAACGGCCCGGCCCGATTGCGTGCCAAGCTGGCGCGCAAAGCTCTTGGCGAAGGCTTGGGTGATGCTGTCGGAGCGCGCTGCACCGCGCACGGGACGTGCGGTCGAGCGTACGACGCGGCCGCCACTGTAGCGCCGGGCAGCGTTGAACTCGCGCTCGGCCACGCTGCCGGTCTCGGCGCGCGTCTCGGCGGCCTCCGCCTCCGCCGCGGCACGGGCGGCCCGGGCGGCCAGGATCTCGGAGGCGCTGTCACGGTCGATCGGGGTGTCGTACGTGCCGGCCACGGGAGAGGCGGCCATCACCGCAGCCCGTTCGGCCGCTGTGATCGGACCCAGGCGGGAGGCGGGCGGACGAATCAGCGTCTGCTCGGCCATACCCGGCAGGCCCTTGCGCTCCAGAAAGGAGGTAATCGCCTCGCCGGTGCCGACTTCTCGGATGGCTGCCTCAAGGTCGAGGCGGGGATTGTCGCGGTAGGTTTCGGCGGCGGCGCGCAGCGCCTTACGGTCGCGTGCGGTGAAGGCCCGCAGCGCGTGCTGGATGCGGTTGCCCAGTTGGCCGAGGATATCTTCGGGAACATCATCGGGGTTCTGCGTGCAGAAATAGACGCCGACGCCCTTGGACCGGATCAGCCGCGCCACCTGCTCGACCTTGTCGATAAGCGCGCGCGGGGCGTCGTCGAACAGAAGATGCGCCTCGTCGAAGACGACGACGAGCACGGGCTTTTCAGGGTCGCCCAGCTCCGGCAGTGTCTCGAAAAGCTCCGACAGGAGCCACAGAAGGAATGTTGCGTAGAGCCGTGGCGACTGCATCAGCCGGTTGGCCGCCAAGACATTGACATAGCCAAGCCCCTCGGGCGTAGAGCGCATCATGTCGGCCAGCTCCAGCGCCGGTTCGCCAAAGAGCGCCGCGGCCCCTTCCCCGTCGAGAACAAGGAGGCGCCGTTGGATCGCACCGATGCTGGCGGGCGACACATTTCCATAGCGCAAAGCCAGATCCGCCCGGTTCTCGCCGACCCACACCAGCAGCGCCCGCAGGTCCGTCAGGTCCAGCAGGGGCAGCCCCTGCTCGTCAGCCACGCGAAAGGCGATGTTGAGCACCCCTTCCTGAGCCTCGCTCAGCTCCAGCAATCGGGCAAGAAGCAGCGGACCCATCTCTGCGATCGTGGTGCGGACTGGGTGCCCCTCTTGGCCGAAGACGTCCCAGAACGTCACCGGACAGGCGCGATAGACGAGGTCGAGACCGATGGTCTCTGCGCGCTCTTGGAACGGCCCGTGCAGGGGGCCGTTGGGGTCGCCCGACATCGCGATGCCCGCGAGATCGCCCTTCACATCCGGCACGAGCACCGGAACGCCCGCCGCCGAAAACCCCTCGGCCAGGATCTGGACGGTGACCGTCTTGCCCGTCCCCGTGGCGCCGGCGATCAGGCCGTGCCGGTTGGCCTTGTCCAGCCGCACCGATTGCGGAGTGCCGTATCCAACGCCACCGCCCCCTACGAAAACGCCATTTTGGTCATCCATCCGGCTCACCCTCCCTCGCGCTGGCTCGGATATGACCTCTGTCCGCCGCAGGATGTCCAGTGCCGAGGGGCGTAAAGAGCGCGGCCAAGGCCGCCGATGCTGTCGAATTGTAGACGACTTGGAAACAGTCGGCCGCGACCGGCCCTTCGAGCGCGCGAGCCTACCCTTGCGGCAGTGTTGATCAGATCTGCTCTGGGCGCGTTTTCGCGAGTCTAATCAGGCTCTCAGCC
>JBCCYI010000237.1:0-6106 GCA_039189975.1 Pseudomonadota bacterium
GACGCAGCTCGACGCGACGACGCTCATCCCGGCAGGCTGGTGCGGAACGGTCCACGACAGCGGTGCCGTCTTGATCGAGAAGGACGCAGAGTAATGGCCCTGGAGGACGTCTTTGCCCATATCGACGCCCATCGCGAGGCGTATGTGGCCCGGTTGATGGAGTATGTGCGGCACCCGTCGATCAGTGCCCATGATGTCGGCATACGCGAGGTTGCCGCGCTGCTGGTGGATCATCTGCAGGGCCTCGGAATGACGGCCGAGGCCGTTCCGACGTCAGGGCATCCGATGGTGCTGGGGCATCGCAACGACGCGCCGGGCAAGCCCACGGTCCTGCTCTACGGCCATTATGACGTGCAGCCGCCCGATCCGCTGGAGCTCTGGGAGAGCCCACCCTTTGAGCCAACCATCCGCAACGGCCGCATCTACGCGCGCGGGATCGGAGACAACAAAGGCCAGCATTTCGCGCAGCTTCTGGCCATCGAAGCGCATCTGGCGGTGCATGGGACGCTGCCCTGCAACGTGATCGTCCTGCTGGAGGGAGAAGAGGAAATCGGCTCGCCCCGCATTGGCGAGTTCGTTGCCGCGCATGCGGATCGCCTCAAGGCCGACGTGGTGGTCACCGCGGATGGTCCTCTGCATCCCTCCGGCCATCCCATCGTCACGCTGGGCGTCCGGGGGATGATCAGCCTGGAGCTTCGGGTCCGGACCGGGCGGACAGATGCGCATTCGGGCAATCATGGCGGCACCATGCCCAACGCGATCTGGACGCTCGTGCAGCTTCTGGCAACGATGAAGGACACCGACGGGCGGATTACGATTGATGGGCTCACCGACCCCATCCTGGCGCCGACGCCCCAGGAACAGGCAGCGATGGACGCGCTGCCCGTCGATGTAGGGAGCTATCTTGCCGAAATGGGCCTGTCCGGGCTCGACGGGCCCGCCGACCGCGGGTTTCATGAGCGCCTCATGTTTCACCCGACGCTGACGATCAACGGCCTGCACGGCGGATACGGCGGGCCTGGCACCAAAACGGTGCTTCCCTGCGAGGCGCACGCCAAGATCGACATTCGGCTCGTGGAGGCGATGTCCCCCGAGCAGGCCTTTGCCTGTGTTGAGGCGCATGTTGCCAGGCATGCGCCCGAGGTCGAGGTGGTGCGGCTTGGAAGCATGCTGCCATCCCGCACCCCCATGGCCTCGCCCTATACCGACATCGTCATGGGTGCTGTCGAAGCCGCGCGCGGCGTCACCCCCTATCTCTATCCCTGCGTTGGCGGCTCGCTGCCGGATTACGTCTTTACCAAAACGCTGGGGCTGCCGGCATTCGTCACGCCTTACGCGAATGCCGACGAGGCCAACCACGCACCCAACGAGAATCTGGAGATCGAGCTCTTTCACGCCGGGATCCGCACGGGCGCAGCGCTGCTGGACCGATTGGGGCGCATGGAGCGCCCGGCGTGATCACCGTGCTCGACAACGCCGTTGTCTGGGACGGTCTCTCCGAGGAGCCGACGGATGGACCGGTCGTCATTGAAGACACCCGCATTCGCGCGGTGGGCGAGGATTGTCCCGGCGCGGAGCAGCGGATTGATTGTGGTGGCCTTTTCCTCATGCCCGGTCTGATCGACGCGCATTACCACGCCAACACGCCGAGCTACGACTTCTATGGGACCGATCGGATGCACCCGGCGCTGCTTGCGGCGCATGCGTCAAAGCTGCTGTCGGGGGCGCTGGACCGGGGCTACACCACGATCCGCGACGCCGGCGGCGGCGACATCGGGCTGGCTCAGGCGCTTGATGCCGGACTGATCGACGGTCCGCGCTTCTTCTTTCCGGGGCGGGCCATCACGCAGACAGGCGGGCACGGCGACATGCGTCGGCGCGGCACGGTCGAACTTTGCGAGTGCGGGCACTACGCTGGTGTGATCTGCGAAGCGGTCGACGGCGCGGATGCAATGCGCCGGACCGTGCGCGAGCGCTTTCGGCAGGGTGCCACCCAGATCAAGATTTTCCTCTCCGGCGGAGTGTCAACGGAGCTGGCCCCCCTGGACATGCCCCATTTCTCGGATGCGGAGATCCTTGTGGCGGTCGAAGAGGCTGCCCGGCGCGGATCCTATGTGATGGCCCATTGCCACACCGATGAGGGCGCGCGGCGCTGCGTTGCGCTGGGCGTGCGCTCCATCGAGCATGGGAGCCTCATCACCGATGCCACGGCCGCCCTGATCGCGGAGGCCGGTGTGTTTGTCGTGCCGACGCTTTCGGCCGGTGTGCTGATTGGTGGCAAGGCGGCGGAGCTGGGGCTTCCCGCGTCCGCGGTGCAGAAAGTGCTGGAGGTGAACGCGCGCGCCCTTGAGGCGGTGGCGGCCTGTGCGCGGGCGGGCGTGAAGCTGGGCCTCGGCTGTGACCTTCACGGCGACGCAGCGCTGCAAACCCAGGGTCGGGAGCTCCGCCTGCGCGGCGAAGTGCAACGCCCCGTCGACGTGCTGCGCTCCGCCACATCCGTGAACGCCGAGATCGTACAGCGGGCGGGAGACCTGGGGCAGATCACACCCGGCGCCTTGGCGGATCTCGTTCTGGTCGAGGGTGACCCCCTGCGCGACCTGGCTGTCTTTGAGCACAGTGACCGCACCATTCGTCTGGTGATGCTGGGCGGCGCCGTGCGGCGCGACCGGATGTAGCGCCGCAGCCGGGTACGGCTGGTCCCGCCTAGAGCGATGCATCTGCGCGCTGGCCGCCTGCCCGGCCCTCCTGCCCGCAAACCCCGCGAGGCCCCCCAAGATCGACGGGTGCGCCCGCCTCGCCTCGCGGAGACGTCCGTGCTATGCGCGGCCGCAGCGGAGGCGCAGGGGCGCGGTCGAGCGGTGCCGCGGGATTGCAGGCGCCGAAGGTCCAGAGGGCCTTGGAGGGAAAAGACGACCATGAGATACCTCGCATTACTGGCACTGGCTCCATGCGCGGGGTGTGTCGGAGACTATACCGCCTTGGAGTTTCAGAGCTCCGGGACCGCGCTCGTGGCGATGGGCACGATCGACGACACCACTCCAGGCGTCTTCAACGCGGTGCTGGCGCGCCATCCGCAGGCCGACACTCTGGTGCTGAGGAGCATTGCGGGGTCGGTCGACGATGACGCCAACCTCGCGTTCAGCCGCGCTGTGCGGTCCGCAGGGCTGGACACAGTCGTGCCCGGTGATGGCATGGTCGCCTCTGGCGGCACGGATCTCTTCCTGGCGGGCGTTCGTCGCACCATCGAGCCGGGCGCCTGCGTCGGTGTGCACAGCTGGGGCAGCGGGTTCACCTCCGGCGCTACCGTCCCCCGCAGCGACCCGGTGCATGAGGCCTACTTGAGCTACTACGACGACATGGAGATCGACCGGAATTTCTATTGGTTCACTCTGGAAGCTGCGCCAGCCGACGCCATGCATTGGATGACTGCCGCAGAGACCCGCACCTTCGGAATGGCAACGGAACCCGTGAGCGATCTGTCGCCTGCACCTGTATGCGAGACCCGTTAGTGCACGGCGCGTCACGGATTACTCTTGATGGAGTTGGCGGATCGTGGCCGCTCCGCTCGAACGGAAAGCCTCCCCGCATGAACTGTCGTCGTGCCAAACTGCGGGGTTAGGAGACCTGGCGGAATGGCTGAAGAATGGAACTCTGAAAGGACCAGGCATGAGACACCCAGGAGGGCAGAATATCTGCGGAGCCGCTATTGGTGTGCTGTGCCTTGAGAGTTATTTTCCCAAACCACCAGGACACATCAAGAATCCATCTGCCCTTCCCTTTACGCTTCTCTATGAAACGATCCCGGGAATAACGGTTCCAAAGCTGCTGGATCACCCATCGGCTGAAATGATTGAACCCTTCATTCTTGCAGCCCAACGTCTGGAGCGGGAAGGCGTGCGCGCTATCACAGGCAGCTGCGGGTTTCTTGCGCTTTTCCAAAAGGAGCTCTCCGAAGCCGTGTCGATCCCGGTCTTCTCCTCAAGTCTCATCCAGATTCCCATGATTTATCATATGACTGGCGCGAAATCTCCCGTCGGCGTGCTCACCGCGAAAGCCAGTGCCCTTACCCCTGCGCATTTGGCCGGTGTCGGCGCGGACCATGTGCCAATCGAGGTCATGGGCCTCGAGGACACAACGGAATTCAGAAATGTAATCCTGGAGAACAAGCGCACGGATATGGATCTTTCACTCGTGGAAGCAGAAGTCGTCAACGCCGCGCTTTCGCTAAAGGCTAAAGCGCCCGATATTCGCTCGATGGTCTTGGAATGCACCGACCTGCCACCCTATGCCGCCGAGATCCAGAATGCCGTAAGACTTCCTGTATTCGACATTATAACGCTCTCCGAAATGGCATACAGAGCAACCGCAAGAACGCCCTACACGGGTGCCATGCCTTGGTAGCGGGCGTCCTGATAGGGCCCACCAAAAGACGCATCCCAAGCAACACCACGTCGATCCGCGGCGCTTGCCCGGGCCGTCCGGCCCTCAGCCCGGCCCGGCCTGGGCGGCCTGCCTCCCCCGGCAACAGCCGATTAAGTCAAAGACAATAGAGGAGCGACCCGTCCGCCTCAGGCACACCGATGCGAAGTCCAGAGCCTGTGTGTAGTCGGGGCGATAATGCGATCGTCAATCAGCCAGCTGGTCTACCCGCGCAGCGACCTGATTGGCCCGAGACAAAAACCGCCAGAGCGCCTCGCAAAGCTCTTGCTGCGCGAGGTCATCCCCGCTTGCCGCTCTTGCGGCATTCTCGACACAATCCCATAGGGTTTGATCGTCCGTCACTCTGTTCAGGAGGCGGATTGCCATCTCCACAGCCTCAGGCAAGTGGAGGGTGGCCGACCGCGTCAACTCTGTCTGCATGTTCTGGATACTCGTACTCAACTTTAACAAGATTTGTTAGAACACTGCATTGTGGTCCAAATGCGGCGTTGCCGATGGAATCTCGTCGCGGAGTGCACCTCTACCAAAGCTATCGGGTAGGCGCGTTTCGCAAAGATCGGCTCCGGAATCGCGCCGGCACAACCGTCGTCAAAACCGGTCCTCGGAGAGAGCTGCCAACGCCGGCTCGCCTTCCATAGCTCACCACGCCTGACCTCTGAACCCACACGAAAATATGCTTTACAACAAATGGTTAAATGGCATCGTCTATCAAAGGGCGATTTTGGAACGTCCAGCTTTGCCCGACGCAAAACCGATCTCGACGTTTCCGGGCAGACACAGGCTCCCGTTGATCGGGACCGCGTCCAAGGGCGCCACGAGAACCAGGGAGCGGCCGCTCCCGTCAGGCAGGCTAGACAGGTGACGATCCGCACCTTTGCGGGCAAAGATGCCGGGCTCGCGGTCATACGGAAGACGACTACAAGACTTCCCGACCCATTGCCTGGCGGGGGATGCGTGCATCACCGAGAAGGGGGTATCGGCCAGAGAACTGGGTCCGGCACGGCAGCGCTCGATCCTTCGGCTCGGCGGCAGGTCTGAGTGAAGGCGTCACAGCCGCTGCAGGCCGGTCTCGGACACACTCCCTCAGGACCAAAAAAGAGCCCCAGCCCCTCTTACTCGACCTTGCGGACCACATCCTTGCCTACGGCGTGCGGAGCACTGCTTCAATCCGAGCAGGTATCAGCAGGCGCCAGCACCTCGATTTGGCGTTCCAGAGGCTCGGGCAAGGGCGCGCAGCTGTGCTGACGCGTTCGCAGGGCCTCGCCGTTGGTGTCGTTGGATTGGTGCTCGTCTCCGGTCGCTCGGGGGACCTCCGTGCGGCAAAGACTGGAGCTGCCAAAACCACGTGATGACAGGACAAGAAAAACCCACTTGGTCACCAGATCAGAATACCAGACGAGAGTCCTAGGGGGACCGTCGTCCTGGTGAGTCGCCAAAGTCCTGGGAGCAAGATCATCCGCGCGGTGAAGAAGAGCGAGACATGTGCGATGCGATCGCTCCCGTCTGTCGCGCCCCCCGGGGGCCATGCTCCCCTTCAGCATTGTGCGGGCGCGCCGCAGTCCGCCAGCGGTCCGAGGACGGTGGCCCGCGGGATCGAACGCCGCCCCGCCCAACCGAACCACCCCTGGACCAACGTCCCCGCTCTCACCGATCACGGATGACCTGC
>JBCCYI010000238.1:0-6081 GCA_039189975.1 Pseudomonadota bacterium
CGGACAGCCAAGATGAACCGCTCAAAGAACGCCCATTCCTCGTCCGACATCAGGTCTCGTGCCAAGCTGGTCTCCCTCGCAGATACCAGCTTGAATCACGACCAGACCGCCCTGTGAATCCCTTTTGTCAACACGGCCTAGGCTTTGGCGCCCGTCAAACGAGATCGTCCAGATCGACCCGCAGGGCATCGGCCAGCTTGCGGAGCGTCTCCACCGTGGGCGACTTGGTGCCTGCTTCGATCTTGTTGATGGACACCCGGTGGACGCCGCTGGCCTTGGCCAGATCGGTCTGCGTTAGCCCACGATGCTCGCGCCAGAACTTCAGCAGCGACTCGTTCGACAACAGGCGGTCCACGACATCGCCAGGCACGGTCTCTTCGTCACCGCGCCGTATGCGGTCCCGGATCGCGGCAGCTTCGGCGATGTCGTCAAGCTCCTCGCGCGCGTCCAGAAGGGCCTCGTACTCGACGCGGGGGATGGTCACGGTATCGGTCATCGTTTCCTCTCTCACGCCCGGTTTGTAGTCAGGGAGCTACAGACGATCAATCGGCCCCCAACTGTCAACAGCTAAGACGATGGAGCGATGGGCGACAGGTCAGCCTCGCTGACTATGTCCGCCGGTTTCGACCAGTTCGGGGGCAACTGTGCAATATCTTGCACACCGGGCCTGAGGCTGTCGGGCATTTTCGACTGAATCGAGGGGCACGTCTCCAACAACGTGGAGAGGTCCGGCCTGAGTCGCCCGGATTCGCTGCACAGCTTGCAAGCCTATGGTGCAGGCAAAAGCTCAGACGGGAGAAAAAGTGCCAGATCGCCCGCAAGTATTAGCTAGCTACACCAACCGCTGCACCAACTGGTGCAATTCTCTGGTGCAGATCAGGCTAGGGGGTGTTCTAAGCCCTTGATTTTATGGCGCGCTGGGGAGGATTCGAACCCCCGACCCCTTGATTCGTAGTCAAGTACTCTATCCAACTGAGCTACCAGCGCGTACGATCGGCGTGGTAACGGTGGCTAGGGGGGTTTGCAAGTGGAAACCACCGTGCGCCAGGGGGCTCCTCGTCCGCAGACCTGTGCGCCGAACGGGTGGCACGTGACGGCCGACGCTTATGTGCGCTCTGCTCGCGTACACCGGTTGCCGGGGGAAAACGCCGAAAAGGGGCCGTGGCCAAGCGAGGGTCAGCACCATTCAGAAACTCTCTTCGACGGGTTCCAGCTTCCGTGAACGCGGCGCGCTGACTGCGGATCCAGGGGCGCTGGGTACAGCCATCTGCTTGGCCAGGCACGGCCTTGCGCACTCGTCCTGCCGACCCTCCGCAGCGATGCGGGAGCGTTGCCCGTGTCGCTGTAACGCCGTGAGGGGCGCGCCAGGTGCAACAGGCAATGCCTGAACGTCCCCCGATGCGCATACCCCCGCCCCTCGAGGCCCCTTGGGGCCTAGGTCTGAAGTGCCGCAACGGACAGATCTATTGCTGCTCCGCGATTGCTGACCCTGGCGCAAATCGCGGGGGATCCCGATCTCAGACAAACCGCACCGCTTCGTTGTGTTGCCGCATTCTGTGCTCGGGTCACCGCCGGCGCGCCAAGGACCGAAGGGAGCCGGTAAGCATGACGGTCGTCAGACGTCCGCCAACTGGACCTTGCGCCGTGCAGCGGAGCGCCATCTCAATGGGGCGTTAGGCAGCGCCCGCCCTGTTCTCTATGGACGTCAGCAATGCGGGGAGCTGTGCGACCGGGAGCGGCTTGGCAAAACAGTACCCTTGCAATGTGTCTACGCCGAGGGTTGTCAGCATGTCGGCGTGATCCTGCGTTTCCACCCCCTCCGCAGTGATGCGGATGCCCAGGCTCTGCCCGATTTCGACCAACGAGCGCACCGTGACTTCGGCATGCGGATCCTCGGTGAGAGGCATAATCAGCCGTTGGTCGAGCTTCATTGCATCCGGCAACAACTGCATCAGGCCGATGATGGACGCGTGACCGGACCCGAAATCATCCACCTCAATCTGAAAGCCAAGCTCGCGCAACAGGTCGATCCGATAGATGAAGAAGTCGGATTGCTCCTCGATCAAGACGCTCTCGAGCACCTCAAAAGCAATCTTCGTCGGCCCGACATCCAGCCGCTGATGGATCGTATGAAGCACGGGGTTTTCGAGCTGTTTGACGCCGACGTTAAAAGACACCTTTGGCACGCTGAAGCCAGCGGCATTGAGCTCCTGCACCGCGCGCAATCCCTTTTCGTATGTGATCTCATCAATCTCAGGGACGATCGAGAGCTGCTCGGCCAGCGGCAGAAACGCCGCGGGCGCCAGGATGCCCTGCTCGGGATGCCGCCAGCGCACCAGAGCCTCCAGCCCCGCAAAGGCCCGTGTTTTCGCGTCGATCTGGACCTGGAAGTACGGTTCGAACTCCTGCCGCTCCACCGCGCGCTCGATTTCAACGGCCGAGCGCCGCTTGTTCATGACGTCGGAATGCACCTCGGGCGTGTAGAGCGTGGTTGTGTTGCGTCCCTGCGCCTTAGAAATGTAGAGCGCCGCATCCGCGCCGATCAGCAGCCTGTTGTTGCACACAAGGCCGTCCATGGCCGATGCGACCCCAAAGCTGGCCCCGACACGGCACGTCTTGCCGTCAAAAAAGATGTCCTTTGTGATCTCTTTGCGAAATCGCTCGCACAGAGCGTTGGCATCCTGCGTCGTCAGGCCCGGACCGAGCAGCACGACAAATTCGTCTCCTCCGACGCGCGCCACAAGATCGTCGCCGCGGCTATGGCGCTGAAGTGCCTGGCTGACGACCTTGAGCACGTGATCGCCCGCGGCGTGACCGTGGGTGTCGTTCACGTTCTTGAAGAAATCGAGATCCACGCGGATGAGCGTGCGCGGCTCCGAGCTCTCGCAGACCTCCGACTGCAGGACCTCGTCCAGGTAGCGCCGGTTTGGCAGGCCGGTAAGCGTGTCGTGCATCGCGAGGTGCTGGGTCTCCCGCTGCGCCCTGGCCAGCGCGTCCTGAACTTCGCGGCGTTCCGTTACATCCGACAGGATGGCGGCATATCGCTCGACCTGGCCGCTTTCGCCACGGATCGGGGAGATCGAAATGGCGATCCAGCAGCGCTGCCCGTCCTTGCGCTCCGACAGGATCTCTTCGCGTGTCGGATGCCCGTTCTTGAGGCCGTCCCGGATCCGCGCGACGGTTTCGCCGTCGGACCCGCTGGAGGGCAAAAAGTCGAGCGGTGAGCTGCCGCTGACCTCGTCCTGGGTGTAGCCGGTGAGGAGCGTGAAGGCGTCGTTCGTCCACAGGATGGCGCTCCGCCTGTCCGTCACCGTGATCGCATCGTGCGACAGCTGGGCGACGGCGGCCAGCTCCCGCAGCTCGTCGCTCTGCCGCCGGAGTTGCGATTGCTGCTCGGCGAGCTGCGCGCGGGAGCGTTCGAGCGCCTTGGTGGGGGCCACGAGGTGCTTTGCGCCAAAGTAGCTCATCGTGAGGAACGGGAGGAGCAAGACAGAGGAGAGCCCCAGGGCGATGCGGCTGACGAACATCGAGGTCTGAGATACCGGGTTCACGGCCGCTGCGGTTGTGTCGCCCAGCTGGACGGACAGCGGCATGCCCGGCACCGGGGCGAAAATGGCGGTCTCGTCATCCGCTGCGAGGCGCTCCTGAAACGGCGTGACGAGGGAGGTATCGCCCGGGAGCGCGCTGCGGGTTCTCAGGATCTTCTCGACGATCGTCGCCCCTTCCGTCGTGCCCTCGAAGCGGACGGGCACGCCGATGAGAATGTGGGTTTCCTGCGTCTCGCGATTGTACCTCAGCGCCACCCGCCCGGTCCGCGATGCGCCGCGTGCCACGCGCGAGATCGCCGCGAAGTTCACCACAAACTCAACATCGGCGAAGATCGAGGCGCCATTCCGTGGATAGCGGGTCTGCAAAAGGGGCAAGCCGCGGTAATCTAGGACGAAAGTCCGCACCGTATCGTCGGAGGTCAGGACGCCGATCCGGTCAATCGTCGCGCTCACATCTTCCGTGCGGCCCACGACGAGGTCGAGCACTTCCGGCGCCCGCGCGAGCTGTTCGACCCGGTCGTAGCGCTCATCCAGCAGAAAGGCCGCCGCGCTGGCCTGTTGGCGTGCCACGTCGCGCAGATGCTCGGCTTGCGCGGCGCGCAGGAATGGCACGGACAGGGCCCAAACCACCGCAGCGCAAGACAAAAGGGCCGTCACATACCCCAGTGCTGTCAGCAGAAAGAACCGGTTTCCGAGCCTCAGGACACTCATGGATCGGCGATCCCCCCAGCCTCGACAAGGCGGCCGTCGGGACGCATTTCGCCAAGGCAGAGATCCCCGGCATGCAGGGCCTCATGGCTATGGGACGCAGCATCGGTCACAGGCGCAAACGGCGTTTCGTAGCGCTTGAGCAATCCGTCGACGGGCGTTTCGAGCGCTTCAAGGGCGTCGCGCAGGGCGGCCCACCGCGGCTGCTGTCCCGCGCTCCATCGCGGGTCTGTCCGGGCCTGCTCAACGGCGGCCAGCATCACCAGCGACAGATCATAGGCATGCACGAAGGCCATCGGCATCTCGATGCTGCCGGAACGCAGTATGGCACGCGCTTCGGCATGGGGGGCGCTGGCGCCGTCCTTAGGGGCGCGCAGCGCGTCGAAATGGCAGGTGGCGAGGACCGACATGTCGATGTGGCGCCACATCGCGTCACTCACAGTGGTCTCGAAGCCGCCGCCCAAGACACCCCAGTGGCTGAAAACCTTGGGAGGAGCGTCCCAAGTTGCCAGAACGCTGGCCGCCAGGGCGCCGACACGCGCGGAAAGGACGAAGATCACGCAATCCGGCGCGGCCGTGCGGAGATCCTCGACAAAGAAGCGCAGCGTTTCCTTTTCCGCTTCTTCCCGAACCCAAATGGTTGGCAGGGTGTCCACGCCGTGCTTGTCCAGCTCCGACACCATCGCCGCGGCGTTCTGCTCCCCCCAGCCGTTGCTTAGGGCGAGCACCGCGATCCGGGCACAGCCCGCGCCCGCGGACTGGCGCGCCAGGAACGGCGCGGTGTTGCGGTCATCCAGCGAAAGCCGGAAGATGTAGTTATCCGCGCCCAGACCGAGTCGCGTCAGCGCAGCGCCCGAGGACCACGGCAACAGGAGCACCAGGCCCTCCGCGTTGAGACGCGGCCCGTGGCGCAGGTAGTGCGGCGTGTGCATCCCGCCCATGATCGCAAGGGTCGAGGGATCGGAGAGCGCTTCATCTATTGTGTGTCCGGTTCGGCGCAAATTGTTCTTATGATCTCTCACAAGAATCCTGATCTCAGGCACGTCAAACCGCGTGGCGCCGGCCCGGAGCCCGGCCTCCAGCCCGCGATGAAGGCTGCTCCCGGTTGCGTGGGCCCCGGTCTGGTCGGCGCTCAGATAGACGTGGAGGGGGCCGCTCTCCTGCGCCGCCGCGGACAAAGCGCTGCAGGTGAGTATCCCGCAGAGGCCAGCTGCCGACAGCCCCATGCGCGCCGCCAATCGCGCGCACCCACTCAACAGCCATTGCCTCATCCAAACCCCCGCGAGTTCCGTGTGCGCCGGAGTTCAACGCCAAAGTGGCGAATGTCCGATGAACGTGCGGTGAGGAAAAAGGAAAAAGTCTCCAAGAGTTTGAAGGAATGCGCTGCGGATCGGATGTTGGCGGGCAAGTACCGATGGGCGCTTTCGCCAACGGGAGTGCGCGGCCCCGGGATGCGCCGCCGCTTGCCTTCACGTGCCGGCTTGTCCTGGGAGGCGGCGCCGCGTCGCGAAAACGCGTCAGGACAGGGACCGCACCGGCGGGAGGCCCTGGATCGCGCGGGCGCCTAGCATGAACGGATGGTCGAGACGTCCCGGTTGGGGGGGCCGCGCGACGGCCACTTGATCCCCTAGGCTTCTGGGCGGAGCCCGAGAAGACTGCGGGCCTGCGCCGGCGTCGCGACCTCGCGCCCGTGCTCCTCTACGAGTGCCGCGGTGCGCCGCACCAGAGCAGCGTTGGAGGGGGCGAGGGTCTCCTTGTCGAGGCGAATGTTGTCCTCAAGGCCGGTGCGCGCGTGCCCCCCCGCGGCGATGGCCCAGGCGTTAAG
>JBCCYI010000239.1:0-6022 GCA_039189975.1 Pseudomonadota bacterium
ACCCTTGCGCCAGATCATCACGTCGAGCTGGTTGCCCGACTGCGCGGAGCGGTACTCGTCCGGCGTCACTTCCTTGACGGTGGTGCGCACGCCGACATCCGTCCAGTTCTGAGCCACAAGCTGCGCAAGCTCACCAGGAGCGCCTTGTGTGGCGAACTGCAGGTTGAGCACGAACTCGTCGCCGTTGGGCAGCTCGCGCGCACCGTCGCCGTCGGTGTCGGCCATGCCGACCTCGTCGAGGAGCGCGTTGGCCATGTCCGGATCAAACTGCGCGAACGCCGTTTCGAGTTCGGGCGGCATGAAGTCCGGCAGCGGCGAGAAGCCGTTGTATTGCAGGGGCTTACCCTGACCGAAATAGGCGACCTCGTTGATCTGATCCCGGTCGATGGCGACCGACATCGCACGGCGGAACCGCACATCGCCGAAGACAGCCCGCTTGGCCTCGTCCTCCGAGGTCACGTTGAACGCGAGCGTCGGGAAGGCGATGTCCGGGTTGAGCTGCACGGTGTAGTTGCCCTTTTCCTGGTTCTCCAGGAGGAGCGGGGCAGAGGCGAGCTGCAAGGATTGCGCCTTGTAGTCCACTTCGCCGTTGATGACGGCGAGGATGCGCACCTCGTTGTCGTTCTTGTAGAGCTCGTCCTGCTCGTTGATGTAGGGCAGCTGCTGGCCGGTCGGGTCCACCATGAAGAAGTAGGGGTTGGCCACATAGTGGCGCCCTTCGGTGGTGTCGGCGACCGTCAGGTAGGCCTCGAGCGTCGGCACGGCGTGCTTCGGCAACCCGTCGACAATGTCGGGGCGCGATAGCATCGGCGAGGGCGTATCGGTCCAGTCGGAGTTGCCGTAATACGCGAGGATCGCGTCGTAACCGTTTTCAAAGCCAAGGCTTTGTGCGTAGCTGTCGGCGTCTGCATTGATCTCGGGGTGGAACTGCCCGAGGAAGTGCATCGGCTGGAAGCCCTGCGCGTAGGACGTCGCGAAATGCGCCAGAAGGCCCGGCTTCGGCCCCGGAAGGTTGAACACCACCGTGACATCGTCCGGCGTGTCGACCGTCATCGGCTCGCCGCCCACCAGCACGTAGTCGCGGGGCGACTCGTTGATGTTGGTGTCGAGCATGATGTTGTCATGCCAGAACTTCACATCCGCAGAGGTGAAGGGCGCGCCGTCCGACCACTTGTGACCCGCACGCAGCGTAAACGTCAGCTGGGTGAAGTCGTCGTTCCAGGCCCAGGACTTTGCGACGTTGGGAACAATTGTTTGCAGATCATCGGCGTAGCGAACGAGGTTCACGTGGCGCGTTGACAGGAAATCCGACGTGCCGGCCTCGGTCGCATTCGACAGCGCGTCGAGCTGGCCGCCGTATTGACCAACCGAGGCGTAGGGGACAATCACAAGCGGCTCGGACGGCAACCGATCCGCCAAACCGGGCAGATCGGGGTTGCCGACGATCTCGCTGTTCAGCTCGGCGCTGGCGGGATTCGCCGAGAATTCCATCGTGCAGCTCGCGGCTGCCTCGAACTCCGCAAGCTCGAAGATCTGCGGATAGGCGCCGGGTGCAACGCCCTGCATGTCCGTCATGGTGACGCCGGGACAGCTGGCAAGTGCCATCCCCGGAAGCACCACCCAGGCCGCGCCTGTGAGAAGGATTCGTTTCATTCTAACTCCTGCTGGTCTTTGGTTGGAGGTGAGGCCGCGTGATACCTGCTGCGGCGCTCCCCCCTTGGGCGATGCTCGCCTCATGTGCGAGGGCGGCCGGAGTCCACGGTTGCGCAAAACCGATAAGCGCGGTGTCCCCAAGTCCGATCCCCCGTCTCGTTATGGCAGCGGTGCCGATGGCTCCGCCCGCGCGTTCCCTGACGCCCCAACATCACAAGTCCATGACAGCGGTCATGACCCCGATTGCGACAGTCAGTCCGGCGCAACACGCACCCCGCCCTCACCCACCATCGTGCGCGAGAACATTCCCTCGGGATGCGTCATGCGATGGCAAAGCATCTCGCGCGATAAATCAAGACAAATGCGCTGCCCCTGCGCAGATGAGGCGATGTCATGGGCTTCGCCGCCATGTTTCATATCATATGCGATCTGCGGCAGCCGACCGGCAAAATGCACCAGACGGTGTGTGTCCGTGCGCAAAACGGCGAGATTGGCCTCGGATACGGAGAGCCCCAACTTTGCTTGCAGGCGGGTCGGGGTGATCGGGTTGCCGAAGTCATGCTCGGAAAAGGTCGTCGCCCGGCCGCCTTGCCCGCTGCGCAACAGCGGCAGGAGGCTCTCACCGTTCATCGTGTGCGGCACCTTACATCCCGCCCAGTCAAGGATCGTTGGTGCGAGGTCGATCGACTCGGTCATCGCATCAGTCACCCTGGGGGCGATGCCCGGCACATGAATCACGAGCGGCACGTGAAAGGCGGCGTCCTGAAAGGTGCCTTTGCCCCAGAGGCCATAGTCCCCCAGCATTTCGCCATGGTCGGCGGTAAAGATGACCAGCGTGTTCTCCCAATGGCCGGACGCCTTGAGCCAATCCATGACGCGCCCGACGTGGTGGTCGATTTCCGCGCAGAGCCCCAGAAAAACAGCGCGCAGTGTCTGGACGGTCTGGGGTGTTGCCCGCAAGTCGGGAAAGCCCACAACAGTGTCCGCGGCGGATTTGGTCTCATGCTGCGCGGCCACAAAGGGATGCGGCTCATGGTCGAGCGACGCGCGGGCGGACGGGACGGACGCAGGGTCAACGAGACGGTTCCACGGAGCGGGCGCGACAAAGGGCGGGTGGGGCCGGATGTAGGCCAGCATCGCAAAGAAGCCCGCGTCCACCCCCTCCATATGCGCCAGAAACCGATCTGTCAGGAATGCGGTGTCGCTGTCCTCGGCCCGGTAAAGCGCAGGATCGCAGATCCGGTCGCCTGTCGGACGATAGAGCGCGTTCCCGTCGGGCACCGCATAGCCCCGCGCGCGCAGGTGGTCTCGCCAGACCAGGTCGTCGCTATCCTGGCGCATCCGGACGACTTCCGTGAAGCCTGGCAACACCTCTTCGTAGCTCTGCAACCGCGGGTCCTCCGCCGGCAGCACGCGGGGGTCCTGCGCGACGTCGGTGTACCCGAAGAGCAGCGGGTCGTAGCCCGCTGTGCGCAGCCCGCGCGCAAGGTTCGGCGTATCGTGCCGCAGGGGGGTGCCATTGCGCACCGCCCGGTGATTCATCGCGTATTGGCCCGTCAGCAGCGACACGCGCGACGGCCCGCACGGCGTCACGACGCTGTAATGGCGCCGGAGCAGTGTCGATTGCGCCGCGAGCGCATTGAGGTTTGGCAGCGGCACGGAGTCCGCAAGCGCGCCATGCAAGAGGTCGGCGCGGAAATGGTCGGTCACAATGAGCAGGATGTTCGGCCGGTCAGTCATGCCGGACTTTGCGCCCGAGCGCCGGGCCTAAGTCAATGCCTTAAGGAACGCCCGAATCACCGGGACATCTCGGCGCGCCCGCAAGGTCACGAGCGTCTCAGCCATGCCGAGCGCCGTGCCCGCAAGGTCGATCCGCCGCAGGCGACTGTCATGGCCCAGCTCGGCCTCCGACACGAAGCCGAGCCCAGCCCCGGACGCGACCACCTCGCGCATCGCCTCCCGCCCTTCCACGACAATGGCCGCCTTGAGCGCCACCCCGGCCTGCGCGGCAGCGCCCTCCAGCGCGGCGCGGGTACGAGACCCTGGCTCCCGCATCACCAGCGGCCACTGGCTGAGAGCGCTAATGTCAATGGCCGCCTGACCATGCGGCACAAGACCATGCGCCGCGATGGCGATGATTGGCGTATCACCCAAGGGGACCCGGTCCAGATCCGGCGCGTGCCCTATGTTGCCCACCACGCCGACCTCCGCATCGTAGGAGCGCAAGCGCTCCAACACAGCCTCGGTGTTGCCCGACTGGAGCGCGACCGACACCCTGGGCTGACTGACGCGGAAGCGCCCGATCGCCCCGGTCACGTGAACGGCCGAATCCGCCACGATGCGCAGCTGGCCCTCCAGCGCTGCGCGACTGTGATCGAGGGTACGGGCGATCCGCTCCTCCATCTCGAAGAACGACTTCGTGAGCTGAAAGAGATCCTCCCCTGCGCGCGTCAGCCGCACCCGTCGCCCGGACCTGTCGAAGAGCAGAACATCATGGGCAACCTCGAGGCGCCTCACCTGCTCGCTCACCGAAGGCTGCGATTGGTTTAGCAGCTCGGCCGCCCGCGAAAATCCCCCTGCCAGCGCGACGTGGTGAAAGGCACGCAGCTGCGTGTACCGCATTGCAACCGTCTCCCCGTTCGATACATCCATTATCATAGGATGAGGCTATGATTGTATAGCATAGAAAGATTTTACATATGCAATACACGGCATCACACTGCGCCGGACTTGATGCAGGTGCCCGAATGACCACACCTTTTCCCGACCCGGCGATGGGCGAGCCGTTTCTGCTCACCCCTGGCCCGCTGACGACAGCCCACACCGTCAAGGAGGCGATGCTCACGGATTGGGGCAGCTGGGACAGCGACTTTCGGGCTATGACGTGGGCCCTTCGCGACGGGGTCCTTGGCCTGATCGGGCCGGGTCGCGCCCAGTACGATTGCGTGCCGATCCAGGGCTCGGGCTCCTACTGCGTCGAAGCGATGCTCGGCTCCTTCGTGCCGCGCGACGGCAAGGTTCTGGTGCTGGCCAACGGCGCCTACGGGCTGCGGGCGGCCAAAACGATGGAGTATCTGGGCCGCGCCTGCGAGCTGCTCGACATGGGCGACTATCTGCCTCCTCGGGGCGTCGACGTCGCCGCGATCCTCGCGCAAGACCCGGCCATCACCCATGTGCTCGCCATCCATTGCGAGACCTCGTCGGGCATCCTCAATCCGATCGAGGAGATCGCTGCCGCCACCCGCACCGCCGGGCGCAAGCTCTTGATCGACTCGATGTCCGCCTTCGGCGCCCTGCCGCTCGATCCACAGGCCCTGGGCTGCGCCGCCTTTGTGTCGTCGGCCAACAAGTGCATCGAGGGCGTGCCCGGCTTCGGCTTCGTCATCGCGCGGCACGACGAGATCGCCGCCGCCAAGGGCAACGCCCATTCGCTCTCGCTCGACGTTCACGCCCAATGGGAGACCATGGAGAAGACGGGCCAGTGGCGGTTCACCCCGCCGACCCACACCGTCGCCGCCTTCCTCAAAGCGCTGGAGATCCACGCCGCAGAGGGGGGCGCCCCCGCCCGGCTCGCGCGCTACACGGCGAACCGGGACGTGGTCGTGCAGGGGATGCGTGGGCTCGGGTTCGAGACGTTGCTCGACGATCGCTGGCTCTCGCCCATCATCGTCACCTTCTTTTGCCCCGCCGACCCCGCCTTTGACTTCGCCCGTTTCTACGAGGCGATGAAGGCGCGGGGCTTCATCATCTATCCCGGCAAGCTGACCGTCGTGGACAGCTTCCGCATCGGCTGCATCGGGCGCATGGACACCCACGTGATGCACCGCGTGGTCGCCGCCGCCGGGGAGGCGCTCGCCGAGATGGGCGTCGCCTCCGCTGCGCCCCCCGCCGCCGCCCTCGAAGAACGCAAGAAACTCGCCGCCTGAAGGATGATCATGCAAGCTATCGACGCCAACGACCGCACCTACGCCGCCCCCCAGACCTGCGCCATCGCCATCTGCCTCGACGGGTGCGAGCCCGCCTATCTCGACGTGGCCATCGCCGAAGGGCTGATGCCGAACCTCAAGCGCATCCGCGAGACAGGGACGGACCGCCTCGCGCATTCCGTCATCCCGTCCTTTACCAACCCCAACAACCTCTCTATCGCCACAGGCCGCCCGCCCAGCGTGCACGGGATCTGCGGCAACTTCCTCTACGACCCCGAGACGGGCGAGGAAGTGATGATGAACGACGTGC
Source organism: Pseudomonadota bacterium (assembly GCA_039189975.1). GTDB lineage: Bacteria > Pseudomonadota > Alphaproteobacteria > Rhodobacterales > Rhodobacteraceae > HLUCCA09. The sequence continues at coordinate 5,890 of JBCCYI010000239.1, forward strand.
GTTTCCTGCGAGCGCCCACGATCTTCTCGAAGTTCTACGAGGCCGGCGCCCGCGTCGCCGTCGTCACCGCCAAGGACAAGCTGCGCGCTTTGCTGGGCGCCGGGCTGCGGTTTGACGAGGATCGCGCGGTGGC
>JBCCYI010000240.1:0-5989 GCA_039189975.1 Pseudomonadota bacterium
CAGGTCTTCCTCTTTCCCGGATCCGGTACCGGAGCGTGGGAAGCGGCGATCACCAACACGCTCAACCCCGGTGACAAGGTCCTGATGAGCCGGTTCGGCCAGTTCTCGACACTTTGGGTCGAAATGGCGGAGCGACTGGGCCTCGACGTGGAGGTCGTGGACGTGGCGTGGGGCGTCGGCTGCCCCGTAAAGGAATATGAGCGTCGCTTGGGAGCCGACAAGGCGGGAGAGATCAAGGCCGTCTTCGTCACGCACAACGAAACAGCAACCGGCGTGACCTCGGACGTCGCCGCCGTGCGCAAAGCGATGGACGCCAGCTTCCATGATGCGCTGCTCTTCGTGGATGGCGTCTCTTCGATCGCGTCGATCGACTTTCGGATGGACGAGTGGGGCGTCGACCTCGCCGTCACAGGCTCGCAAAAGGGTCTGATGTTGCCCGCAGGCCTTGGCATTCTCGCCGTCAGCGAAAAGGCCCTTGCAGCCTCGAAGACCTCGACGATGCGCCGCGCCTATTTCGAGTTTGCCGACATGGCCAACATGAACGCTGGCGGATATTTTCCCTACACCCCCCCGACGCAATTGCTGCATGGCCTGCGCGCATCGCTCGACCGGATCTTCGACGAAGGGCTCGATGCCGTGATCGACCGCCACACGCGTCTGGCCGAGGGCGTGCGGCGCGGGATCGCCGCGTGGGGGCTGGACCTCGTGGCCGAGCATCCGTCGTTCTACTCGAACACGGTAAGTGCGATCCGGGTGCCTGAAGCCGTCGATGCGCGCGACGTGTTGCGGATCGCTTACGAGGAGTACAACACCTCGTTTGGCTCGGGCCTTGCACGGCTGGCTGGCAAGGTCTTCCGCATCGGGCATCTGGGCGACTTGAATGAGGGTATGTGCCTCACGGCGCTCTCGATTGCGGAGCTCTCGCTGATGCGCGCGGGTGCCCAGATCCAGCTCGGCGCCGGGGTTGGCGCGGCGCAGGCTTGGTTCCTGCAGTCCAACCCACAGGTGGCCAACCTTAGCCTCGCGGCCGAGTAGGCGCACACCCAACGTCGCACAAGGGGTCGCGCATGCGCGAAGCTCGCTTCGCGCCGCAGATCTCTTGTGCTTGCCCGCAGCCCAAGAGGAGGAGACGAAGGATGGACATTCACGAGCATCAAGCCAAAGAGATCCTGTCGCGCTTCGGCGTCCCCGTGCCGGCAGGTGGACTGGCGTTCAGCCCGGAGCAGGCAGAGTTCTGCGCACGCGATATCGGCGGCGAGGCGTGGGTCGTGAAAGCGCAGATCCATTCCGGTGGCCGCGGCGAGGCGGGAGGGGTGAAGGTCTGCAACGGGTTTCCAGATGTGCGGAGTGTCTCCGCCACGCTCTTGGGGCAAACGCTTGTGACCAAGCAGACCGGCACGCAGGGCAAAGGCGTGCACCGCCTGTGGATCGAAGAGGCGACGGATATCGCAAGAGAACTCTATCTCGGCTTCGTCCTTGATCGAAAGACCGAACGCATCATGATCGTCGCCTCACGCCACGGTGGGATGGAGATTGAGGATCTCGCACACGAGGACCCCGACAGCCTCGAACGCATGGTGATCGATCCGGCCACGGGTCTGGTCGAGTTTCAGGCCCGGGAACTGGCGTTCAAGCTCGGTCTCGAGGGCGCACAAGTCGCTCAGATGGTGCAGGTTCTGCGTGCGTGCTACCGCGCCTATCGCGACCTTGACGCTTTCATGGTCGAGATCAATCCGCTGGTCGTCACGGGCGCCGGCAACCTCGTCGCCCTCGACGCCAAGATGAGCTTTGACACCAATGCGCTGTTCCGCCGCCCGGAAATCGAGGCGTTGCGCGATCGCTCCCAGGAGGATCACCGCGAGGCGACTGCGTCGGACAATGGCCTTGCCTATGTCGGCCTCGACGGCGATATCGGCTGTATTATCAATGGCGCCGGGCTCGCCATGGCCACGCTCGACATGATCAAGCTCTCGGGCGGCGAACCGGCCAATTTCCTCGACATTGGCGGCGGGGCCTCCCCCCAGCGCGTCGCCACGGCGTTTCGCACCGTCCTGACCGACGGCAACGTGCGCGCCATCCTCGTCAACATCTTCGCCGGGATCAACCGATGCGACTGGGTTGCCCAAGGCGTTGTCCAGGCCTACCGCGAAGAAAAGCTGACCCTGCCGGTCATCGTCCGCCTCTCCGGCACGAACGTCGAGGAGGGCCGCCGCATCATCGCCGAGAGCGGCCTGCCGCTGATCACCGCTGACACGCTCGCCGAGGCCGCCGAGAAAGCGGTTGCCGCGCGCCTGCCGCTTGCCGCCTGAGGAGGACAGACCATGGCAATCCTGATCGATGAGACGACACCAATCGTGGTGCAGGGCATGTCCGGCCGCATCGGGCAGTTCCACGCCGGCGACATGATAGGCTACGGCGCCAATGTCGTCGCTGGGGTCACGCCCGGCAAGGGCGGCACCGAGGTGCTCGGTCGGCCTGTCTTCGACACGGTACGCGCCGCTGTAGAGGCGACCGGCGCCGAGGCCTCCCTCCTGTTCGTGCCGCCCCCCTTCGCGGCGGACGCAATGATGGAGGCCGCAGATGCGGGCATCCGGACAGCCGTCTGCGTCACTGACGGCATCCCCGCCCAGGATATGATGCGCGTAAAGCGCTTCTTGCGCCGTTACCCACGCGAGCGCAAAATGCGTCTGATCGGCCCCAATTGCGCGGGCGTAATCTCGCCCGGCAAGTCTTTCATGGGCATCATGCCGCCTCACATCTACACCCCTGGCCGCGTGGGCATCGTGGGCCGATCCGGCACCTTAGGCTACGAAGCCGCCAGCCAGATGCAGGCCCTGGGCATCGGCGTGTCCACCTCGGTCGGGATCGGCGGTGATCCGGTCAACGGCTCATCCTTCAAGGATATCTTGGAACTCTTCGAGGCAGATCGCGATACGGACGCCGTCATGCTCATCGGTGAAATCGGAGGCCCGCAGGAGGCCGAGGCCGCAGCCTATGTTCAGCGCCATATGACCAAACCGGTGGTCGCCTATGTCGCCGGGCTGTCTGCCCCAAAGGGCCGGAAAATGGGTCATGCAGGCGCCATTGTTTCCGCCTTCGGAGAAAGCGCCCAGGAAAAAGTCGTCATCCTCGAAGAAGCCGGTATCACCGTCGCGCCTCACCCGTCGGCCCTGGGTGCAACGATGGCCGACGTCCTCTCCCGCCGCGCCGCCGCCTGACCCAGAGAGTGCGACGGGCGCAAACGCGCCCCTCGCCAGATCCTCAAACGCCCGGTGCCGAGCTGTGCCATGCACATTTCTTCATTGTGCCCCAAGCATCCCGGGGAGCGCCGCAGGCGCGGGGCAGAGCCCCTCGACGCCTACTATCCTCACGCGCCATGGATCATGGGCGCATGCGTGGTCGACGTCTCGACGTGCCAGACAGATGAGACACCGGTCATGAAGAGTGTCCGTCCGTCGGTGCCCCCCCAGCAAAAATTCGTGACCTTCTCCGGCAGCGGGACGCGCCCGATCCAGAGCCCACCGCCGCGCTCGTCGTCTACAAACACGTGAACGCCCCCTGGCCCATTGCACCAGATCCGTCCCTCCCGGTCGAACTTCATGCCGTCGGGCACACCCTCTCCCGTGCCCGTCACATCCGCCCAGACAGCGCCGCCGGAGAGCCGACCATCGTATGACACGTCGAAGACCCGGATATGGGGGCCCCAACTGTCGTTGATGAAGAGGCGTTTCTCATCGTCGGAGAAACACAATCCGTTGGGCTGCTGAAAGTCGTCGGCCACCCGCTCCAGCGTGCCGTCCGGATCCCGGCGATACACACCCTGGCAGGGTTGCTGTTGCGCTCGCAGCAGTCCCAGATCCTCCCGTGTGCGCCCAAAGGCCGGGTCGGTGAACCATAGCCGGCCCTGAGTGTCGCACACCACGTCATTGGGCGAGTTCAACTCCAGCCCGTCGTAGTGCGTCGCCAAGGGTTCGACCAGCTTGCCCCCATGCGTGTGCCGCACGAGCTGCGAAGATGCATGTTCGCACGAGACCACCCGCCCCCAGAGATCAAAGCAGTTTCCGTTGGCTTGATTGGACGGCTGGCGGAAGACCTTCAGCCCCTCCTGCGCCGTCCAGGTGAATTGCTGACTGCGCGCAATATCCGAAAAGAGCAGCCATTGCTCGACCGGGTGCCAAATGGGCCCCTCGGTGAAGCCGAACCCTTCGACAAGCGGTTTCGGCGTGGCGTCCACCAGCCCTGAAAGATCGCCGTTTTCCGTCATTTCGTATCGATGGGCCGCTCGTCTTCGCCCACGGAGTCGTATACGGCCCAGCCGTGTTTTCCTTGCGTGGGCGGCAGGTCTTTCTCGTCGACCTGGCGGTGCATGTAGGACTTTGCGATGAAGTTTGCGGTGATCGGCGCAGTGATCAGCAGAAAGATCGTAATCAGCAGCTCGTGAAACGAGAGCTCTCCCAAAAACACGGCCGAGTAGATCATCGACGCAATCAGAACACCGCCGACACCCAGGGTCGCGGCTTTGGTCGGTGCGTGCAGTCGACGCATCGTGTCGTCGAGCTTTACCAGCCCCAGCGACCCGACGAGGCCAAAGATCCCGGCCATCACGAGCATGGCGGATATGATGATTTCGGCGATGCTCACAGTTTCCATGGCGATCACTCGATGATGTTGCCGCGCAGGATGAAGCGGCAATAGGCGACGGTAGACACGAAGCCGACCATGGCGATCAGCATCGAAACTTCGAAATAGACCGGGGTCTCCTGGCTGATCCCGTATAGGTTCAACAGGGCGATGGCATTGATCACCATCGTGTCGAGGGCCAGGATCCGGTCCACCACGCCGGTGGCCCGCGCAATGCTCCACAAGTTGAAAAGCAACGCGAGGCCGAAACAGGCCACCGCGAAGGCGAGAGCGGCTTCGATCATTCGAAAATCTCCTTCAGGCGGCGCTCATAGCGCTGTTTGATCTCGTCCCGCACAGCGTCGGGGTCGTTCGTGTCGAGGCAATGCACAAGGATCGCGCGCGCATCCGCTGAGAGCGACGACGAGACCGTGCCCGGCGTCATGGTGATCGTACCCGCGAGGATGGTGATGGCTTCGGGCGACGTCAGCTCGAGAGGCACCGTGATCCATGCTGACCGCGTTCGCGCATTTGTTTTGAACACGATCGTGTAGGCCACAACGACGTTCGCCACGACGATATCCCACAACACGATCAACACGTATTCGATGAGGCGCAGCGGGTTTCGAACGACGGGTCTGCGTTGCCAGAACGGCTGTGTGATGACCGGGATGGCGATCCCGAGGACGGCGCCGAGCAGGAGGTTGCCGAGCGTGATCTTATTGACCAGCAACAGCCACACAACGGTCATCATGAAGCTGAGCTGCGGGTGCGGGAAGAACCTGTTCAGCATCAGTCTCGTCCCTCGCCGTCTCCGTCATGGTGTCCGTCGTCATCGCATGCATCGGCGGTCCCCTTGGCCGCCTCTTTGCCGTCGGAGCTGGCGTCCTTGTCGTCGTCATAGGCGCCGCCACCGCGGATCAGCCCTTCGTCGGCGTGGCGTGGCGGATTCAACACCGCCGCGATGTAGGCCTCGCGATCCTGAAGCTGAGCCGCCGTCGCGGTCATGACGTTCGCAACGGGCCCCGAGGCGAGCACGATCAGAGCAAGGAGCGCCAAAGGTACGCCCGCCGCCGTGGCCGCCAGAGCCGGGGGCGCGACGGTCCACACGTCCGCGTCCTGTGGTGTCTCCGACGGGGCGGCGGCCGTTTTCCAAAAGAGCGCCGAGCCCATGCGCGTAAAGCCGAGGATTATCACGAGCGAGGTGATCAGGATGATCGCCCAAATTAGCCCTCCGCCGGCTTCGGTGCGCACCGCCTGGAGTACGTAGAGTTTGCCGAAGAATCCGGTGAGCGGTGGCATCCCCGCCATGGCAACCGCGGCCGCGAAGTAAAGCGAGACAACGAGCCCGTGCACCCGCCCCCCGCCG
>JBCCYI010000241.1:0-5988 GCA_039189975.1 Pseudomonadota bacterium
CTCGACCCGCGCGCGATGCTCTTCCGAGGCCAGCGGGCCGACGTGAGTCTCCGGGTCCATCGCGTCCCCCACTTTCAGTGCCCCGACAAAGCCCGCAACCGCGTCGACGATCTCGTCGTAGCGGCTCTTGGGCGCCAGAATGCGCGTTCCGAGATAGCAGGTCTGGCCGTTGTTGAGCAGGCACGCCGTCGGGATGCCTTGCGTGAAGGTGTCCAGATCCGTGTCCTCCAGTAGGATCGCGGCCGATTTGCCTCCGAGTTCGAGCGTGACGGGGCGCAGCAGCTCACCGCAGCGCGCGGCGATTCTGCGGCCGGCCGCCGTCGAGCCGGTAAAGGCCACCTTGTCGATGCCCGGATGCTCGATGAGGTATTGACCGACTTCACGATCGGCGGGCACCCAGTTCAGCACGCCCGGGGGCACACCCGCCGCCAGGGCGGCTTCGGCCATCACATAGCTGTCGAGCACTGTGCCGGGGGAGGGCTTGATCACCATCGTACAGCCGGCCGCCATGGCGGGCCCGAGCTTCACGAGCGATAGATTGACCGGGAAGTTCCACGGAATGATCGCGGCAACGACGCCGACGGGGAGGCGTTGAACGAACGTCTCGGTTCCGAACTGGGAGGGGCGGACGTCCTCAAGGACCATCTCGTCGGCGAGATCGGCGTAGTAATCGAGAATGTTCGGGGCCACGTCCCCTTCGAACGCCCCCGAGATCGAGATCGGCATACCGTTCTGGGTGCTCACCGCCTCCGCGGTTTGCGGCGCGCGCGCGCGCAGCTCTTGCGCAAAGCGGCGCATGATGCGGGCCCGGTCGGCGGGGGCCATCCCCGACCACGCCCCACCGTCGAACGCGGCACGGGCGGCCGCGACAGCCGCGTCGATGTCGGCCTTTCCGGCCTCTGCGGTGGTGCCGACGGTCTCTCCCGTCGAGGCGTTCTTGATCGTGAACTGGGCGTCGGTCGCCGGTTTGGTCCATTGGTTTCCAATGAAGAATCTGTCGTGCAGCATCTCTTTCCTCCCTGTGGCCCGCCGCTTTGGGCAAGCAATTCGTGTCGCGCGCTTGAGCCACGGCTCTTGGCGCATCCAGAAGCGCAGTCACATTTCCTTCGCTAGTAATTAATACGTATATGAATTAATCGCAAGAGAATTTACGAAGGCACAGATGCCGGTCCGTTCCGGTTGACGGCATTCTGTTCGCATCCTAATTATAAAGGGCGTCGGACATCTCTCGATGCAAGGCCTCAAAAGGACAGTGAATGCCTGACACCGCGGTTGCCCCGATCGACGACCACCCGTCCGAGAACGAAGCGGGCTTGATTTTCCAGCACGTCGCGCGCCAGAGAATCAAGCTTCTGGACGCGTTCCTCGCGCCCCATGGGCTCACGTCTGCCCAGGTCTACCTGCTCAACAGGCTCTTGCGCGAAGACGGGCGCACCCAGGTGGAGCTCGCCCGATTGCTGGGCATTGGCACAGTTGCCGTCAGCGGCATGGTCGACCGGCTGGAAGCCGCAGATTGGGTCGAACGTCGCCCGGATGGCAAGGATCGGCGCACCAAGCGCGTCTTCCTGAAAGCCTCCGCGACGTCGAAAAAGCATGTGCTGAGCGAGGCCGCGGCGCAGGTGAATGCGCTGTCTTTTGAGACACTCTCCGAACCGGAGGTCGAACAGCTCCTGAGCCTGATGCGCCGCGTGCGCGGCAACCTGCGCGACGCCTTGGCCGGAGAGCTGCCGACGCTGGTGCGCGACTAGATCGCACGTTGGACGCCGTCCCAGTATTGCGCGCGCAAGTCGCGTTTCTTCACTTTTCCGGCCGCGTCGCGCGGAAAGCACGCGCGCTCTTCGATATGGCGCGGGATCATGTATGCGGCGAGTCTGGAGTGCAGGAACGCCGTCAGCTCCGCTGCGTTCAGGCTCCGGCCCGCGACCGGTTCGACAACGGCCGCGACGCGTTCTCCTGCCATGTCGTCGGGGATCCCGAATACAGCGCAATCCGCCACATCCGGATGGGTCAGAATAGCTGCCTCTATTTGAGCCGGATAGATGTTCACGCCATTGGAGATGATCATATCCGTCTTTCGGTCACTCAAGAAGAGATAACCGTCGCGATCCATAAAGCCGACATCGCCCATCGAAACGAGATCGCCCCGTCCTGCTGCGCGGCGCGCGTCGGCGCGGTTGAGATAGGTGAAGTCCGGCAGATCGTCCCGCCGTCCGTAGATCTCACCGATTTGGCCCTGCGGGCAGGGGTTTCCCGCGTCGTCCAGGATGGCAAGCCGCGCGGTTGCGACGGCACGTCCCACGGTGCCGGGACGCGCAATCGCGTCCTCGCTTGAGGCAAACGTCACGGCGCCCAGCTCGGTCGAGCCATAGTATTCGTAGATCACGGGGCCCCACCACGCGATCATGGCCGCTTTCACCTCCGGCGCGCAGGGCGCTCCGGCGACCACAACGTGTCGCAGGCTCGTCAGATCGTAGCGACCTTTGACGTCGTCGGGCAGCCGCAACAGGCGCTGGAACATCGCCGGCACGACAAAGCTCGTGGTCACCTCGAACCTCTCGATGTCGCGCAGCATCCCTTCCGCATCAAACCTTGCCGGCAGGATCACGCTGCCCCCGGAGCTTAGCGTGCCATCCATGAAGCGATGCGCCGCCGCATGGTAGAGCGGTGTCGCAAGCAAGGTCTGGGCGGCCGCGTCAAAGAATGCGTCATAGGCCACGCGCGCGGGCTGCGCGGTGCCCAGTCTTTGTACGCCCTTGGGGCGCCCGGTCGTGCCGGAGGTGTAGATGAGCGGGTGGGGGCGCTGTTCCGTGGGGGCTGCGATCGGCGCGTGCTTGGCGATCAGCGTGGGCCAAAGCTGGTCTCTGTCACCGGGCGCCCTGTGTTCGGGCCGCACGGAATAGGCCGTCACGATCGCCTCCGGCGTTGGCACCAGGAGCACGGTGAGGCGCTCTTTGAGCGGGTCGGGCAGGTCGCGCCCGACGGCGTTCCACAGGTCCACATGGGCAATCAGGATCGCGGCGCCACTGTCCTCCAGAATGAACGCCAGATCGGCCGCCGTGAGATGCCAGTTGAGCGGAAGTGTCGCCGCGCCCGCCAGGCGGACCGCCGTGCTCACGGTCACGAAGGCAGCATCGTTGCGCAGAAGCAGCGCCACGATTCCGCCCGCCGCTCCGAGCGCGTCGAGGCCCGCCGCCCCGCGCGCCGCGTCCTCCGACACGGCAGACAGAGGGTGGATCTCGTCTGCGAAAACGATCTGTGACATCGGCGGTCTCCCTTCACGCCGCCTAATAATTCGCTTGCGATCTATTTGCAAGTGTACTATTTGTCGGGGCAGATAAGAATGCCGCGCGTTTCGCGCAACAACCCTGGGCGGCGACCGGATGGCCATTGTCGACACTGTAAGCGATTTTCGGGCAAAGCTTCAAAGCTTCGCCTTCCCGGAGGTTGAGCAGAGTTACACCACGAAGGATTGTATCCTCTATGCCCTGGGCATCGGGTTTGGTGAAGATCCGACGCATCGCGCGGAGCTGCCGTTCTTCTTCGAAGAGCCGAACCTGCATGTCGTCCCCTCCATGGCCGCAGTGCTCGCGAGCCCGGGGTTTTGGGCGCGAGATCCCGCAACCGGCATCGACTGGCACCGTTTTCTTCACGCCGAGCAGGAGGTCGTCCTGCACCGGCAATTGCCCACGGATGCCACGGTGCGGGCCAAGACGCGGATCACGCGCATCATCGACAAGGGCCCCTCCAAGGGTGCCCTGATCTATCTGGAGCGGACCGTCGCGGACCAATTCGGCGCCCTGGCCACTGTCAAGGTTGTCAACTTCGCGCGCGGCAATGGCGGCTGCGGCGGCGACAGCGGCCCGCAGCCTGCACCCCATCATGTGCCGGTTGGCGCACCGCAGACGAAATTCGAAACCCATACCGATCCACGCTCGGCGCTGTTTTACAGGCTGTCCGGCGATCCGAATCCGCTGCATGTCGATCCGGACGTCGCCGCCGCCGCGGGATTTGAGCGCCCGATCCTCCACGGGCTGTGCTCCTTTGGAATCGCGACGCGCGCGATTCTCGCGACCTATTGCGATTACAGGCCCGACCGCCTCCACTCCATCAAGCTGCGGTTCTCGAAACCGGTCTATCCGGGCGAGACGATCCGCGTCGAGATGTGGCGCAACGGATCGGACGTGTCGTTTCGGGCAACGGTTGCGGACCGGGGGGTGACCGCGCTCGACCATGGCCATGCCCGGATTGGCTAGGCGGCCGGCAGCGAAGGGACGTCTCTGATGCACTTTGATCCCCATGGCCTGGCGCGCCCCGAAGGCATGTTCGTCGGCGGCGCCCTCCAGGAGGCGCACGGCGACCCCTTCCCCCATGTGTGCCCTTCCAATACGACGATCAGCCTGACCTACCCGACCGCCACCGCGGGCGACGTGGACCAGGCTGTCGATGTGGCCCGGCGCGCGCTGCTGTCGTCCGGCTGGGCCGAGCGCGGGGCCAAGGCCAGAGGCCGTGTCCTGCTGCGTTGGGCGGAGTTGATCGGCGCGCATGCAGAGGAGCTGGCGGCCCTCGAAGCGGTGTCCTCGTCGCGCCCCTACAGCGATGCGCTCGCGCGCGACGTGCGCGTGGCGGCCTCAACCTTGCGCACCTTCGTGGCCTATGCCGAGACGCATGAAAGCGCGGTCACGGCAACGGCAGCACATCAATTGTCCCTCGTGACGACCGAGCCCCACGGCGTCGTTTCGGCCATCGCCCCGTGGAATTTCCCGTTGATCCTGTCGAGCTGGAAGTTCGCGCCGGCGCTCGCCGCGGGCAACGCAGTCCTCCTGAAACCGTCGGAGCTGACGCCGTTCTCCGCGTTGCGACTGGCCGAGTTGAGCGCGGACGCCGGGTTGCCGGACGGCCTGTTCAACGTCCTTCCCGGCGGCGCGGACGTGGGCCGGGCCATGGTGACCCATCCGGGCGTCGACTATGTCACGTTCACCGGCTCCTCCGCGACAGGGGCGGCCATCATGGCGGACGCCGCCCACCACGGCCTGAAGCCCGTGAGCCTGGAGCTGGGCGGAAAGGGCGCGCAGCTCGTGTTCGAAGACGCCCCGGATCTCGACCGGGTCGCGGACCTTGTGGCGCGCGGGATCGTTTTGAATGCCGGGCAGGTGTGTTTTGCCGGGTCGCGGCTGGTGGTCCACGCGGCGGTGAAGGAGGCCCTGCTGGCGCGGGTCGCCGACCGGCTCAGCACGGTGTCCCCCGGACCGACATGGTCGGGCACCGCCACGCTTGCGCCCATCATCACCGCCACGCAGATCGACCGGATCGAGGCCATCGTGCGGGACGCGACGTCCCAGGGGGCGACGCCCCTGCTCGGTGGCAGCCGTCTGGATGTCCCGCATCTGCACGCGTTCGCCCCGACCATCCTGGACGACGTCGGGCCCGGCAATGCAGCCTTCGAGCAAGAGATCTTTGGCCCCGTTCTGTCCGTGGCGACATTTCAGGACTTCGACGAGGGTGTGGCGCAGGCCAATCACCCCGAATACGGTCTGGCCACGGCCGTTCATACCGGCAATCTGGACCGTGCGATGCAGGCCGCACGCCGCATCGAAAGCGGGACCGTTTGGATCAACCATTGGGGCCGTGGCGACGATATGACGAGCCCGTTCGGCGGCGTGAAACGGTCCGGCATCGGCAAGGATCTCGGCCGGGCCGGATACGAAAAATACCTCAAGTCAAAGTCCGTTTGGGTCGAGCTCGGCGCTCCCTCCTAGCCCGCTGCCGTCGGAGAGCGGAACGCCGCGGCTGACCTGTCCTGTCCTGACCTGGCACGGGACGGGGCCACGTCCCCACCACAGTGCCGGTTTTGGCGCCCCTCGCCCGGTCGGCCGAGGATAGCCCCCCGAAAGCAGCCGGTGCCGGCACGCGATGTGCAGGCATTTGGCGCTGAAACATCGTGAGACTCCCGTGGGCGCGCGCTGAAATACGTTACAGGGCACCCCGACC
>JBCCYI010000242.1:0-5928 GCA_039189975.1 Pseudomonadota bacterium
CGGCGCCGGGACGGGGGCAAAGGCGGTTGGATCACCCGAGCGGAGGAGTTCATCTCTGAGCGCTACCACCTGACGGAGGCCGAGCATCGGGCTCGGGTCGCGAAATGGGGCTGAGCGCGGGCGTCTTGGGCGGGATCTTTAACCTATTGTTCGGCAATGACCGCAATGCGATTGCGGAGACCGTCGGGGTCTTCCGCGCCAACGCCGAGGGTCAGGCCGTCCGCGACGCGCAGCGCGCCGAGGCCGCGTTGCAGCAGTTCGCGCAGGAGTTCACGCTGCCGCGCAAAGGCCTCTTCGATCGCATGATCGACGGGCTCAATCGGGTGCCGCGCCCTGCGCTCGCCTTGGGCACGCTCGGGCTTTTCATCGCCGCGATGGTGGACCCGATCTGGTTCGCCGCGCGCATGCAGGGGATCGCGCTGGTGCCGGAGCCGCTCTGGTGGCTTCTCGGCGCGGTTGTCAGCTTTTACTTCGGGGCGCGACACCAGGCCAAAACGCAGGAGTTTCAGCGCTCTGTCGCAACCTCCTTTGCGCAGGCCCGTGCTGTGACGGAGAACCTCGACGTGTTGAACGCTCTCGATTCCGGCGCCGGCGCGCCCTCTGCCGAGGCGGAGGGGCCCGCGTTGTCACCTGCAGGGCCCAACGCGGCGCTCGCGGAATGGAGGCATAGAGATGACGGATCCTGAATGGGCGCTGCAGGTGGAGCGCCGGCTCAACGCGCTCGAAACACGTATCGCTGTCGATGAGGTGCATCGCGCGATGGTCGAAAAGCGCCTGCATGCGATCGAAGACATGCTGAAGTGGCTTGTGCGCCTTATGGTGGGTTCGGTGCTGCTCGCCCTCATCGCCTACGTCCTTGGGGGAGGGCTCGTTATCCCAGCGTAGCGGCGCCAGCTGCCGCACCTCTGGTCACAACCGCGTCAACTGGCCCGGCTCACCTGTCAATCGGGGAGCTGCGACCGTTTGACGGGCGTGGAGTCGGTTGGCGATACCGGGCCTGTGAGCTACCTTCGCGACATGGATATGAGCATCGCAGAACTTGGTCATTTCGCCCTGATCCTCGCCGCTTGTGTGGCCGTCGTGCAGATGGTCGTGCCCCTTGTCGGAGCGCAGAAACGATGGGCTGGCTGGATGGCCACGGCCGAGCCTGCGGCCACGGCGCAGTTCCTTCTGGTCGGCTTCAGCTTCGCCGCGCTGACTTACGCGTTTGTCACGTCGGATTTCTCCCTGCGCCTGGTGACGCTGAATTCGCATTCCGACAAGCCGATGCTCTATAAGGTGACAGGGGTCTGGGGAAACCACGAAGGATCGCTCCTGCTTTGGGTGCTGATCCTGGCGCTGTTCGGCGCTTCGGCGGCATGGTTCGGTCAGTCCCTGAAGCCGACCCTCCGGGCCCGGGTGCTGGGCGTGCAGGCGGCGGTCGGCGTCGCGTTCTACGCCTTTATCCTGCTGACATCGAACCCGTTTCTGCGCCTCGCGGTCCCGCCGATGGACGGGCAGGACCTCAACCCGCTGCTTCAGGATCCCGGGCTCGCGTTTCACCCGCCGTTTCTCTACCTCGGCTATGTCGGGCTCTCGATGGCGTTTTCCTTTGCCGTGGCCGCCCTGATCGAGGGCCGGGTCGACGCGGCGTGGGGCCGCTGGGTTCGTCCCTGGACGCTCGCGGCCTGGCTCTTTCTGACCATCGGGATCGCGCTCGGCTCCTGGTGGGCTTATTACGAGCTCGGCTGGGGCGGCTTCTGGTTCTGGGACCCTGTCGAGAACGCCTCCTTCATGCCCTGGCTCTTGGCCGCAGCGCTCCTGCATTGCGCCATCGTGGTCGAGAAGCGCGAGGTGCTGAAGTCCTGGACGATCCTGCTCGCGATCCTCGCCTTCGGTTTTTCGCTGATCGGAACCTTCATCGTCCGCTCCGGCGTGCTGACCTCGGTCCACGCGTTCGCCAACGACCCCGAGCGGGGCGTTTACATCCTCGCGATCACAGGGATTTTCGTGGGAGGCGCGCTGACGCTCTTTGCCTGGCGGGCGTCGGCGATGGAGGCCAAGGGCGTCTTCGGCGTCGTTAGTCGCGAATCCGCGCTGGTGGCCAACAACATCCTCCTTGCCGTGTCGTGCTTCGTTGTCTTCTTCGGCACGCTCTGGCCCCTCGCGGCGGAGCTCTTTTTCGACCGGAAGCTCTCCGTCGGGCCGCCGTTCTTTGACGCGGCCTTTACGCCGTTCATGGTGGCACTCATGGTCATCTTGCCGGTCGGCGCGATGATGCCGTGGAAGCGGGCGTCGTTCGCGCGCGCTCTGGCGCAGCTCTGGGGCGTGCTGGTCCTGGCGCTGGCGCTCGGTGCGCTGACGTGGACGCTGCAGACCGGGACGTCGATCCTCGCGCCGGTGGGGATGATCCTGGCGGTCTGGGTCGTGGGCGGGGCCGCAGTCGAGCTCTGGTCGCGCGCGGGCAAGGGCGGTGTCGGAGACAAGGTGCGCCGCCTGCGCCGCCTGCCGGGGGGCGATTGGGGCAAGGCCATCGCGCACGCCGGGATGGGTATCACGACGCTCGGTATCGCGGCGCTCGTGGCCTGGGAAGTCGAAGACATCCGCATCGCGCAGGAGGGCGAGCGCTATACGGTCGAGGCTTACGGGCCCTGGCAATACGACGTGCGTCTGAACGCGGTGAACCGCGTCGAGGGGCCCAACTACATCTCGACCATGGCGTCGATCGACGTCTTCCGCGGCGAGCGGCTGGTCGCGCATCTGGAGCCGGAAAAACGCGTCTACCCCGTTGCGGGCATGCCAACAACGGAAGCGGCTATCGACAACGGCATCCTGCGCGACGTCTATATTGTCATCGGCGACCCGCAGCAGGGCGGCGGCTGGGCCGTGCGCACTTTCATCAAGCCGATGGCCAACTGGATCTGGGCGGGCTGCATCATCATGTCGATTGGCGGTCTCTTCTCGCTCGCGGACCGGCGCCACCGGGTCGCCGCGGGCGCCCGTCGCGCACCGGCGCGCGCAGCAGGTCTGCCAGCCGAATGATACGCGCTGTCCTCGTCTCACTGGCTTTGGCCCTGTCGATCGCCATGGGCCCGCAAATCTTGCACGCCGTGACGCCGGATGAAGTGCTTGACGATCCGGTGCTCGAAGAGCGCGCGCGCGGATTGTCGGCGCAGCTGCGGTGTATGGTCTGCCGCAACGAGTCGATCGACGAATCGAATGCGGATCTGGCCAAGGACATGCGCCTGCTGGTGCGCGAGCGTCTGCTCGAAGGGGACACCGACGCGCAGGTGATCGACTTCATCGTCGCGCGCTATGGGGAATACGCGCTTCTGCGTCCCACAACAGAAGGCGCCAACATTCTTCTTTGGGTGGCAGGGCCGGTGATGCTGGTGGTCGCGCTCGGCATCGGAGGTGGCTTCGTCTGGTCGCGCCGCAGGGACGTGGCACGCTCCGAAGCGGCATTGTCGAGCGAGGAGGAGGCGAGGCTCAAGGCTCTCCTCGACGAATAGCTCCCCCCAATTCGACGAAGCTCACGCGCCGTGACGTTAGGTTTGCACTGACGCTGGCGTCGGTGCGCCCTAAACTCGATGGCGACGGTCGTGTGGTGCACTGCGCCCTGTAACCCCTTGGAATTTGGTTGTTCGGGACCCATTTGGGGTGCAGAGCCGTGGCACAGCGCGATAGGGTGTCGGCGGACCAGAGGTGAGCCATGATCTACGATTCCATTCGCTACGCGGTGCGCGACGACGTTGCCATTCTCCAGCTCAATCGTCCGGAGGTGATGAACGCCCTGTCGACGCAAATGCGGGCCGAGATCACCCATGCCGTGCGGCGCGCGCCCGATGAGGCCCGCGTGCTGGTGCTGACGGGTAAGGGCAATGCGTTTTGCTCCGGTCAGGATTTGGGCGACAGTCGTTCCATCGCAGCGACGGACCTCGAGCGGACGCTGCGGGACGAATACGTGCCGATGATCCGCGCCATCGCGGAAAGCCCGATCCCGACGCTCTCGGCCGTGAATGGCCCAGCCGCCGGGGCGGGGGCCAACCTGGCGCTGGCTGCGGACGTAGTTGTGGCCTCCGAGGGGGCGATGTTCTTGCAGGCGTTTGCCCGCATCGGCCTCATCCCGGACGCAGGCGGGACCTATTGGTTGCCGCGGCAAGTCGGCTTTGCTCGCGCGATGGGCGCCGCTTTGTTCGCCGAGCCTGTCACGGCGCGTCAGGCCGCGGAATGGGGCATGATCTGGGAAGCCGTCCCGGAGGATCTCTTCGCCGCCCAATGGTGGCAGCGCGCCGTCACCCTGGCCAAAGGGCCGACGACCACCTATTCGCAAATCAAACGCGCCTTGCGCGAGAGCATGTCCAACGATTTCGAAGCACAGCTGCTGCTTGAGGCGGAGTTGCAGGGGGCGTTGGGGGCAACCCATGACTTCAAGGAGGGCGTTCTGGCCTTTCTGGAAAAGCGCGAGGCCCGGTTTCAGGGGCGCTAGCCAAGGCCGTCATAGCGTCGAGGCATAGCTCATGGAGCGCGTCGGTGACTGTGGCGCGAGACCGTTGGATCGCGGCAGAAGACAGGGGCGCGGCCGCGCTCAAGCCCCCGGACGCGCAGGCGGTAGAGGCCCACGGCGCGATTGCTTCATCCGCGCGGGTAGGGGCATCGCGTAGACCGGAGCCTGGAGCGTGTCGTGACGCGCGGCGCGCTCCCGTTGGCTCATACGCACCGCCGTCAGACATGCGAGGCCCAGGACACATCCCAATGCGGTTGCGAAAAAGAGCGCGACGGCGGCGCCCCATGTGCCGCCATGAAGCGTGAGGTGGATCAAGGCAACAGTAGCGCCGCCGATCCAACCAAGCAGGAGATATCCGAGAACCATGCAAGCCTCCGCCGATGCCTAGGCCCACCTCACGCTAAAGTCCCTACCATAGAGTAAAGATCAGCGATCCTCGCGGATTTTGGCGAGGTTTCGCTCAGTGTCACGTGCGGACGCGCAGCTCCGAGTTTGGACCGGCAAGGGCGTATCGGCCCGGGCAGCCCCGGTCGGGCGCCTGCCGTGTGGCTCACCGGGCGAGGGAGAGGCGCATACAAAAAAGCCGGCTCCGAGGAGCCGGCGTTGCGCGATGCCGTGCCTCCGAGGGTCTACCGATCCTCGACGTTCACATAGTCGCGCATCGGCGCACCCGTGTAGAGCTGCCGTGGGCGTCCGATCTTCATGGTCGGATCCGACAGCTGCTCTTTCCACTGGCTGATCCAGCCCACAGTGCGCGAGAGTGCGAAAATCGGCGTGAACATGGACGTTGGAAAGCCCATCGCCTCCAGGATGATGCCCGAGTAGAAATCGACATTCGGGAAGAGCTTCTTGTCGGCGAAGTAAGGATCGGCCAGGGCCGCGGCCTCCAGCTCCTTGGCGACCTGCAGGGTGGGGTTGTTGTCCACGCCCAAGAGCTCCAGCACCTCATCGGCGGATTGCTTCATCACCGTCGCTCGTGGGTCGAAGTTCTTGTAGACGCGGTGGCCAAAGCCCATCAGGCGGAACGGATCCTCCTTATCCTTGGCGCGGGCGATGTACTCCGGGATGCGATCGGGGGTTCCGATCTCGCGCAGCATCTCCAGGCAAGCCTGGTTTGCGCCGCCGTGCGCCGGACCCCAGAGGCAAGCGATGCCAGCCGCGATGCATGCGAAGGGGTTTGCGCCGGAGGAGGAAGCAAGCCGCACCGTCGAGGTCGAGGCTTTCTGTTCGTGATCGGCGTGCAGGGTAAAGATGCGGTCCATCGCGCGCGAGAGGATCGGATCGACGATGTATTCCTCCGCCGGGACGGAGAAACACATGCGCAGGAAATTCGAGGCGTAGTCGAGATCGTTGCGCGGATACACGAAAGGCTGGCCGACGTGGTACTTATAGGCCCAGGCAGCAATGGTCGGCATCTTGGCGATGAGGCGGATCGAGGCGAC
>JBCCYI010000243.1:0-5921 GCA_039189975.1 Pseudomonadota bacterium
GGAGGAAACCGTCGGCTCGGCCCCGGCCTCCACGGCGGCGCTTGTCGCCAGCACCGCCATCGCTGAGCTGTAGTAGGGGGCCGAGAAATCCACCATCTGCTCGCGCTCGGCGGTGATGGAGAATTGCTGGAGGTTGAAGTCGAAATCCTTCGGGCCCGGCTGGATCGACTGGTCGAACGACGTGCGCACCCAGGTCACCTGATCGTCGCCAAAGCCCATGGCTTCGGCCACCGCATAGGCCACAGCCGCCTCAAAGCCCTGCTTGCCCTCCGGCGCGTCGTCGAGCACCCATGGGTAGTAGGCCGGGTTGCCGGTGGCGATGGTCAGTACGCCGTCTTCGAGCGTTTTGCCCGCGGCACAGTCCTGAGCGAGTGCTGCGCCACCGCTTGTGGCCAGCACGGCCAGCGTTGCAATTGTCCGTTTCATGGTCTCGCGCCTCCACGCCCTGTCGGTTTCGGTGTCAAACTTCCCAAGTCCCGCGGCCTTGTCCAGCCCCGCGGCCACGATCCCGCTCAGATCCCTGGCCAAACCGCCCCTCTGCACGCCGATGCAGCGCCGGGGCGCGGTGGGCTCTAGTCTCCGCGGACGACAAAGACCGATTGCGGCGCGTGGCGGACCACGCGGGCCGCGTTGGGGCCGAGCAGATAGTCCTTGAGCTCCGGCCGGTGCGAGCCCATCACGATGGCGTCCACGCCGAGGCGCTCCGCCGCCAAGATGATCTGATCGTAGACCGTCCCGTGCAGGACGTGGGGGTGGACCTCGACCGCGCCGGGCACATGCTCCGCCACCCAGGCGCGCAACGAGTCGCCGAGCGCCTGCAGCGCCTTCTGCTCGTGGTCCTTCTCGAAATGCATGCCGACGACGGAGAGCCCGTAGTCCGGCAGCACGCTCACCACGTGCAGCGGGATGCCCCCGTCCTGCGCCATTTTCACGGCGACGGGCGCGGCCTTCTGCCAGCTCGATTCGGACGACAGGTCAATCGGCAAGAGGATTGATGTGAACATGGCGCTTCCTCCTCAGAATGCCGGCTTGGTCTGGCGGCGGCGCTGCAGAAGGATCACCAGCCCCAGGAGCGCCAGCGCGGGGAGGTAGAAGACCTCCGCCGGCAGCCGGTTCGCCGGGGCCTGGATCGAGGCGAGCGTCACGGGGGCGTCGGCGTAAAAGTCGAAGTCCGCGAGCTTCTCTGCGGTGACCGTGCCGAACATCGGCTCGTCGAGCCGCACCACGTCGCCTTCCGCGAAGAGCAGCAGCCCGGAGTTGGTCACCCGCTCCGCCGCCGAGGCGCCGGCGATGTCCATCACGAGCGTCGTTTCGGCCATGTCCCCGGTGTTGAAGTCCGGCCCCTGCACCAGAAGGCGCAATTGCGCGCCTTCCGCCGCCTCGCCCACCGCCTGCTCAAACTCAGACGGCGGGATGTCGCGGAACGGGCTCTGGACCATGTCGAGCCAGACATTGGGAACAAAGAGCGTAAAGGCGACGAGCAGCAGGGCGACGGATTCGTAGATGCGGGAACGGGCGAGGAAGTAGCCCTGCGTTGCCGCCCCGAAGAGCAGCATCGCGAAGGTCGCGACGATGAAGACGGTGATCGCCTGGATCACCCCCGCCGTTGTCCCAAGGTCTACACCGTAGAGGATCAGCGTCGGATTGTAGATGAAGAGGAACGGCAGCGCGACCGTCCGCAGCGAGTAGAAGAACGCCGTAAAGCCTGTCTTGATCGGATCCCCGCCCGACACCGCTGCGGCGGCGAAGGACGCCAGCCCCACGGGCGGTGTCACATCCGCCATAATCCCGAAGTAGAAGACGAAGAGGTGCGCCGCGATCAGGGGCACGATCAGCCCCTCCTGCGCCCCGAGTGACACGACGACCGAGGCCATGAGCGACGACACCACGATGTAGTTCGCGGTTGTCGGCAGGCCCATCCCAAGGATCAGCGAGAATAGCCCCACGAAGACGAGCATCAGAAAGAGGATCCCGCCCGAAAGTTGCTCGACCAGCCCGGCCAGCTCCGTGCCGATGGGCGTCTTGGTCACGGTGGCGACGATGATCCCGGCCGCAGCGGTCGCCACACCGATCCCGATCATGTTGCGCGCACCGGCGATCAGCCCCTCCTTAAGGTCGTCGATCCCCTCGCGCATCTGCG
The DNA here is from genome assembly GCA_039189975.1 of Pseudomonadota bacterium. Classification (GTDB taxonomy): domain Bacteria; phylum Pseudomonadota; class Alphaproteobacteria; order Rhodobacterales; family Rhodobacteraceae; genus HLUCCA09. Next base: position 2,141 of record JBCCYI010000243.1, read on the forward strand.
CCATGAAGGCCGCCCCCTGGCCGCGGAACATCGCCTTCAGCGGTTTCTGCGTCACGATGATGAAGAGCATCAGCGACGTGGCATAGAAGGCCGATTTCGCCGGGCTCTGCCGCTCGACCATCAGGAACCACACAAGCACCACGATCGGCAGGATGTAGTGCAACCCTGTCGCGTAGACCTCCGCCACGGTCGGCAGCTTGATCTCCGGATCGTTGGGGTCGTCCACCTCCAGATCCGGGCGCCGCGCCGCGATTCCCACCAGCCAGACGTAGAGCGCCAGCAGCACCACCATCGAGATCAGCGCCGTCATCTCCGGCAGCGCGGCCTCCAGCGCGTTCATCGCGTAGATCAGCGCCGTAAACCCGACCCCGGCCACGACAAAGCCGATGAAGAACTTCAGCATCATCCCGGCAAAGGACTTTGCCTCGCCCAGTGCCGGCATGTCCTTTTTCAGGGCCTCAAGGTGCACGATGTAGACGAGCGCGATGTAGGAGATCACCGCCGGGATGAAGGCGTGCTTGATCACTTCCAGGTAGGAGATCCCGATGAACTCCACCATCAGGAACGCCGCCGCCCCCATCACCGGCGGCATGATCTGACCGTTGACGGACGACGCCACCTCGACGGACCCCGCCTGCTCCGAGGTAAAGCCGACCCGCTTCATGAGCGGGATGGTGAAGGTCCCGGTGGTGACCACATTGGCAATCGACGAGCCGGAGATCAGCCCCGTCATCGCCGATCCAACCACGGCCGCTTTCGCCGGTCCGCCCCGCAGATGCCCAAGCCCTGCGAAGGCCAACTTGATAAAGTAATTGCCCGCCCCCGCCTTATCGAGCAGCGAACCGAAGAGTACGAAAAGGAAGACAAACGCCGTCGACACCCCCAGCGGGATGCCAAAGACGCCTGCCGTGTCGAGCCATTGCGCATTGATGAGCGCGGTGAATGAAAGGCCTTCGTGCTCGATCAGCTCCGGGATCAGCCAGCCTGTCCCGAAGTAGGCGTAGAGCAAGAAGAGCGAGCCCACGACCGTCAGCGCGGGCCCAAGCGCGCGCCGCGCGCCTTCAAGCAGCACAACAAGACCGATGGCGCCCAAGATCACCTGGAACTGTGTTGGCAGTCCTGACCGCGCGGTCATCGCCAAGGTGTCTGAGAACCAGAAGACGTAGAAACACGTCCCCGCCCCGATGATCGCCAGGGCCCAGTCGACGGCTGGGATCCGGTCCCGTGGCGAGCCCTTGAAGGCGGGGTAGGCCAGGAAAGCCAGGAAGATCGCGAACATCAAGTGGATCGGCCGCGTCTGCGAGGAGTTCAGCACCGGCAAGTACTGACCGAACCACAGCTGCGGCTGCGCGATCCAGAGCTGAAACAGGGACCAAACCAGGGCCGTAACCGAGATCAGGAGCGCAATATTGCGGTTGGAGGGGTTTCTGCCGCCGGAATCCGTGCTCGCAACGAGATCCTGCAGCTCTTCATCGGTGAATTGGCGGTCACCGCTGCCCTTGGCTGGTTCCGACATCTGTCCCCACAAGTCTTGTGCACGTGTTGTGAATTGGCCCGGCGCGCCAGGCATGGGGCAGGGCACAGCAAGGCGCCCCGCCCCACCGCGTCAGCCGATCACTGGATCAGGCCAGCCTCGCGGAAGTACTTCTCTGCACCGGGGTGCAGCGGTGCGGACAGCCCGTCGTTCGCCATTTCGGCCGGGTCGAGGTTCGCGAAGGCCGGGTGCAGGCCCTTGAACTGGTCGATGTTCTCGAACACGGCCGACACCACCTCGTAGACCACGTCCTCCGGCACATCGATTGAGGACACAAAAGTCGCGCCCACACCGAAAGTCTGCGTGTCGCCATCGTTCCCACGATACATGCCGCCCGGAATGGTGGCCGTACGGTAGAACGGATTGCTCTCCACCAGCGCGGTCGTCGCGTCGTTCGATACCGTCACCAACACCGAGTCGCACGCCGTCGTCGCTTCCTGGATCGAGCCGGAGGGATGGCCAACCGTGTAGATCATCGCGTCGATGTTGTTATCGCAGAGCGCCTGAGACTGTTCGGCCGCCTGCAGCTCGGAGGCGAGCGCAAAGTCGTCCATCGTCCAGCCCATCTCGGCCATCAGCACTTCCATCGTACCGCGCTGACCCGAGCCCGGGTTGCCGACGTTCACGCGCTTGCCCTTCAGGTCCTCGAACGAGGAAATGCCAGCATCGGCGCGGGCAACGACGGTAAAGGGCTCCGGGTGCACCGAAAAAACGGCCCGCAGCCCCTCGAACGCCCCGGTTTCCTCAAACCGCGACGTGCCGTTGAACGCGTGGAACTGCCAGTCTGACTGCGCGACACCAAACTCCAGCTCCCCGCCCCGAATGGCGTTGATGTTAAAGACCGACCCGCCTGTCGACTCAACGCCACAGCGGATGCCGTGCTCCGACCGTCCGCGGTTCACCAGCCGGCAGATCGCGCCGCCCGTCGGATAATACACGCCCGTCACACCACCGGTGCCGATCGCGATAAAGGTCTGGTCCTGAGCCACAGCGGGTGCTGCGGCAAGCGTCAGTGCTGCAATCGACGCAGCGATGCGCATGTTCATGGGGTCTCTCCTTGCTGGATCCGCCGTCGTACCGCGGCGATGCCAGCAAGCTTGCGCCCCTCTCCGGGCAGCGTCAAGCGCGGCCCTCTCTTCTTCTTGCGCAAAATACCGCGGGGTCTGGGGCAGAGCCCCAGTCCGCCCCCCTCACACAGAGACCGCCGCCAACAACTCCTCGCGCGTGAGATCTCCCTTCGCCCCGGCCATCTTCACCGCCCCGCGCTCCAGCACGTAAAACGCATCCGCGATCTCGTAGGCGAACGCAAAGTACTGCTCGACGAGAATGATCGCCATGTCGCCCCGGTCCCGCAGATAGGAGATCACCCGCCCGATCTGCTGGATAATGTTGGGCTGGATCCCTTCGGTGGGCTCGTCGAGCAGCAGAAGCTTCGGCTTGGCGATCAGCGCGCGCGCGATCGCAAGTTGCTGCTGCTGCCCACCCGAAAGATCCCCACCGCGCCGCCCGAGAAACTCCTTCAGGATCGGGAAAAGCTCAAAGATCTCGTCGGGGATCCGGTGCTCCGACTTCGGCAGGCAAGCATAGCCCGTCTCCAGGTTCTCTCGCACCGTCATCAGGGGAAAGATGTCCCGCCCTTGCGGCACATAGCCCACGCCCTTGCGCGCCAGCACTTGGGCGGGGGCCTTTCCAAGCGCCTCGCCGCCCAGCACCAAACCGCCCCCCGAGCGCGCATGCGTTCCCGAGATCGCCTTTAGCAGCGACGTCTTGCCGACGCCATTCGTCCCCATCACGCAGGTCACCGCGCCCAGACGCGCCTCAAGGTCGATCCCGTAGAGGATCTGCGAGCCGCCGTAGTGCAGGGTGAGGCCCTCAATCGACAGCATGGGCTTGGTCATCGTCTCGGCCATCTCAGCGCCCCAGATAGACGTCGATCACGTCCTGATTCTTCGTCACATGGTCGAGCGAGCCTTCGGCCAGAACGGACCCTTCGTGCAGGACAGTCACTTTGCACTCGAGCCGCCGGACGAACTCCATATCGTGTTCGACAACCACAACCGCCCGCGTCTTCGCTGCTTCTTTGAGCAGGTCGGTCGTGTGCTCCCGCTCGGCGACGGTCATCCCTGCGGCAGGCTCGTCGACGAGGAGGAGACGCGGCTCCTGCGCCAGCAGCATCCCAATCTCCAGCCATTGCTTCTGCCCGTGCGAGAGCTCACCGGCCTTGCGCTGCAAGGCGCCCGTCAGCCC
>JBCCYI010000244.1:0-5896 GCA_039189975.1 Pseudomonadota bacterium
CGATCATCGTATGGATGCTCTACACCTACTTCCGCGAGATCCCTGGCGAGATCCTGGAAGCCGCCCGGATGGACGGCGCCTCTTTGCGGGAGGAAATCCTCTATGTGCTTACGCCGATGGCCATTCCAGGCATCGCCTCGACCTTGCTGCTGAACTTTATCCTGGCGTGGAATGAAGCGTTTTGGACGCTCAACCTCACGGCTGTCGATGCTGCGCCGCTCACGGCCTTCATCGCCAGTTACTCAAGCCCTGAGGGCCTCTTTTTTGCAAAGCTCAGCGCAGCGTCGACCATGGCCATTGCGCCAATCCTCATCCTCGGCTGGTTCAGCCAGAAACAACTCGTCCGCGGCCTCACCTTCGGCGCGGTCAAATAGGGAGCCTGACACATGGGACACATCGCTCTGGAACAAGTGTCGAAGAGCTTCGGAGACGTGAATGTCATCCCGCCTCTGGACCTGACGATCGAAGACGGCGAGTTTTGCGTGTTTGTCGGCCCCTCGGGCTGTGGCAAGTCCACGCTGCTGCGCCTGATCGCGGGGCTGGAAGACATCACGTCCGGCGCCATCAAGATTGATGGGAACGACGCGACGGACATCCCGCCGGCCAAGCGTGGCCTGGCAATGGTGTTTCAGTCCTATGCGCTCTACCCGCACATGACCGTTCGAAAGAACATCGCCTTCCCGATGCGCATGGCCAAGGTGCCGCAGGACGAACAGAACCGTCGGATCGCGGCCGCCGCCAAAGCGCTCAATCTCACCGACTATCTGGACCGCCGCCCCGGCCAGCTTTCGGGCGGGCAGCGCCAGCGTGTTGCGATTGGGCGGGCGATTGTCCGTGAGCCGGCAGCGTTTCTCTTTGACGAGCCGCTGTCGAACCTCGATGCCGCGCTGCGGGTTGGCATGCGGCTTGAGATATCCGAGTTGCACAGCCGGCTCGAGACGACGATGATTTATGTCACGCACGATCAGGTCGAGGCAATGACGATGGCCGACAAGATCGTTGTCTTGCAGGCTGGGGTGATCGAGCAGGTGGGCTCGCCGCTTGAGCTCTATCACACGCCGCGCAACAAGTTCGTCGCGGGCTTCATCGGCTCTCCGAAGATGAACCTGATCGAAGGCGCCGAAGCACAAAAGCACGGCGCGCACACGATCGGTATCCGTCCAGAGCACATCGACGTGGTGACCGGGGAAGGGGGAACCTGGGCCGGAACGGTCGGTGTGGCGGAGCATCTGGGGTCCGACACGTTCTTTCATATTCACGGCACAGGGCTCGCAGACACCCTCACGGTGCGCGCGCCGGGGGAGGTCAACCTGCGCCACGGGGACAAGATCGGCCTCTCGCCGCGGGCCGACCTTCTCCACAAGTTCGACGCGCAAGGCTTGCGGCAGGCATGAGCCGGCTCGCAGGCAAAACTGCGTTCATCACCGGTGCGGCGCGCGGGATCGGTCGGGCTTTTGCCGAGGCCTATTTGGAAGAAGGCGCCCGCGTCGCCATCGGCGATATCGACATCGCGCGGGCCCGCAACACCGCGGAGGAGATCGGTGCCAGTGCCGTTCCTCTCGATGTGACGGACCCGGCAAGCATCGACGCGGCTGTCGCGCAATGCGTCGCAGAGTTCGGTGGGATCGACATCCTGATCAACAATGCGGCTGTTTTCAGCGCGGCCCCCATCGTGGAGATCGAGCGCGCCGACTACCAGCGTCTCTTCGACATCAATGTGAGCGGCACGCTCTTCACTCTACAGGCCGTCGCTCGGCACATGATCGCGCGCGGTAAGGGCGGCAAGATCATCAACATGGCGAGCCAGGCGGGCCGTCGCGGAGAGCCACTCGTCGCCGTATATTGCGCCACCAAGGCCGCTGTGATCTCGCTGACGCAATCCGCGGGGCTCAATCTCATCGCCCATGGCATCAACGTCAATGCCATCGCTCCCGGAGTGGTGGACGGGGAACATTGGGATGGGGTCGACGCGTTCTTTGCCAAGTATGAGGGCAAGGCCCCCGGCCAGAAGAAACGCGAAGTGGGCGCGGGTGTCCCCTTTGGGCGCATGGGCCGCGCCGAGGATCTCACCGGAATGGCCGTCTTCCTTGCGTGCAGCGAGTCGGATTACATCGTCGCGCAGACCTACAACGTGGACGGTGGACAATGGATGAGCTGAGGCCTCTCGACGGAGGTGATCCGGTCGCGCTGCGCGAAGCAAGCCTGGCGCAGCTGCCGGCATCCGTCTCCGTGCCAAGCTATGACCGGTCTGCGCTTCGGCCCGGGATCGTGCACATCGGGATGGGGAATTTTCACCGCGCCCACCAGGCGTGGTATGTCCATCGGTTGATGCAGCAGGGGCTTGCTCAGGATTGGGCGATCATCGGGGCGGGTGTGCGCCCGACAGATGCAGCAATGCGCGAGAGGCTCCTTGCGCAGGATGGTCTGACCACGCTGATCGAGCTGAGCCCCGAGGGAACATCGGCGGAAGTGACGGGAGCGTTGTGTGGCTTTCTGCCCATCGAGCCGGACAATGCCGCATTGATCGACCAACTTGCCGATCCGTCGATCCGCATTGTGTCGTTGACGGTCACCGAAGGCGGCTACTTCATCGACCCGGCCACCGGTGCGTTCGACCCGACGGACACCGACATCCGGCACGACGCGGCGCACCCCGGCGCACCCCGCACGGCGTTTGGCGCAATTGTCGCGGCGTTGTCGAGGCGTCGGTCTGCCGGAACCGGGCCGATCACGATCCAGAGTTGCGACAACCTGCAGGGCAACGGCACCGTCGCGCGGCGGACGGTGATTTCCCTTGCGCGGCTCAGTGACCCGGATCTGGCCGATTGGATCGACAGCACGTGCAGCTTTCCGAATTCCATGGTCGATTGCATCGTCCCGGCGACCGGCCCTGCCGAGATCGAAGCGGCCCGCGCGCTTGGCGTCATCGACGCCGCCCCCGTGACCCATGAGAACTTCCGTCAATGGGTGATCGAGGACACGTTCTGCGCCGGCCGTCCCGATTGGGATCGCGTGGGCGCGACCTTCACGGATCGGGTGCACGACTACGAGGCGATGAAGATCCGCATCCTGAATGCCGGGCACCAGGTGCTGGCTAATGCGGGGGAGCTTCTCTCCCTGCCCACGATCGCGGAGTGCATGGCCCATCCCGGGATCGCCGCACTCTTCAGGAAGGTCCAGCGCGAAGAGATCGTGCCCTATGTCGATGCCGTGCCCGGAATGACGCCCCAGAGCTACGCGGAGTTGATCGAACGGCGGTTCCTCAACCCGGCTATTCGTGACACCGCCCGGCGGGTCGCATTTGACGGGTCATCGCGGCACACGGGCTTTGTCTTGCCGATTTTGCGGGATGCATTGGCGGCGAGTGGTTCGATCGACGGGCTCTGCCTCGTCGAAGCGCTCTGGGCGCGCATGTGCGCCGGCACGCGGAGCAATGGCGCCGAGATTGAGCCCAACGATCCCTTCTGGGACGCGCTCCAGCCCGTGGCCTTGGCCGCGCGGGAGAGGCCGCAGACCTGGCTGGAGCAGTCGCATATCTATGGCGATCTTGCCCGAAACGACCGGTTCAGCAAAGCGTTCGCACATTGGCTGGCAAGCCTCTGGCGGGACGGGGTTGAAGCATCGTTGCAAGCATATGCGTTGAAGTGACCCGGCGAAGGCGCGTCCTCTGGGGAGGAGCCTTCTGCTCTGGGCAGGCCAGCGTCACTATACGTCACGGCACGCTTACGCTACCCGGGCCGGGAGCGCGAGGACAGACGACGCAGGAACGGCCCCGCGAAGAAGCGGAGCCGTTTTTGCGATGCGGTCTTTCGAGGGCGACGGTCAGGCGGCGGGCGCGCCGAGCCCCTTTTCCCGCGCCAGCTCCTGCATGCGGCTTTGGAGCTTGTCGAATGCGCGCACTTCGATCTGGCGGATCCGCTCGCGGCTGACGTTGTATGTGCCGGAGAGATCCTCCAGCGTCACCGACGGCTCCATCAGACGTCGCTGGGTCAGAATGTCCTTTTCGCGGTCGTTGAGCACATCCATCGCCTGGGCCAGAAGCTCGCGGCGCAGGTTCAGTTCGTCGGCCTGCTCGTAGGCCTCGGCCTGGTTCGCGTCCTCATCCTCGAGCCAGTCCTGCCACTGGGCGGTGCTATCGTCGTCCGAGCCGATGGTGGCGTTGAGCGACGCATCCCCGCCCGACAGGCGCCGGTTCATCGAGATGACCTCGTCCTCCGTCACGCCCAGATCCTTGGCGATACGGGCCACGTTTTCCGGACGAAGATCGCCATCCTCAAGCGCGCCGATGCGGCTCTTGGCCTTGCGCAGGTTGAAGAAGAGCTTCTTTTGCGCGGACGTCGTGCCCAGCTTCACCAGGCTCCAGGAGCGCAGGATGTACTCCTGGATCGCGGCGCGGATCCACCACATCGCGTAGGTCGCGAGGCGGAAACCCTTTTCGGGGTCAAACCGCTTTACCGCCTGCATAAGGCCGACATTGGCCTCCGAGATCACCTCTGCTTGGGGCAGGCCGTAGCCACGGTAGCCCATGGCGATCTTGGCGGCGAGGCGCAGGTGGCTCGTGACCATCTTGTGAGCGGCCTCTGTGTCCTGATGATCCGTCCAGCTCTTGGCCAGCATATACTCCTCCTCAGGCTCCAACATGGGGAACTTGCGGATTTCCTGCATATAGCGGTTCAGGCCCTGTTCCGGGGACGGGGCGGGGAGGTTGGCATAAGAGCTCATGGGCGGACCCTCTCGACCTGTTGGGGCGGCGTCTGACGTTTGCCTTACGCTGCCCGGAATGTTCATTTGATTAACATATGGGAGGGGGAATCGTTCAGTTCAATCCCCCGGTAGTCTGATGACACGAACATAGGTCCGTGCAGGAGCGCACGATAGCCGCTGAAACGTAGTCTCACGGTGCTTTGCCGATTGTTACAATCCTGTCTACACGCCGCGTAGGTTGGCACAGAGACTGGCCATATCGCTGGGCACGGGCGCCTCAAAGCGCAGGTATTCGCGGCTGATCGGATGGTCGAAGCCAAGCAGTGCCGCGTGGAGGGCCTGCCGTGGAAAGCTGTCGATGGCTTCGACAGCCTCGGACCCCAGTGCCTTTATGGAGGCGCGCCGACGACCGCCATAGGTGGCGTCACCGACCAGCGCATGGCCGGCATAGGAGAGATGCACGCGGATCTGATGCGTGCGGCCGGTCTCCAGGCGGCACGCCAAAAGCGCGGCGGCCCCGGGCTGTCCGAAGGTCTCACGCACACGGGCACGGGTGACGGCGTGGCGGCCCCGGTCCCAGACGACGGTCTGGCGCTGGCGCTCGGTGCGGTGACGGTCGAGCTGCGTCGTGATCTTGAGCGTTGCGCCCCCCTCCCAGCTGATGCCGCGCAGGCCGCGCAGACGAGGGTCCGCCCGCTCGGGGACACCATGGCAGAGGGCCGTGTACTCCCGCGCGACGCTGTGCGCTTCGAACTGTGCGGCCAGGCCATGGTGCGCGGCGTCGGACTTGGCGGCGACGATCAGGCCCGAGGTGTCCTTGTCGATCCGGTGCACGATGCCGGGCCGCCGCGCCCCCCCGACGCCCGAGAGGTCGGCGCCGCAGTGCGCCAGGAGCGCGTTCACCAGCGTGCCCGACGGCGTGCCGGGCGCGGGATGCACCACCATGCCGACAGGCTTGTTGACGACGATGAGGTCGGCGTCCTCGTAGACGATATCGAGCGGGATGGCTTCGGGGCGCATGTCCGTCTCGACCGCGTCGGGCACGGCTATGTCGATGACGTCGCCTTCCGCGACCCGCGCCCGGGCGTCGCGCAGCACGGCGCCGTCGCGCGACACGGCGCCGTCGTCGATCAGGCGCGCTAGCCGCGAGCGGGAGAGCGCGGCGGCCTCTGGCACGTCGCGCGCCAATGCC
>JBCCYI010000245.1:0-5820 GCA_039189975.1 Pseudomonadota bacterium
CCGAATTTCGCCACTCCCCAATTGAGCCGGGGCAGCCGTCCTTCCCCAAACAACTGTTTCTAATACGCTCTTTTGTTGAGGGTTGAGGACGCCAAATCTCGGCAGCGCCGGGGCAGGCATGGAACCTTTGGCGATCGTCACCCGATCATTCGGCTATTGCGCCATGTCGGGCCAGCTGAAACCGACAGGGCGAGTGACCCCTGCGAATGACTGGCAGGGTCGGCGACCGTGTCACCCATTTCCAATCAGCGGCACGCTGGTCCAAATCCCGCGCTTTCTTGGCTCCCGACACTAAACTGAAGCGTTGCATGAGCTTCGCGTCTTTGCCCGGAGCTTGCGCCACCCTCCAGCCGAACACGGGCCAATGAGAAGCCGACCCCCGGTATATTCAGCTCCACGTGGCCTCGAATTCCACCTGGATTGCATCCAAGATGCATCTGCCGCTTTTCCGGTCCGAAACGCGTCGGTTTTCGCCAGAGCTCCGAAACAGGATTGGCGCTGCCCACAGCACGTGGTGTTGGTCCGTGCCCCTGCAGCTCGCACAGATAGGGAAGGGCTGGGCAGCGGGCGCTACCGGCCCTCTCGATGTCACCGCGCGCGGACCGATCGCACGTCGTCTTGACGAACGCGCGCGTCAGTCTGGCGCGATCGACTTGCGCCCCCCCACGCAAGTGTGGTCATGCAAAAGGGAAAAGAGCGCATGTTCCGGGTTGATGCAAAGCCTCCCGCGCGCGCATTTCCGAGCAGTAACACCGCACACGAGAGGGCACCACCATGACGACGCGCGATTGGGTCGTGATTGTAGCGATCGGCATCCTGTTTGGGATGGCCTTCCCAATCAACGAGGTACTGCTGCGCGAGATCGGGCCGGTGTCGATCTCCTTTTTCCGCGTGTCGCTCGGCGCTCTTGCAGTCTGGGCCGTGATACTGCTCCGGCGCGTTCCTTTGCGCCTGTCAGGGCACCAAATCCTGAGCTGCCTGATCTTCGGCAGCTTCATGTTTGCGCTTCCGCTGACGATCTTTCCACTCAGCCAGAACTACATCACCGGCGGCATGGCCGGGATTGTGAATGCGATGACACCGATTGCCGTTGTCATTGTCTCGCACGTCTGGCCGGGGGGAGAACGCGCCAATTGGTTCAAAGCCATTGGGGTCATTCTCGGGTTCGGGGGGATCGTCTTGCTGACGCTTCCGAGCCTGAGAGCCGACAGTGGCTCGTCCGAAGTGATCGCCATCTGCGTGGCATTGCTGGCCCCGACGTGCTACGCGATTGCGCTCAATTATCTGCGGCGGCTCAGCGGGCTGGACATTGCCGTCGTCGTCGCCGTTTCCATGACGGGTGCGGCGCTCCTCGTGACACCGGTGATGCTCGCGCTGGAGGGGATCCCGCGCCCGACAGAACCGCTCTCTCTGGCATCGCTCGCTTTGGTTGGGCCGGTCCTCACTGGCTGGGCTTTTCTCTCCGCGCTGTGGATGACCCGTCGCGTGGGGGCCACGGCCAGCTCCACGCTGACCTTCGTCGCGCCGGTGTCTGCGGTTCTGGTGGGGGTTCTCGGCCTCGGGGAAGAGGTCCGCGCCGTGCAGGTCGCCGGCATGGGCGTAATCTTCCTCGGATTGCTCACGATCGACGGACGTATCTTTGCGTTCAGCGCGCGACCACACGCAAAACCCGAAACGGAGTGAGGCGGAACAGGCGCCATAAGGCTTCTTCGGCTATCCACGCCAGCCGTTCTGGCGTAGTGCGTTGGACATCCATTTCAGCGCAAATGGCCAAGGCTGCGCAAATCTCGAACAGCTACGCTGGCGGGTGCCGCCGCCGCTCAGCCGGGTTCGCGTGCGCCTACGCCTCAGCGGAGGGCCTCGGCTCGCCGGGGCCGGCCGCGTTCCCCAAACGGTTGCGCAGCAAGGTCGAGGCAAGACTTAGCCAAAGCGCGCTCCAGGCGCCGTAGCCCGCCAGCTTCAGGAGATCTTCAGCGACAAAGGACGCGCGCGCGTCCTGGGGCAGAAAGTCCGCTGCCACGGAACTGGCCAGAAAGACCATCGCGGGACACAGCCTCCACACGCCCGCCCATCCGGTGCGGCGCCACAGGGCAGCGAGGATCAAGAGGCCGATGATCGGATAGACGGCTACGAAAACCGGTTCGGGCAGTCCTGTGGAGTCCGGCAGGATCCGTTCGTGCAGCAAGAACTGGTCATCGAGCGCCAGGAGTGCCGACAAGAACGCAACCGACGCGAAGAGCCCCCGCCACTCCGGCAGAACACGGGCGGCCAAGGCGCAGACCCCGACGTTCGCCACCTGGATCATCACCCCGAACACCGACACAGACCCGGCAAGCACGGGTAGATCGTAAACGGCTGCTGGGTCCCGCACCATGTGGCTCGCCTTCAGCCCCGTCTGCCCGGCCAGCTCGATCAGCGCTCCGCAGCAGAGCACCAGCAGAAAGGCGATGCCCGTGATGCTGAGGGGACTCAGCGCCTTGTGCAGGTCGTCCTGCGCGGGGAAAGGCTGATGTCTGTGATACGTATGACGGTCCAACGGACACCTCCTCTCTCGATCGGTCTGCCGAACTCGAACCGGTCATGCCCTCGCGAAGGTCGTTCAGAGGCAGATGCACCCGCATGCCGCGCGGCTGGTGGCGCCCCATCTTGTGCCGAGTCTAAACGACGCGCAGCACTCGCGCCAGAGAGGGACGCATTCGTGATCGCGCGCGAGGTCGGCGCGTTGCAAGGGAGCGAAACTCTGATGGTCACTGGGGCAGCTCAGGCAAAACCGGCAAGAGCGGGCACGACGATATCTGCGCCGCAAGAGAGTTGCACCCGCGGACGGCCTTGCTGGCCTCCAGGTGCCACCGGCCAGGGCCGAGCGCCATCTGCGATGAAATGGCCGCCTGCACGCTCTTTGCCCCGTCGGCAGCGGTGCTCGCGTGAGCCATGGCGAGCCTGAGTGCGCGCACAGCATCTCGATGGGATTCCCAGACAAGGGCCCGAAGCCAACGCGAAAGGCGATCGATAGCACCCATTCCGTTCTGAAAGGACGCGTTATGCTAAATAGGTTCGCCCGCAAGATCCGGGGAGATCCGGCACTGCAACGCGTCCTGAGCCTTGCCGGTCGACCCGCGGAAGGAGCCGTGTTTCAGAGCAGGGCAATACGCCGGGTCCTGTCCGGCTCGCGTGCCTTGCGTCATGGATGCGTAAGCGGGTCCTTTGCCGCTGGCCTGTCGCTCCGTCGCTCAGCAAATGCGGGGCAATTGCTCACCAACGAGCATATCGACGATGCGCGTACCGCCAAAAGCGGTGTCCATCACAACCGGCAAAGCCCCCCGCGCCTCAACCCGCCCAATGACGCAGGCATCCCGTCCGGCGGGGGTGCGCCGCATTGCCGCCAGCGCCGCCTCTGCCTCCGAAGCGGGCACGAAAACGACCAGCGTTCCCTCATTTGCCAGGTAGAGCGGGTCAAGACCCAGGATCTCGCACATGCCCTTGACCTCCGCGCGCAATGGCAGCGCGCTTTCATCGAGCCGTAGAGTTACGGCAGCCGCCTCTGCCATCTCGTTGAGCGCCGAGGCGACACCGCCGCGGGTGGCATCGCGTGCCGCGCGCACGCCCGGCGTGGCGGCGCAGAGGGCCTCCATCAAGTCTCCTAACGGCTGACAATCGCTCTCGACGGGGCTGGCGAGTGCCATATCGCCCCGCGCCGCCAGAATGGCCGCGCCGTGGTCCCCGAGAACACCGTTGACGATGGCCACATCGCCCGGCGCGATCTTCTGAGCGGCAAGGTCGCGTCCCGCCGGGATGACGCCGACGCCAGAGGTTGTGATGAAGAGACCATCGGCAGACCCTTTCTCGACCACCTTGGTATCGCCTGTCACGATCCGAACGCCTGCGGCCTGCGCCTCCCGTACCATGGACCCAACGATCCGCTTGAGCAGAGCGATTTCCGTGCCCTCCTCGATAATGAACGCCGCCGAAAGCCAGAGCGGCTTCGCGCCACCGACGGCAAGGTCATTGACGGTACCGCAGACCGCCAGGGTGCCGATGTCGCCGCCGGGAAACTCCAACGGCGTGATGACAAAACTGTCGGTCGTGAAGGCGAGGCGCGCGCCGGCCTGCTGGAGCGCGGCATCGGTGAGGCGGGCCTGATCCTCCATCCCGGGCGGTCCAAAGGCAGAGACGAAGACTTCGTCGATCAGATCGCGCATCGCGCGCCCGCCGCCACCATGGGCCATGGTGACCCGCGCGTCGCGGAGTTTGGAAATGGGGGCTGACATATTCATTCCGCGGCCTCCAGCACGCGCGCGCCACCATAGGTCCAATAGGCCGCGCAAGCCCCCTCGGAGCTGACCATCAGCGCGCCGAGCGGCATGTCGGGCGTGCATCCGCAGCCAAATTGCGCGCATTGGGTGGGCTTCATCCGGCCGGTCATGACGGCCCCGCAAGCGCAGCCCTCCGGCTCAGCCACCACGCGACGCGGCGCGGCGTAGCCCACGCCGAACTTTTCCTCAGCGTCATAGGCCGCATAGGAGGGGCGTATCCGCAGGCCGCTGGCGTCGATCTCTCCAAGGCCTCGCCACTCGAACGTTGGACGGGCCTCATAGACATCTCTGATAGAAGCCAGGCTCACCGGGTTGCCATGCTCGGGCACGACACGGCCGTACTGGTTTTCGATCTCCGCACGCCCGTCCCGGATCTGCTCAAGGACCATGAGCACCGATTGCAGCAGGTCGAGCGGCTCGAACCCGGCCACGACCAGCGGCTTGCCGTAGTCTTCGGAAATGAAGTCATAGGGATGCGTGCCGATCACCATCGACACATGGCCCGGCCCCACGAACCCGTCGAGCAGCATGTGGGGGTCGTCGAGCAGCGCCTTGATGGGCGGCGGCACCGTGATGTGGTTGCAGAAGACCGAGAAGTTCGGGATGCCTTCACGCGCGGCGGCCTGAATGGTCAGCGCGGTCGAAGGGGTCGTGGTCTCAAAGCCGAGGCCGAAGAAGACGACCTCGCGCTCGGGGTTGCGCCGCGCCAGCTCCAACGCGTCGAGCGGGGAGTAGACCATGCGGATATCGGCGCCGTCGGCCTTGGCCTGCAGGAGCGACTTGCGGGTGCCGGGCACGCGCATCGCATCGCCGAAGGTGGTGAAGATCACGCGCGGATCTTCGGCGATCTCGACACATTCGTCGACACGCGCCATTGGCAGCACGCACACGGGACACCCCGGACCGTGGATAAACTCGATCCCTTCGTGCACCAGCTTGTCGAGCCCATAGCGAAAGATCGCATGGGTGTGGCCGCCGCAGATCTCCATGATGCGCACGGGCGCGTCCCGCGTCGCCCCGATCTCATCGGCCACGCGCGCGATCTCCGCCAGAACACCCCTGGCCGCCTTGGGATCGCGGAACTCTTCGACATATCTCATTGGGTGACCTCCAGGCTCTTGGCCGATTCCGCCATCTGTTCGAGCGTTTCTTGCGCCTCACCCAAGCCCCGCAGGGCTTCGAGCGTCTCTTCGGCCTCTTTCTCGTCAATCAACGCCATGGCGAACCCGACGTGGATCAGCACCCACTCGCCGACGAGATCGGCCAGAGGGCGGTCCGCCACGGGCGCGAGCGACACCTCGCGCTGCACGCCCGACACATCGGCCAACGCCATCTGCCGGTCCTCATCGGTGAGGCGGACAATCTGTCCTGGTATTCCCAAACACATGGCTTACTCCTCCACGACTTTCAGGGCATGGGGCTCGATCCCGTAGCGGTCGAGCTTGGCGCGCAGCCCGACCCGACTGAGCCCGAGTTCTGTGGCCGCGCGCGACTTGTTCCACTTCAG
>JBCCYI010000246.1:0-5746 GCA_039189975.1 Pseudomonadota bacterium
ACACGGGCAATCCCGTCGCCAACCGACAGCACCTGGCCGACTTCGGCGACTTCGGCTTCCTGGCCAAAGCTCTTGATCTGGTCTTTCAGGATCGCGGAGATTTCCGCAGCTTGCAGAGCCATTACCCGACCTCTTTCATAACGTTCTGAAGGTTGGCGAGCTTGGCGCGGATCGACGTGTCGATCATCTTCGAGCCCACCTTGACGATCAAACCGCCGATGAGGCTCTCATCGACGGCTGTATTAAGTTTGATATTGCGTCCGAAGCGCACGCGCAGCATTTCAGCGATCTGTTCGCTTTGCGCCGGTGACAGCGCCGTGGCGGAGGTCACCTCGGCGGTCACCTCCCCCTTCTCGCGTGCGATCATCTCGCGCAGCTTGGTCACAAGCTGCGGCAACGTGAAGAGGCGGCGCTTGGAAGCCATCAGCCCCAGCGTGTTCGCTGTCATCCCGGAGAGGCCAAGCGGTCCGGCCAGAGCGGCGATCGCGGCGCCCTGCTCAGCACGCGAGACGCGCGGTGACGCGATCATGTCACGAAGCTCAGCGCTCTCGGCCAGGGCGGCCGCGATGGCGTCGGTGTCTGTCTCCAGCGCGTCGAGACCGCCGCTGTCCTTGGAGACCTCGAAGAGCGCCTGCGCATAGCGCTCGGCAATCATCGCGGAAATCGAAGCCGTTTCGGACACGTCCACCCCTCTGTCTCGTTTCGCTTGAGGTGAGGCCGCTAACGCCACTCCCCTCGAGGCAGCGGCCACGCCGGTCGCGCCCATCCCAAATCGCGGTTGCGTGTAACAGAGAGGTTTCGGCCCTGCAACACAGAGAGAGCGCCATTTTGCAGGTGCGGCATAGGCTGCTGAAATCCTCATAATTTTTATATTTTTCAATTATATAAATTGAAACGTGCGCCGCAAACCGATGGAGATTGCTGCTGTCGAGGCCGTCTGACACCCTTCTTCCAGCCCGTGCTTATCGCCGCACCCACATCCCGCGGTGGCATTCCGCGCCGCCGTAACGCTCAGCATCGGAGGGCAAAAAGCGGCAAGCAGCCCGCCGCCGACAGCGAGATTTCGCGTGGGCAAGCCCCTCTGCCGCCACTATCAAGGCCCCAGGCTGAGGATCGCCGGAGAGGTTGGCTCCCCGGAGAGACTCGCCAACACCGAAGAGGGGCGTACGCATGGTTCGACTATTGATCTTGGCAGTCGCAGCGCTGTTGACGGCCTGCGTGCCCTCGGACCCCACCGTAGAAGACCCGGGCGATTTCGCCGATGCAGGGATCACACGGCTCGCTGTGTCGCCAACGCCCCTGGCGCTGGTGAATGCGCTGCGCGCTGAGTCCGGCCTGCCCGCGCTTCGCGCGTCGCGCAAGCTCGACGCCGCCGCCGCGGCCCACGCTCTCGACATGGCGCGTGCAGATTTTTACGGCCACACCTCGCCAGGCGGAGGCACAGAGCGCGACCGGATGAACGCGGTCGGCTACGATGCCTGTTCGTCGCGGGAGAACATCGCCTGGGGCCAGGCAGACGCAGAAACCGTGACCCGTGCCTGGATCGCGTCAGCCTCTCATCGCAAGAACATCCTCAGCCCGCGGGGCACCGATCTTGGCATTGCGGGGGTGCGCGACGCCAACGGGCCGCACAGCCCCCTCTGGGTGATGCTGATCGGGGCAGAATCATGCTGAGCCAGCCCTGGTCTCCGGCCGGGCCCTGGTCCGCCACCATGCCGCGAACTCGTCCTCGCGGGGGCGCATGAACCGCAAGACGCAGGCTGGCAGGGTTTGCCCGGAGTGCGGTGCGGCACAGGACGGACCGTGTGCCTGATGCGCGGCAAACGGACCTGAAGCATCGCGGCACCAAGGATCGGAAGGGGCGGACACTCTGCTCAGGATGCTCCGGCCGCGCGACACGGTAGACCCTTTCAGGGCAGCGTGCGCGCCGGTTTGGGCGCGGGTACACCGACGCCGTCGAGAATCCGCAACGGTGTCGGCAGCGCGTCCTTGACCGCAGCACCGCCGGGCGTCTGCGCCTGCTTGGATGCCTCGACCATGAAGACCCCACCGGCCATCGAATGCGAGACCCGGCGCCCCGCCTTTTCGATCCAGCCCGCGCTCTTGAGCCAGAAGCGGCTTCGGGACGGCGGCGAAAAGAGCGCCGCAAGGTGGCGCTGCGGAACAAATGCGTGGCGCTTGAGCTGGGCCTCGACCTGTCCGAGGGAATACGGCCGGCCAAAGCCGAAGGGCGTCACATCGCGCCGCGCCCAAAGACCGGAGCGATTGGGCACAACGAAGAGCGCGCGCCCCCCAGGGCCGAGCACGCGCGTTGCTTCGTCGAGTAATGCAGACGGATTCTCGGAGGTCTCGAGCCCATGCAACAAGATCAGCTTGTCGACGGAGCCCGTCTCCAACGGCCAGAGTACTTCTTCGCACAAGACGGAGACGTTGTCGGCCTCGGCCGGCCAGGGCATCACCCCCTGCGGCGCGGGCATCAGCGCCGTGATGCGGCGCGCAGGCGCAATGAACGGGCGCAACAGGGGCACGGCAAAGCCAAAACCCACGATCGTCTGGCCGTTGGTGGTTGCGGGATCCCAAAAGGTCACCACCTGATCGCGTATCGCGCGCTGCGCGACCCGGCCCAGCTTGGTCCTGTAGTAGAAGTTTCTCAGGTCGAGCACGTCGAGGTGCATTGCGCCGCCACTCTTCCCGGTTACGCTTCACGCGAACCATAGCCCGTTGCTGCTCGCGACGAAACGACTGAAAGGATACCCCAAATGCCGCAGCTCGAGCTCGTGACAATCCCCTGCCTGTCGGACAATTACGCGTTCCTGCTGCACGCTTCGGAGACCGGTCAGACCGCACTGATCGATGCGCCCGAAGCGGGTCCGATCGAGGTGGCCCTGTCCCAGCGCGGGTGGGTGCTCAGCGACATCTTCCTCACCCATCACCACGCCGATCATATCGGCGCGGTCGAGGCCCTGCGCGGCCCACAGGTGCGTGTGATCGGTGGCCGCGCTGACACGCGTCGCCTGCCACCGCTCGATCTCGCCGTTGCGCATGGCGATGAGATGACACTCTGCGGCGCACAGGCGCACGTGATGGACGCTTCTGGACACACAATGGGGCACATCGCCCTGCACGTGCCCGAGGCCAACGCCGTCTTTACCGCCGACAGCTTGATGGCAATGGGCTGCGGCAGGCTGTTCGAGGGAGACGCGCCCACGATGTGGGCGACCTTGCAGCGGCTCTCGGCGCTCCCTCCGGACACACGCGTCTGCTCGGGTCACGAATATACCGCAGCCAATGCGCGGTTCGCGCTGACGGTCGACCAGGACAACTCCGCCCTGCAGGCGCGCGTCGCGCGGATCGAGGCCGCACGGGCGGCCGGCACTCCCACGGTCCCCTCCCGGCTCGACGAGGAACTGGCGACCAACCCCTTCCTTCGTGCCGCATCAGACGAAGTAAAAGGCGCGATCGGCATGGCTGGCGCGCCCGATGTCGATGCCTTTGCCGAAGTCCGGCGCAGAAAGGATGCGTTCTAGGGCCCCTTGCAGCTGGCCCGGATCATCCCATCTCTCAATGCCCTGGGCTGCGCTGCTCCGAAACGTTACCGCGCCACACCGCAAGAGTGCTGCCATGTCGCAGAGCTGGCGCAACCCGGCGCGCACTGTCTCACAAGGCCCGTGCGGCCCTTTTTCACTCTGTTCACAAATTGAGCAAATGCTTCACGATACGTCGCCACGAAAAGAAAAGACTTGAAGCTCCCGCTCCGCCAACCAAACTTTAATCCCATGAGGCCACGGTTGTGGCGGAGCGCAGACGTTCCGTGACAGCCCGACAGGAAAGGAACAGGCCAGTGCCGTCGTTCTCCAATACTCTTGAGCAAGCAATTCATGCCGCGCTTGGCCTCGCGAATGCCAAGCGCCACGAACTCGCGACGCTCGAGCACCTGCTGCTCGCGCTGATCGACGAACCCGACGCGGCCAAGGTCATGCAGGCCTGCGACGTCGACCTTGATGAACTCCGCAAAACGCTGGAGGCCTTTATCGAGGACGATCTGTCGACGCTCGTCACCGAGGTGGAGGGCTCCGAAGCCGTCCCCACCGCCGCGTTCCAGCGTGTGATTCAGCGCGCCGCCATCCATGTGCAATCCTCCGGTCGTACGGAAGTGACGGGAGCCAATGTGCTCGTCGCGATCTTCGCCGAGCGCGAGTCGAACGCTGCCTACTTCCTGCAGGAGCAGGACATGACGCGCTACGACGCGGTGAATTTCATCGCGCACGGCGTCGCCAAGAACCCGTCCTTCGGCGAAAGCCGGCCGGTGACCGGCGCGGGCGAGATGGAAGAGGAAAGCTCGGCCGAGGAAGCGACCTCCGAAAGCGGTGAGAACAAGGAAAGTGCGCTCGCGAAGTACTGCGTCGACCTTAACGCGAAGAGCCGAAAGGGCGATGTCGACCCTCTGATCGGACGTGATTCAGAGGTGGAACGCTGCATTCAGGTGCTCTGCCGCCGGCGCAAAAACAACCCGCTCCTGGTGGGTGATCCAGGCGTCGGAAAGACCGCCATCGCCGAGGGCCTCGCGCGCAAGATCGTTCAGGGAGAGACCCCGGACGTCCTCGCGGAATCGACCATCTACTCACTCGACATGGGCGCGCTCTTGGCAGGGACGCGTTACCGCGGCGACTTTGAAGAAAGACTGAAGGCCGTCGTCACTGAGCTGGAGGACCATCCCGACGCCATTCTCTTCATCGACGAGATCCACACCGTGATTGGCGCGGGCGCCACGTCGGGCGGCGCGATGGACGCGTCCAACCTGCTGAAGCCCGCGCTGCAGGGGGGGAAACTGCGCTGCATGGGCTCCACGACCTACAAGGAGTTCCGCCAGCACTTCGAAAAGGATCGGGCGCTCAGCCGCCGCTTCCAAAAGATCGACGTCAATGAGCCCTCGGTGGATGATGCAGTGAAGATCCTCAAAGGCCTCAAGCCCTATTTCGAGGATCACCACGACATCAAGTACACGACCGACGCGATCAAGACCGCGGTGGAACTGTCCGCGCGCTACATCAACGACCGTAAGTTGCCCGACAAGGCGATCGACGTCATCGACGAGGCAGGTGCGGCGCAGCATCTCGTGGCCGAAAGCAAGCGGCGCAAGACCATTGGCGCCAAGGAAATCGAGGCTGTTGTGGCCAAGATTGCCCGTATTCCGCCCAAAAACGTCTCGAAGGACGATGCCCAGGTGCTTGCGGATCTTGAGCCGACGCTCAAGCGCGTGGTCTTTGGCCAGGACAACGCCATCGAAGCGCTCACGAGCGCGATCAAGCTGGCGCGTGCCGGCCTGCGCGAGCCGGAAAAGCCCATCGGCAACTATCTCTTTGCGGGTCCGACGGGCGTCGGCAAGACAGAGGTTGCCAAGCAACTCGCCGACACACTGGGCGTTGAGATCCTGCGCTTTGACATGTCGGAGTACATGGAGAAGCACGCCGTCAGCCGCCTGATCGGCGCGCCTCCGGGCTATGTCGGTTTCGACCAAGGGGGGTTGCTGACCGACGGTGTCGACCAGCACCCGCATTGCGTGCTGCTGCTCGACGAGATCGAGAAGGCGCATCCGGACGTCTTCAACATCCTTCTGCAGGTGATGGATCATGGCAAGCTGACCGACCATAACGGCCGCCAGGTGGATTTCCGCAATGTCGTGCTGATGCGTCATGACAACCCCGGATTACCTGCACCGACCGAACAAACCGCGCCTCGCTTATCA
>JBCCYI010000247.1:0-5725 GCA_039189975.1 Pseudomonadota bacterium
CCGCATGATCGGTGAAATGCATGCGCGCCTGATCCGACGCAGCTGATGTGCCGGCTCGCCGCCTATCTGGGCCCCTCGCGGCCCCTGTCAGAGATTGTAGTCGACCCGAGCCATTCTCTCGTCGCGCAGAGCCAGGACGCTCTTGAGGCGAAACTGTCCGTCAACGGAGACGGATTTGGCATCGCCTGGTACGGCGAGCGGTCTGATCCCGGTCTCTACAAGGACATCCTGCCAGCCTGGTCTGATACCAACTTGCTCAGCCTGTGCCGACATATCAGTTCGCCGCTGTTTCTCGCGCATGTCCGTGCCTCGACGGAGGGCGAAACAGCGCGCGCGAATTGTCACCCGTTTACCCATGGGGCGTGGAGCTTTATGCACAACGGTCAAACCGGCTCCTTCCTTGCATTGCGGAGACCATTGGAAGCCAGCCTGCCGGACGATCTCTATGCCCTTCGCCGAGGCAGCACGGATTCCGAGCTGCTGTTTCTGCTCTTGCTCAGCGCGGGTCTTGGGGACGATCCAGAACGGGCATGTCGCGTTGTCCTAGCGGAATTGACCCAGACGGCGCGATCTGCCCGTGTGCCCGCGTTCTTTCGCCAAACATGCGTCTTTTCGGACGGCCATAGCCTCTATTGTTTCCGTTACGCGAGCGATGGCCGGTGTCCAACGCTCTATGTCTCGCGCAGCTTTGCAGGGGAAGGGTTGGTCGTTGCGTCCGAACCTCTGGACGGCACGCCCGACCATTGGTCGGAGGTTCCGCAGAACCGTTTGGTGAGACTGGACGCGACCGACGATGCCACCTCTGGCCTGCTCGCCGCATAATGGGCCATTGTGATCGAATGCGTCACTCTCGGAGCAAGGCCGTGGCCATAGACGGACGGGGCACGTCACGCATCGCGCGGGGTTCTCCGCGTCAGCCTTCAGAGCAGAACGCGTAACCCGTCCTGCCGAGGGGCGGCACATTGGGGTGTCGGGCATCAAGGCGGCGGCGGTTCCATGATCGAGCAGGGCTGAGGGTGTTGGCAACACCACACTGCACGATTGTGCTTCGCCAGCGTTCCCAAAGGTCGTCACTGCCAGCTACACAGAAGTTCCGGGCGGCCACGATGCTGAAGTATCCTGAAGTAAGGAATCGCAGCCCAGGAGAGTTGTTCGTTTACAAGACCGACAACGTCAGTTCCACGGGTCAGATGAAGAGCAGTATACGGTCTGTACTTCTTCAAGGCTAGCTGGTGCGGATTGTTGAATACCAATCCTGACGCATGCGATACGTTTGCAAGTCCGGTGAGTTAGGATGCAAGGGCCACACAGTTCTGCTTTTTCTCACTGAGAGCTTCGTCAACCTTGGCATTGCGCTCCGCTAAGAGCTGCACTTCGTACTGGGGGGAACCAAATGTGCCTACGGATCGAACGACCTTGACCCTCGCACGGCTGCCAGCAAGTTCGATTGTCTCGCGCTGAAAGCGGTCTTGCATACGCGGCGTGATCACAGCTTCCGAAAGGTCGTTGCCAGGCCTTGTGATTGCCGTCGTTGATGTCTCTTTCAGGCACTGCTCGAGATGGTGTGGCACACCGAACCGGGCTATCTTCACTGGAGCAACTTTCAGCAGTGCTTCCGCCTGTTTTCGATCCTGAAGATCATCTAGGGTCAGAACCCATTGATTGCGCGATAAGCTCATGACTCACTGCTCGAAAAGGGAGCGGTGGCGTGAGCAATCTATTCTGGCTGACGGACGCGCCGATGGGGCGTCTCGCATCCTTTGTCGACGGCGGCGTAAGAAGCGGCCACGTGGCGGCGCAAGACCGGGCCAGAGGCTGGGTACCGAGCGCCATGGCGCGCGCGCTCCCCAAAGAGCTGGCGCGGGCCCTGGCGCTTCGGCCCGCGGGGCCAATCCTGCGAGGGGTGATCAGGTAGCGGCGTCGGTCTTTCGGGCGCGGCTCTCACCGAGCCGATCGCTTTCGCCGTTCATCCCGAGGATGGTGGCGTGGTGGGTCAGCCGGTCGAGCGGAGCGCCGGTCAGGCGCTCGGTGCCGAAGGTTTCTGTCCATTTGTCGAACGGCAGGTTGCTGGTGATCCTCGTGGAGCCGCGCTCGGAGCGCTGCGAGATCAGGTCGAACAGTAGCTTGGCGCCGGTCTTGAACAGCGGCATGAAGCCCAGTTCGTCGATGATTAACGACTTGACGATGGCCAGCTGTTTTTTGCAGGCGGAGCAGACGACGCTCGTCGCGGGCCTCCATCAATGCGTTGACCCGCGCCGCGGCGGTGATGAAGCGGACCGGCAGCCCCTTCTGGCAGGCGGCCAGCCCCAGCCCCAGGGCGACATGAGTCTTGCCTGTGGTGAGCCATCAGGCCGCCATGCGTTCGAGACCGATGGCGAACGGGTCCGTGGGCGATGACGTTCTCGCTTCGGTTGACCCATTCGCAGCGGGCAAGCTCCAGCACCTGCATCTTGTTGCGCTTCGGGATCGCCTTGAAGTCGAGGCTCTTTGCAGCTGGAAACCTCGCGGCGTTCTGCGCCTTCGAATGGTCCTCCGGACCATTTGATCCGCTCGCGCGGACCGGCTTGAACCCCGCCGGGCGACCATCCCGCGCGCGCGGTCGATCAATTCCAGTTCGACGAGGCGGGCCAGGAACTGGACGCGGTCCAGTCCTTCGGCGGCGCCCCGCGCGCGGATGCGCGCAGACCCCTGAGTCTGGCGGCATCCGCCGCCGCGCGGATGCGCGCAGCCCCTTGAGTCCGGCGGCATCCGCCGCCGGGCGGGCCAGCCCCTCATACGCGCGCAGGCAGGTCGGCAGCTTCAGCGTCTTGAGGTGATCCGCGAGCAGGATCTTCGGGGCCGCGATCATGCCGCGTCCCCCGATAACAGCGATATGTCGCTGGCCGCCGACGTCGTCTCGACCTCGGCGCGCGGCAGGGAGGGATAGACGTCGAGGTCCAGCTTCGGCGGTCGCTTCGAGACACGGCGGAGAACGAGGTGCTTCACGGCGTCGAAGCCGACCGCCTTCAGTTGGAGGGCCTTCTTCACAGCGGCATGGAGATCGTCGATGTCGAAGGTCTCCAGCCGGCGCGGAACCTGGACATACTCGCGCCGCCCGACCCTGATCATCCGCGCGTCTATCACGCGGCGCGGGGTCGCGAACTCGGCTGGCGGGTCTCACTTGGCCAAGGGGGCTGCCTGATCCAGGGAATTGATCGTCCGCTCGATCAACGGCAGGGAGTGGACAGGATCGAAGACCGTGTCCACGCGATCGTGGCAGCGCGGATGGCGTGCAATGATCTCGCCACCGCAGCCGATCACGACGGCGTCCACGTCGCCCCTGATCCAGACGTCGCGATGGCCGTAGGCGGCCGGCACCGAGTGGTCGTTCGTCTTGTAGCGCACCCGTTGACCGGCGGGCGATGCCCTGCATCGCCGAGAGGGGGGCCTGGGAGCTGACCCTCCCGGTGGCCCGGTCGCAGGCATCCAACGGCGCCGCCGGCAGATCAGCCATGGCGGCCAGATCGCGCGAGAGTCGCTTCCCGATTGTCTCGGTCTGGCCGCGTTGGACGTCCGCCCGCCGCCCGCGGCACTGCTGCTCCAGGTAGGCGTTGAACGCGTCCCAGGTCGCGAACCGCGAGATCGGCACCATGAAGGTGCGGCAGGCGCAGCCGGCCAACCCCGCCACGTTGCCGGTCGCCATCGGGCTTGAGCCAATGGCGCCGCAAGGACTCACCGTTTCCCTTGCCAGGACGGCCGTAGCGATCGCGGAACAGGTCGGGCGACAGGAACCCGCCGAAGAGCGTGGCCCGCTGACGCGTTCCATCTGAAAGGACCTTCGCCCCCAGGCGGCGGTCGCTGTCGCGGACGACCGAGATCGGCGCGTTGCCAAAGAACGCGACGGCGTGGACGTGGCCATCGACCCAGGCTTCAGCCGTCGCCGCGGGAAATGCGTGCGCGACGCAGGCATCGCTGTGCGGCAGGTCCCAGAACGAAGAAACGCGCTGTCCGCTCGACCCCGCCGATGAGGGCCACCGCCTCGCCGCAGTCGGCCCTGGCATGACCCGGCGGAGGCGCCAACGGCACGAACACCTCGCGGCCGCGTCGTTCGCGCTCCCGGATGTCGTCCTTCCCGTTCGTGTCGCCGCCGGTGAAGCCGCTCACCGTTGTCACTCGGACCAATGGCGCGACAGGACGCGTCGTCGCGCGGCCGCTCAAACACCCGCTTCGCCGTATGCCGCTTCATGCGATGGACTTGGCGGTCGCCCTCCAACCAGCCGTCGATGATCCCGGTGAACGCATCCAGCTTCGGCCGCGTCACGGGAGCCGTCCGCCGGTATCCGGGCGGGACCGAGAACGCCATCATCTTCGCCACGCTGTCGCGAGAGAAATTGAAATGCCGCGCCGCTTCTCGCTGTCTCATGCCTTCCGCGCAGGCCAGCCGAACCTTCTGATACAAGTCCACGGTGAAAATCCTCCCGCCCTCCCAGTCATCAGAAAGGGCAAAAGGGGCCGACTTTCACGCCGCCCGCGGCAACGCTATCCCGCCGCTCCCGTGGCCGACTTCTTCACCGCCGGTCTCACTTTGCTCCACCTGCAAAAAACAGCTGGCCATCGTCAAATCGCTAATCATCGATGAACTGGGCCTCGTGCCGCTGTCCAAGACCGGCGCCGAGCGACTGTTCGAGCTGATCTCGCAGCGCTCCGAGCGCTGACACTAGAAGGTCTGCTGTTCTTCTACACCGTCATGCAGCGCAAATGCGTTCTTTGAAGACTTTTTTCCTAGCATGATTGAGCTGGCACGCTGAACTTTCAATGTAGACCTGCGAAGCCCTTAACCCATTTGATTGCGCCGACCTGCCCTCGTGGCGGGAGAAAATGGAGATTGAATTTTCTACAGTGCTTAAAACATGCGCCAGGATTGAGTAATAACTTGAAGATCTATTTTTTACAATCACTTATGAATCGTTGTCGCTCGCACGAAAGCACTGACATCTACACTGCTATCAGTTGTTATCCCGTAGCTCTCTTTCAATCCTTTTATATGAGAGATTCGTCCGCGCCCCGCTCCCAGACAGGTTTCTACATATGCCTATACTGGAGCACATTAACCGTAGAGGGCATGCCCAGTCGCATCCAGTGACCCTAGTCTCAGTCTCGCCGATCCCGTAGTCTTACACTGGAGTTCGCCCGGTTTCTTGGACGTTTATGGGCCAGAGGGCTCTAGGGTTTCGAGGGCGCGTCCTTCGTCGTCGATCGGCGAGAGAGATCCCAGAGCCGAGGGACGGCGGCGGGGAGTGTGCCAGCCCTCGATGACCTCGAAGATCGCCATCCGGGCGTCTGCCTTGGGGCTCAACGTCCTGCGATCCGGCAACGCGCCTTCGAGGATGGCGAAGACGCTCTCGCACATCGCGGTGTCCTAGGCGTCGCCGACGGATCCCTTGGAAGATCTGACGCCTGCCGCCCTGCCTCTGAGACCGAAGGCCCCGGATGCGTCGTGCGCGCCTTGGTCGCTGTGATGGAGGACGTCCGACGGTGTGCGCTGACCGATCGCCATGGTCATCGCGTCGCGCACGAGCTGGGTCTTTAGGTGCGGTCCCATGGCCCAGCCGACACTCCGGCGCGAGACCGCATCGAGGACGACGGCCAGATCCAAAAAGCCGGCCCACGTCGGCACGTCGGGGATGTCCGCCACCCAGAGCATGTTCGGACGGGCTGCGTCGACGGCGCGGTCCGCGAGGTCGGC
>JBCCYI010000248.1:0-5590 GCA_039189975.1 Pseudomonadota bacterium
AGAGATCATGTTCGGGCGGCTCAAGGATTGGCGCCGTGTCGCGACACGCTACGACAGATGCCCGAAGGTCTTCCTATCAGCCATCGCTCTCGCCGCCGCCGTCATCTTCTGGCTATGAAATCCAATGAGGCTGGAACCTAGCCACGTTGGCGGCAAAGCCATGCGCGTGGAGACGAGCGGTGAGATGGCCAGCCGTGTAGCACGTAAGGCGCCTCACGCGTCAATTCTGCAGAGCGATGGGGGTGGTTGGCACGGTGATCGGCGCAACGCGCGCTGCGATGTCCCTGAGCAGGAGTGGCGGGCGTGGCGGGCGCCAAAGGCTGGTCGGCCACAGACTCTTTCGATGATAAACGACAGCGTCAAGAGCGCACAGCAGGGCTATGTCCGCTGGCTCGCACCTTTGGGGGGCAGAGGGCGTGATGGCAGCGCATAACGTGTGCTGGCAGATGATTGGAATGGTATCGGTAGACCATTCGCCCTGGATCTTTTGGCAGGACGGGCCTGACCAGAGCAGCTTCGCGACCGATGTCTTTGTCCCAGCGCGTTGTGATTGGCCGAACGCTGCACTTATGTGCCTAAACGCGCAATGCGCTGTTCCCGAGTGGTGCGACTTCCATGGTTGAGCAGTCGCTCGGGGAGGCACAGACCAAGGGAGGCCAAGGGGCTTTTGCGGCTCAGAGCTCGCGCAGCGCGTGTTCGAGGAGCCGTGCGGGCGTTTCGAACGGGTCGGGCTCCAGCTTATTGACGTTGCGGTTCAACCGCCGGCTGGCGGCATAAAGATAGGCTGCAAATCGCAAATTGTGCGCTGCGCTGTCTGAAAGCCGTGCGTACTCCGCCGTTGCCTCCCGCAGCGGCGCGCCCTCGCCCTCTACGACATCCAGAAGAGCAAGCCTTTGAAATGAGGATCCCGCAGCGTTCAGGCGGATTGATCCGACGTCGATCAGGCCGACGCCGATGCCAGGTGCAACAGGACGGGGGACGATATTGCTGAAATTGAGATCATCGTGTGTGATGCTCCGTGGCATCGCAGCGACGGTCGACAGCGCGTGCGCAAGACGCGCCTCGCCAATACCGGCTGTCTTGCGCAGGTAACTGCGGAACCGTGCCGCGAGCCTTTCGAAGTATGGAGCACTGCGCGGAAAGTCTGGGTTACCGGCCAAGGCGGCGAAGTCGAGCGGCAGCCGGTGCACTGCCCGCGCGAGGTGCACCGGATCGGGCCGATCCGCGGCCTGGGATGCGCCGGTGTCCGCCGCCTCTGGCCACCATTCCATAAAGACGACATAGCCGCCGGGATTGGTGCTGGTGGCCAGTACGCGCGGCATCACCGGAGAGCCTGCCGTCTTTGCCAAAAGGCTCGCCACCTGGAACTCTGTCCGGTCAGGCGTGATCTTCTCTACGAAGCGGTGCGTCCGCCTTCCGTCATCCCGAGCGACCGCTTCATAAAGCGCTATACCGCGGTTGTTGGCGCCGCCTTCCAGGGCGCGCAGCCGGCGGACGTCACAGGCCGCTCCGACCAGCGTCTGCGCCACGCGGTGTCGCGCGCGTGTTCGATCCTGCCAGAGGGGCACATCGCGCATTTGCCCGGCCGCCCATGCCCCGGCTTTGCCCAGCATCTTGCGAACGCGGGCAGCGCGGAGCCAGGGAGGAGGGCGGTCTTGTCCGGTGCCGGGGCGGTCTCTCACGCCCCTGTCGCGTCCAACATGCGCATGTCCTGCCGTTTCAACTCGCCGACCTATCCTGCCGCCGGCGGGCGCCCCCTGCAAGGCTGGGAATCGCGGCTGGACCAAGTGTCCGGACTGGGCTGTGTCGGGCTGCTATTTGCACCGTTCGGCGGGCCCAGATGCGGAACAAGGCACATGTTCCGGGCGCGTCGAACGCCCGGATCTTCGATGCACGTGCGCGCAAGATCCAAAAAAGAGCTTGCCGAAACCGGTTTCGGAAGAGAATCGTGCGTTAGGGAGGACAATATGACTGCACCGAGCGCGGCCCCAAGCCGGCCGGGCGCGACCCGTGTGACGATCTCAGATGTCGCACGTCAGACTGGGGTGTCGAAAGGCACCGTCAGTCGCGCTCTGAACGGCTACACCGACATTTCGGAGAGCACGCGGCTGCGGGTGACGCGCGCCGCAGAACGTCTGGGCTACCGCCCGCTTTCTCATGCTCAGGCCATCCGGACCGGCCGCGTCCGGTCCCTCGGGCTGGTGCTGCAGATCGACAACGAGGACAGCGCGCGCCCGTTTCTGGCGAACTTCATCGGCGGGCTGACCCAGGCGGCCTCGGACGAAAGCTGGACGATTACAATTGCGGCTGAGCCGACGGAGCCCGCGGTGCGGCAAACGCTGTCGCGATTGATCGAAGAGCGTAAAGCGGACGGGTTTATCTTGCCCCGCACGCTCAAGCGGGATGGACGCGTCGAGACGCTGCTGGCGGCGGATGTGCCCTTCGTGATGTTCGGGCGGACCGTCGATCCGACAGGCTGTGCCTGGTACGACATCCGGGGAGAGGACGCGATGCGCGCCGCCACGACCCGGCTTGCCGCGCTTGGTCACCGTCGGATTGCCCACATCCCGGGCGGACAGCAGTACTACTACAGCCAATTGCGGCTGGACGGCTACAAGAGCGGTCTGAGGGCGGCCGGTTTGCCGTTTGACCCCGCGCTTGTGGGCCGGGAGGCCACGACGCGACGGGCCGGTGCAGCGGCGTTTGATAAGTTGTTGGCGTTGCCGGAGCCGCCCACAGCCGTGGTCTGTGCGGTGGATCGCGCGGCGCTCGGTGTCTACCGCGCGGCCGAACCGCTGGGGCTGCGGATTGGGCGGGAGATCTCTGTCATCGCCTACGACGGCGTGCCCGAAGGGGCATACGCCACCCCGGGCCTAACGACTTTCGCGGTCAACAGTCAGCAGGCTGGTGAACGGCTGGCGCGCCTGTTGATCGCTCGCATTCGGGGTGCCGCCCCGGAAGAGCTGCGCGAGCTGGCGCCTGCCACGCTCGTTGAACGGGGGTCGGACCGGCCCCCCGCAGTGTCATCGAAAGAGCTGGCAATGCGACTGGCCGGCCGCGAGCCGGCCAAACAGAATGTCCAAAGGGAGAGACAAATATGACCTTTCACACCAAGTCCAAGCTGCTGACCTCCGCGGCGATTGCCGTGGCGCTCTCGGCCGGTGCGGTCAACGCGGATGAGATCCGGTTCTGGACCACCGAAGAGCAGCCCGAGCGCCTCGCCAAGCAGCAGGAGATGGCCGCGCAGTTCGAGGCGGCGACGGGCACGTCGGTCGAGGTGATCCCGGTGACCGAGTCCGATCTCGGCACGCGCGCAACAGCGGCCTTCGCCGCGGGCGACCTGCCGGATGTGATCTACCACACGCTGCAATATGCGCTGCCCTGGGCCGAAGCGGGCATCCTCGACGCGGAAGCCGCGAGTGAGGTGGTCGAAGAGCTGGGCGAGGGCACCTTTGCGCCGGGCGCGCTCGAAATGGCGGCGTATGACGGTGGTGTGGCCTCCGTCCCGGTCGATGGCTGGACGCAGATGATTGTCTACCGCGCGGACAAGTTCGCCGAAGCGGGCCTGGAGGCGCCGACATCCTTCGGGGCGGTCGAGGCGGCGCTGGCGGCGCTGCACAACCCTCCGGAGATGTACGGCTTTGTTGCGGCCACGAAGGTCGACGAGAACTTCATGAGCCAGGTGCTGGAGCATGTCTTCCTGGCCAACGGTGTCTCCCCGGTCAGCGCGGACGGCGCGGCGGAGCTGGACCTCGCGGCAACCACCGAAGTGCTCGACTTCTACAAGGCGATCGCGGAGGCGTCTCCTCCGGGCGAGCTCTTCTGGCAGCAGTCGCGCGAGCTCTACTTTGCAGGGCAGGCCGCGATGATCATCTGGTCGCCCTTCATCCTCGACGAGCTTGCAGGCCTGCGCGACAGCGCACCGCCCACGATCAACGACGATCCGACCTCCTCGGAGCTTGCCTCCAAGACCGGTGTCGTGACGACCTTCTCCGGCCCGTCCAACCCCGATGGCGCGGCCTGGGGCGACGTGCGCTACTTCGGGATCACCAACGACGCGGACACGGACGCGGCGATGGAGTTCATCAAGTTCTCGATGGATGAGGGCTACACCCAGACGCTGTCGATCGCGCCGGAGGGCAAATTCCCCGTCCGCCGCGGCAACGCCGACAACCCGACGGCGTTCCAGGAGGCCTGGGCCGCGCTGCCCGTGGGCGTCGACCGCAAAGCCCCGCTCGGCGACCTCTACGAGCAGTCGATGATCGACGAGATCGTCGGCGGCCTCGATGTGGCCCAGCGCTGGGGCGTGGCCGAGGGCCAGCTCTCGCTCGCCTCGAAGATGATCAACAGCCAGATCATCAACCGCGTGGTCCGCGAGTACATCGATGGCGAGATCGACGCGGCAGCGGCTGTCGCGGCGATGAACGAGCAGCTCGCCGACATCGAGTAACACAAGCCTTCTCGGCCCCCTCGAACGGACTGCTCCGGGCCATTGCCCGGAGCAGAACGGGGGGGCTGTGTCCCAACCCCTAGGATTGCGGCGGATCATCATGTCAGACGCTTCCCCTCCTCTCGGCCCTCCCACCGGCACCGGCCCCCTGCAAAAGCGCGAGGCGCGGCTGGCGTGGTCGCTCCTCATGCCGACGATCACGATCGTGTCGCTGGTGGTGATCCTGCCGCTGCTGGCGATCTTCTGGATCAGCTTCAAACCCATCGGGCTGGCGGATCTGCGGCCCGTCGCCCCCGTCGTGCGCGAGGATCTGCGCAACGCGGGCGAGCCGGACCAGGCCGTGCGCTACCGGCTGCAGAACCGCAGCCAGGACACGCCCATCGAAAACGTCACCTTCACGGACAGCCTGCCCGCTGGCGCGACGCTCGACGTCAGCCAGCTGCCGGAGCAATGCGTGCTGAATGGTGCGGCCCTGCGCTGTGTGATCGGCACATTGGACCCTGGCGACAGGCTGACCTTTGTGATCCCCATCGCGTTCGATGGGCAGGACGGCTTCGACGACGCCGCACTCGACGCCATGGAGGACGCGCTGGAGGACGACACCGAAGCGGTCGCCACCGGCGATGCGGAGTCGATCCTGACGAACACCGACTTCACGCTGGAGAACTTCGCCCGGATCTTCGATGGCGAGGAGTTCTGGACGGTCATGTGGGCGACGATCTTCTACACCGTCTTCGGCACCGTCGGGGCGCTCGTCTTCGGGCTCTTTGCCGCGCTTTTGCTCAACAAAAGCTTCCGGGGGCAGGGCATCCTGCGCGGGCTCTACCTCTTTCCCTACGTGGCCCCCGTGATCGCGGTCGCCTTCACCTGGGTGAACCTCTTTGACCCCTTCTCCGGCTCGGCCAACGCGCTTTTGGTGCAGATGGGCGTGACGGAGGAGACGATCAACTTCTTCGGCCAGCGCCCGCTGGCGCTGATCATGGTCACGGTCTTTGAGATCTGGCGCTATTTTCCGCTCAGTTTCCTCTTCATCCTCGCGCGGATGCAATCCAACGACACGGACATGTACGAGGCCGCCGATATGGACGGCGCTTCGCCTTTCCAGAAGTTCTGGTACCTGAGCCTGCCGGTGCTGCTGGG
>JBCCYI010000249.1:0-5422 GCA_039189975.1 Pseudomonadota bacterium
CGTGCCCTCTCTTGACCGAGCCGGCCAGAAGGCCGCGCACGAGGTAGCGTTGCATGGTGAAGAAGACGATCAGCGGCACCGCGATCGAGATGAACGCCGCCGCCGCCAGGATGCCCCAGTCGCCCCCGCGTGACCCAAGCAGGTCGTCAGCGATCTTGACGGTCATCACCCAGGATTCCGAGTTTGACGGCAAGAACACCTTGGCCACCAGCAGATCGTTCCACGTCCACAAGAACTGGAAGATGGCAAAGCTGGCCAGCGCCGGGAAGCTGAGCGGCAGCACGATCTTGACGAACACCTGAAAGTCCGTGGCCCCGTCGACCTTGGCGCTTTCAATGATGTCCCGCGGAAGGCCCACCATGTAGTTGCGCAGAAGATAGATCGCGAGCGGCAGGCCAAAGCCGGTATGCGCCAGCCAGATCCCGACAAAGCTCTGCCCGATCCCCACCTGGTTGTGCAGGTTCAGCAAAGGCACCAGCGCCAGCTGCAACGGCACGACCAAGAGCCCCACGACCGCCGCGAT
The DNA here is from genome assembly GCA_039189975.1 of Pseudomonadota bacterium. GTDB lineage: Bacteria > Pseudomonadota > Alphaproteobacteria > Rhodobacterales > Rhodobacteraceae > HLUCCA09. The sequence goes on from JBCCYI010000249.1 coordinate 524, forward strand.
CAGCAGGCCCCGCCCGGGGAACTCCATCCACGCCAGCGCGTAAGCCGCGAAGGCGGCGATCAGGATCGGGATGATCGTGGCGGGGATCGTCACGGTCAGCGTGTTGATGAAGGCGCGGTCCATCCCGTCGGAGCTCAGCACCGTGCGGTAATTGTCCAACGTGAAGCTTGGGGGGGTAAGCGCCTGAAAGTAGACGCGTTGCGCCCGTCCGCCCGGCTCCTCAACAGAGGTGTAGACAAAGGTGCCATCGGGGTCGATCCGCAGCGTCTCGCCGTCATCGAAGGCCGCGTCCTCACCGGCAGGAAACTCCCCCGGAGCCCGCCCGCGCGTGCCAAAGGCCGCGATCTCGCCCGCGCCGGAGGTAAAGACCTCCTGCACCTCGGACGTTTCGAAGATGTTGCCCTCGACCACGTAAAGCCCGTCCGCGTTCTGCACCGGATCACCTTCGGCCCGCGTGCGGAACGACAGCTCCACGGAGAACGGCGCCTCCCACCAGCCCGAGGCGGAGATCTGGTCCCGGTCCCGAAAGGACGACACGAAGAGCCCCAGCGTCGGGATCAGCCAGATCAGCACCAGCGCCACCACCGACAGGTTGGTGACAATCGACAAGCCGGACTTTTGCCCCGCAATGTTGTCCATCTCCCGCCTCCCTCAAAGCCCGATTTCGTGTTTGTTAACCGTGTGTTAAGCCCTTATCCGCGGATAAGGTCTCAGCGCATTTCCGCCCGCGCCTGCCGGATGTTCCAGATCATCACGGGCAGCACCGCCAACATGATGACAAAGGCGACAGCCGTCGCGAGCCCATCGTCGCGGAACATGAACTTCATCATGTAACTGGGCAAAATCTCAGTCCCAAAGTTGCCGCCCGTCATCGTGTAAACGATGTCGAACACTTTCAGCACCAGGATCGTGATCGTCGTCCAGACCACCACGATGGTCGAGGCGATCTGCGGCACCTTGATCTTGAAAAAGAGCTGGAACGGGTTCGCCCCATCCAGGATCGCCGCCTCGACCGTCTCCTCCGGGATCCCCCGCAGCGCGGCCGACAGGATCACCATGGCAAAGCCCGTTTGGATCCAGATCAGGATCACCATCAGGAAGAAGTTGTTCCAGAACGCGATCTGCATCGGGTCGACCGACTCGGTCGCCCCGAACGTCGCCCGGATCGCGTTGATCATGCCGATGTCAAAATCGTTGGCGTAGACGAATTTCCAGATCAGCGAGGCCCCGACAAAGCTGATTGCCATCGGCATGAAAATGAGCGATTTCGCGATGTTACCCCAGGAAAGCTTGTCCGTCAGCTGCGCCACGATCAGCCCAAAGAACGTCGCCGCCGCGGGCACGAAGAGGACCCAGAGGATGTTGTTGAAGAACGCCGTCTGAAACTCCGCCGAGGAGAAGAGCTGCGCGTAGTTCGCGAGGCCCACGAACTCCTCCCCGGAGCGGTTGTAGAGCGAGCGGAAGAACGAGCCCACGACCGGATAGGCCAGGTACGTCCCCAGCGCAAAGATCGCCGGGAAGAGGAAGAGCCACGGGCGCACCGCGTTGGCCCGGTTGATGTTGCGCCCGATGTTGGGGCCCTTGGCGGGAAAGATCACCTTGTCGAGCACGTAGCTCGACGCCCAGAAATAGAGCACGCACCCGCCCACACCGATGACGATGGTCGTGATGCCCTGCAGCAATGGGCTCATGTTCCCCTCCCTTGTGGCGCGCCCCCCGTTCACGGCGGGGTGGTCTGGTGCCGAGGACGCCCCCATCGGCCGGGGGCGCCCGTCTTATCAAAGCGCTCTGCGCCTTACTTGATGCTGTCCCAGCGGTCCTGGATCGCCTGGGTGACGTCCGCGACGGAGGCGCCCGTCGTATAGTCGACCATGCCCGTCCAGAACGCGCCCGCGCCGATCTCGCCCGGCATCAGGTCCGACGCGTCGAACCGGAAGGTCGAGGCGTTGGTCAGGATGTCGTTGAGCGCGCGCTGCGTATCCGAGGCAAAGACATCGGCATTGGCCCCGGTATAGGGCGTCAGGAAGCCCGACTGCGCCATCCAGATCTCATGGGCGATCGGCGTCTGCAGGAAGTCGATGAAGCCGTGGGCGACATCGTTCTCGCTTGTGATCGCAAAGAGCGTGCCTGCGCCGAGCACCGGCTGACCCAGATCACCCTCCTCAGAAGCAGGGAAGTAGAAGAAGTCCACGTCCTCGCCCACCTCGGTGCCTTCGGGGAAGAAGGTCGGGATAAACGTCGCCTGCTTGTGCATGTAGCACTCGGGCGGGAACTGGAAGAGGCCCGCCGGGCTGTCGCGGAAGTCGGTGGAGGCGACGGCCTCGGGCCCGCCGTTCACGAAATCGGCGTTGAGCGCGAAGTAGCCGAATTCCTCGATCGCGCCTTGCACGGCGGGGTCGGTGAAGGGGATCTCGTTGAGGACCCACTGGTCATAGACCTCGGGCGGCTGCGTGCGCAGCATCATGTCCTCGACCCAATCGGTCGCCGGCCAGCCTGTTGCTGCACCGGAGCCGAGCCCGATGCACCACGGCGTCGCGCCATCGTCGACGATCTGCTGGGTGAGCTCCTTCAGCTCCTCCAGGCTCTCGGGCACCTCGTAGCCGTTCTCTTCGAACTGCTCGGGCGAGTACCAGACGAGGGACTTCAGATCGACCTTGTAGGCAAAGGCGTAGAACGTGTCCGCGCCCTCGGGGCTGGCGTAGGTCCCGAGGCTCACCCAGGAAGGGCCGGCGGCATAGTTCGCCTCCAGCCACGCGGCAGTGTCTTCACCCAGCGGGGTCAGCTCGCCGCGCGCCGCGAGGTCTCCGGCCAGTCCCGGCTGCGGGAAGACGGCGATGTTGGGCGCCGAATCGGCCTGCGTGGCGATGACGATGTCCTGCTCGAAACTGTCGGAGCCGGAATACTCGACATCCGCGCCGGTCGCCTCTTCGAAATAGGCGATGACGCTGTCGACAAGCTCCTTGTCGAGACCCGTCCAGGGCCCGGTGATCGTCAGCTCCTGGCCGGAATAGTCGTTGGCCTCGGCAAAGGCGGTGTAACTGTCCCAGTTGAATGCGCCGTCGCCGACTGGAAAGACCAGCTCCTGCGCAGACGTCGACCCGGCACAGAGCGCAAGCCCTGCGGCGCCAGCCATCAAATGGCGTATCATATGTATCCTCCCGTTGTCGCGCCCGAACCCGGGGCACGAACCCTCGCCCGGCGCATGTTCCGCACGGTCGGGAGCCGCTCCCAAACCGCTTTGGATGGCGTCACGATACCGCGACCGCACGTCCTGTCAATGCGGACCAGCCAGCGCCCCCGTGTCCCGCCCGTCCCGACCCGAACCGCCCTGCGACCATCGCACGGCGCCCGGCCCCGCGCAGACCTTTGACCCCAGGGACTTGCCTCGTTAAGCCTAGCGGTTGCAGACAGACGGACACCACCTTGGCCCCACCCCAATCCAAGCCCCGGCCCGCCCAACCGACCACGCTGCGGCGGCTCGCACAGTCGCTTGCCCTGAGCCCAACGACCGTCAGCCGGGCGCTGAACGGCTACGATGACGTGTCGGAGGGCACCCGTCGGCGCGTGCTGGAGGCGGCACGCGCCAGCGGCTACGCCCCCAACCCGCGCGCCCGGTCGCTGGCCACGGGACGCGCGATGGCCATCGGCCACGTGGTGCCGGGCGGATCGGAGCACGAGATCGTCAATCCCGTCTTTGCCGACTTTGTGGCCGGCGCGGGCGAGGTTTACGCCGCCGCGGGCTATGAGATGGTGCTGTCCGTCATGCCCGAAGGCGCGGAGGACGAAGGCTACCGGGCGCTCGCGCAATCGGGGCGCGTCGACGGGCTGATCCTGCAGGCGCCCCGCCCGCAAGACGCGCGGATCACGCTTCTGACAGAGCTCGGCCTGCCCTTCGTGGTGCACGGCCGGGCGTCGATGGCACGGTCGCCCTATCACTGGGTGGACATGGACAACCGGCGGGCCTTCCTGCGGGCCACGCAGCATCTGCTCGCCCTCGGTCATCGCAGGATTGCGCTGCTCAACGGGCCGGTGGGGCTGGACTTTAGCGCCCGGCGCGCGGCGGGCGTCGAGGAGGCACTGCTCAGGGCGCGCTGCCCGGCACCGCCGTCGTTCGTCTGCCATGACCGGATGACCGAGACCTACGGCTACGATGCCACCACCAAACTTCTGGCGCATGGCACACCTCCGACCGGGGTGCTGACGTCCAGCCTCCTGATCGCGATGGGCGCGCGTCGGGCCGTGGAGGATGCCGGGCTGCGCGTCGGCAGCGACGTCTCTATCGTCACCCACGACGATGGGCTGAGCTACCTGCCAAACGGCACGGCGGAGGCGCCGATGTTCACCGCCACACGCGCGCCGGTCGGAACCATGGGGCGCGAGGCCGCGCAAATGTTGCTCGCGGTCATCGCAAAGAAGCACCGCGTCCCGACGCCCCGCCTCCTGCCCGCCACCTTCACCGTGGGCCCCTCCACTGGTCCGGCGCCCTGAGCTCGGCGCCCTAGGATGTGCGCTCCAGGCCCACCGCCGAGAACCCTCGGCGTCGGCACGTCGGCATGGGCCCGTCACCCTTCCTGCCAGAGGGCCCTGCCCGGGTACCGCGTACGGCCTCGGCCTGCAGAGGCGCGCACGCCCCCGCGCTCGGTCCCCGCTCCGCTGCCGGTCTTCGTGTGTCCGCTTGCAAACCAGAGGTGCGGGTCGCACACTTGCCCCATCGAGGGCCGTCGCGCCCCCTAGCGAGGAGCGCCCCATGCGTCACAAGCGGTCCGACTTCCCGGAGGGGTTCCTCTTCGGCACGGCCACGTCGTCCTACCAGATCGAAGGCCACGCCCATGGCGGCGCCGGTCGCACGCATTGGGACGATTTCGCGGCCACCCCCGGCACGGTCGCCGACAGTGCCAA
>JBCCYI010000250.1:0-5378 GCA_039189975.1 Pseudomonadota bacterium
GCCGCCGCCGGGCCGAGGTCGGGTTCGGCGTGGTCTCCGGCTTCTTTGGCGGCCAGTCAGGGGTCTGGGGGCCGCCCATGGTGATGTATCTCACCGCGCTCAACACCCCCAAGACCGAGCAGTTCCGGGTCCAGGGCGTGGCCTTTGGCCTCGGCGGCGTGCTGTTGCTGCTGGCACACCTGCAATCGGGCGTGCTGAACGCGCAGACCGCGCCACTCTCACTGGTGCTGAGCCTGCCCGTTCTTGCCGGGATGTGGCTGGGCCTCAAGATGCACGACAAGCTCGACCAGGACCGCTTTCGCAAGCTGACCCTCTTCGTCCTGATCCTCGCCGGTCTCAACCTGGTGCGCCGCGCCGCCTTCGGCTGACCCAGCCCATCTGCCCCCCGGCCAAGGACACCGCCGCTGCGCACTGACGCCGTATCGCGGGCAGACCGCGGGTGGGCGGTTGGGGCGGTCTGCCCGCGATCCGTTCCACCCGTCGCCAGGGGCGCTCAAAAGTGAATGGCGCGCCTGAGACCGAACCCGTCGCGCTCTGGCGGGACGGGCAACGTGCCTTGCGCGCCAAGAGCCACCCGTTCCGCCGTCACCGTCAGCACGCAGGCGTCATAAAGGTCGTCCTTGGCCCAAAGCGCGCGCCGCGCAGGGAGCTGCCTGGTCAGCGATTCGAGGTCGAATCCGAGAGCGCCGAGTAGCTGCTCGCGCTGCGCCGCGCCCGCGCGGGATTTCTTGGGCGCCAAGGTTCGACCGGCTAAGGAGGCAAAGGTCACTTCCGGATGCGCTTCCCAGAGGGCGGCCTCGGGCCGGCGCCGGCAGAGCGCGTCGAGCTCAAGGATCTTTGGGCAGATGTGGAAACATTGTTTCGAGATGCTCTGCCCCTTTGGGAACCGCGCGCGCAACGCCGCGTAGGACGCGCCAGCGGCAATCAGCGCCAGATGCGCCCGCGTCGGCGAGGCGAAGACACGGGCGCCCGGCCCGCGCACAGCGTCGTGGTTGTGGGCCGCGAGGAACGCACGCGCCGCACGGTCCGCCGCGCGCGGCCCATCTGCAGGGGTGTCGACAAGCCCGATGGGCATGTCGATCGCGACGCAAGCACCCTCCTCCAGCAGCTCCTCGGCCGGCGGGACGATCCGCGCCGTCGCGCCGGATCGCGCGCCATCCCGGACCGATACCGCCAACCAACCGCCAAGGCACCCATCAGCCCCCACGGCGACACCCCGCGCCGCCAACGTCCCGTCGGACGCAGTGTCCCGCCGCTCCGCCAGCGCAACGCGCTCTCAGGCCCGCCCCGCGCCGCGTCAGCCAATCGCCACGGCTTTCACGTCGTCGTCGATAAACGGCACGTATTGCTCGAAGTTCTCGGCGAACATCTCCACGAGCTTTGCGGCCTGCGCATCGTAGGCGGCCTTGTCCGGCCAGGTCGCTCGAGGGTCCAGCAGGCTTCCGTCGATCCCCGGAACGGTCACGGGCACGTGGAAGCCAAAGCTCTCGTCCTTGCGGAAGGTGGCCTCGCTCAGCGTGCCGTCGAGCGCGGCGTGGAGCAGCGCCCGCGTCACCTTGATCGGCATCCGGTGGCCGCTGCCATAGGCGCCCCCCGTCCAGCCGGTGTTCACGAGCCAGCAGGTCGCGCCGTGGGCGGCGATCTTCTCCTGCAGGAGCTTGCCGTAGACCTCGGGTCGTCGCGGCATGAAGGGCGCCCCGAAACAGGTCGAGAAGGTGGGCTCGGGCTCCGTCACGCCCCGTTCCGTGCCCGCGACCTTGGAGGTGAAGCCCGACAGGAAGTGGTACATCGCCTGCGCCGGGGTCAGCCGCGCAATCGGCGGCAGCACGCCAAAGGCGTCGCAGGTCAGCATGATGATGTTCTTCGGGTGCCCGCCCATGCCACTGTCGGACGCGTTGGGGATCGCGTCCAATGCATAGGCGCAGCGCATGTTGGCCGTCAGACTGTCGTCCTCGAAATCGAGCTCCAGCGTCTCCTCATCATAGACCATGTTCTCGATCACAGTCCCGAACATCTGCGTCGTGGCGTAGATCTCCGGCTCCGCCTCGGGGCTGAGCGAGATCGTCTTGGCATAGCACCCCCCTTCGAAGTTGAAGGTGCCGCGGTCCGACCAGCCGTGCTCGTCATCGCCGATCAGAATGCGGTCAGGGTCCGCCGAGAGGGTCGTCTTGCCCGTGCCGGAGAGGCCAAAGAATATGGCAGCATCGATCGGATTGCCTTGCGCGTGGTTGGCCGAGCAATGCATGGCCATCACGTTCTTGGCGGGCAGCAGGTAGTTCAGCAGCGTGAAGACGGACTTCTTGTTTTCACCCGCATATTCCGTACCGGCGATCAGAACCAGCTTGCGGGTCAGGTTGAGCGCGATGACTGTCTCCGAGCGGCAGCCGTGCTTGGCCGGGTTTGCCTTGAAGGACGGGCAGTTGATGACGGTGAACTCGGGCACGAAGCTGTCGAGATCCTCGCGCGCGGGGCGCCGCAGCATGTGCCGGATGAAGAGCCCGTGCCAGGCCAGTTCGGTGACCATCCGCACGTCGATATGCAGCGTCGGGTCGGCCCCGCCGCGCAGGTCCTGCACGAAGTAATCCTTGCCCTTCATATGCTCCAGCATGTCCGCATAGAGCGCATCGAACCCTTCGGAGGTCATCGGGCGGTTGTTGTCCCACCAGATCGTCTCTTCGGTCTCGGCGTCGCGCACGACGTGCTTGTCCTTGGGCGAGCGTCCGGTGAATTGCCCGGTCGAGACGAGGAACGTCCCGCCCTGCCCCATCCGGCCTTCCTCACGCTGGAGCGCGATCTCCATCAGCGCGGGCTCGGTGAGGTTGTAATACACGCGTCCGAGCTCCTCGATGCCCTGTTCCTGAAGGCGGTGAGCCGGGTTGACGCGTCCGATGTCCATAGACCTCTCCTTGGCCAAAGCTGTGGCCGATAGTGACAAAAGACCCTTCGCAGGCGCAGAAAGCGATGAGGGTCACGCGGCGTATAACATGGGTCGGGGCGGGCGAAAGCGCTGCGAGCGCAAGCGTTAGCGCCATCACGTCTCGGTTAGCGCCATCAGCCCGGCCAGACCCGCGACGGCTGCGGTGCTTTGGCGGTCCACTGGTGCAAATTAGCCATTTCTTGGGAAAATGAGCGTTCTTTGAGCACCACTCCCGCGTGCGATTCGTCTTTGTGGATTGATTCGCACCAGCCAAGAAGCAAAATGCGCCAAAAAAGCAGGTTCGATCAGAGCAAAGGACACATAGACATGTCGCGTATCGCATTGGTGGACGACGACCGGAACATCCTCACCTCAGTGTCGATGACGCTGGAGGCCGAAGGGTTCGAGGTCGAGACGTATAACGACGGGCAATCGGCGCTGGACGCTTTCAATCGCAAACTGCCAGATATGGCTGTGCTGGATATCAAGATGCCGCGGATGGACGGGATGGACCTTTTGCAGCGTCTGCGCACCAAAACGTCGATGCCGGTCATCTTTCTTACCTCCAAAGACGATGAGATCGACGAGGTGCTTGGCCTGCGCATGGGCGCCGATGACTACGTCAAAAAGCCGTTCTCGCAGCGCCTATTGGTCGAGCGGATCCGCGCCCTGCTGCGGCGCCAGGAGGTTATCGCAAAGGACGAGACGGGCGAGGCCGAGACAGCAACCGTTCTTCAGCGCGGCCATCTCAGCATGGACCCGCTACGCCACGCAGTGACGTGGAAAGGCCGTGATGTGACGCTGACGGTCACGGAATTCCTGCTCCTGCAGGCGCTGGCCCAGCGTCCCGGCTTTGTCAAGAGCCGCGACCAGTTGATGGATGTGGCGTACGACGATCAGGTCTACGTCGACGACCGGACGATCGACAGCCATATCAAGCGCCTGCGCAAGAAGATGCGCAGCGTGGATGACGACTTCTCCGCAATCGAAACGCTGTACGGCATCGGATACAGATACAACGAAGAGTAAGCGCGTTCGAGACGGGTCGGGCGCTCGCCCTGACCCGATCCCACGGGCTGAGACGCCACGGGACTGGCAAGACGGGCCAAGGTTCTGTAGACCGCGCAAACCCGGCCCCATGATCTGGGCCGGGCATGGAGAGCGGCGACAAGAGGCGATCAGTGCGCGACACGAAACGTCCCCCCTCTGACGATGTCGTCCTCGGAGAGGACTGGGTTTCGCCGGACGAGGCGGACAGCGAGGTCCGTCGCACGCGCGAAGGGCGCGGCGTCCTGACGCTCAACCGATCGCCGCTGGCGCGCAAGATCATCACATTCAATCTGATCGGCCTGCTGATCCTTGTCGCGGGCGTGTTCTATCTGAACCCGTTTCGCGACTCGCTCACCGCCCAGCGCGAGACCGGCCTGGCCGCCGAAGCCCGTCTTGTTGCCGATATCTTCGAGGTGCAATTCGCCACGCAAGCGGCTCTGCCGATAGCACCGGGCGACCGCCCCGCATCCACCAATGGAATCTGGCCCAAATCCGCGGAGCGCACCAAATCCGTGCTCGACACGGTCTCGCTCACGGGCGGGGTGGAGGCGTTCGTCTATACCCCTGACGCGCGTCTGCTGGCGCGGTCGGAAAGCCCCAGCACCCGCGAAGCCCCAGAGGGATCGACCCTCATAACCGACTTCCTCAATTCGGTCTGGACCGGCGTCTCTCGCCTCTTCGGCGGTGGCTCGCCCGGCACCGCACCCGCCCCGCCCGAAGCGCAGGCCCGCTCGCTGGCGACCCCGGCCGCGCAAGGCAACACCGTCGTGCGCACCGGGGTCGATGCAAACGGGGGCACCATCTTCGCTGTCGCGACGCCCGTGATGCTGGGCCAGGAGGTCGTGGGCGTGGTCGCGATCGTATCCGCCAGTGGCGAGATCGATGCGCTCGTGAGGTCGGAACGCGAGCAAGTGCTGCAGATGTTCGTGATCGCCATTCTGGTGTCCATCGGCCTGTCGCTGGTCCTGGCCTCGACCATCGCCAACCCGCTTTCCTATCTTGCCGCCGCCGCAGAGGTCGGGCGTGATCGCAACATGCGGCAGGTTACGCCGGGCCGGGTGCGGATCCCCGACCTGTCTGGCCGGCCCGATGAGATCGGCCGTCTGTCCGCGGCGCTGCGCGGTATGGTGGCGGCGCTCTACGATCGGATCGACGCGAATGAGCAATTCGCCGCCGACGTTGCTCACGAGATCAAGAACCCGCTGGCGTCTCTGCGCTCCGCCGTCGGCACGCTCCGGCTGGCCAAGCGTGACGATCAGCGCGAGCGGCTTTTTGACGTGATCGACCATGACGTCCGTCGCCTCGACCGGCTGGTCAGCGACATCTCCAATGCCTCCCGGTTGGACAGCGAACTTGTCAAGGAAGACGAGGATGCCTTTGACCTGGTGCGCATGCTCACAAATGTGACCGA
>JBCCYI010000251.1:0-5266 GCA_039189975.1 Pseudomonadota bacterium
CATACTGCGTTTGGTGATGAGCGAGGCCGCGATGACGCCCGACGCGACGATCGCGATCAGGATCGTGGAGAGCGCGTTGATCTCCGGGCTGACGCCGAGCCGGACCGAGGAGAAGATCTGGATCGGCAGCGTCGTCGCGGCAGGGCCAGCGGTAAAGGAGGCAATGACCAGATCGTCGAGGGAGAGCGTGAAGGCGAGGAGCCACCCCGACACGATGGCTGGCATGATGAGCGGCAGCGTGACGGATCGAAAGGCGTCCCACGGCGTGCAACCGAGGTCGAGCGCGGCTTCCTCCACTGACCGGTCGAAGGACACCAGGCGCGAGGACACCACGACCGAGACGTAGCACATCGAGAAGGTCGTGTGTGCGAGCACGATGGTGAAGACGCCCCGGTCGAGGCCGATCGAGATGAAGAGCAGGAGCAGCGACAGGCCCGTGATCACTTCGGGCATCACGAGCGGGGCGTAGATCATGCCCGAAAAGAGGGTACGGCCGAAAAAGCGTCCGCCGCGCACCAACACGTAGGCCGCCATCGTGCCGAGCACCGTGGCGATGGTCGAGGAGAAGACCGCCACCTTCAGCGTCACCCACGCGGCGTCGAGGAACTGCTCGTTGCGCAGGAGCTCGCCATACCACTTCGTCGAGAACCCGGCCCAGACCGTCACCAGGCGCGACTCGTTGAACGAGTAGACGATGAGAATCAGCATCGGGATGTAGAGGAAGGCAAAGCCCAGCGTCAGCGACGTGACGTTGAACCAGCTCATGCCCTTGTGGTTGGTCATCGGCCCGCCTCCCGCTGCTTTTGCTCGTTGCGCTGGAAGAGCACGATGGGCACGACCAGCAGCAAGAGCAGGATGACGGCGACGGCGGAGGCGACGGGCCAGTCGCGGTTGTTAAAGAACTCCTCCCAGAGGACCTTGCCGATCATCAGCGTCTCGGACCCGCCGAGGAGCGAGGGGATCACAAACTCGCCCATCGCGGGGATGAAGACGAGGAAACATCCCGCGATCACGCCCGGCTTCGAGAGCGGCAGGGTGATGCGCCAGAAGGCTTCCATGCGTGTACAGCCGAGGTCTTGGGCCGCCTCAATGAGGTCTCCGTCCATCTTTTCCAGCGTCGCGTAGATGGGCAGGATCATGAACGGTAGGTAAGTATATACGATTCCGATATAAACCGCCGTGTTCGTGTTCATGATCGCGGCCTCAGGCAGGCCGAAGAACACCAGAATCTGGTTGAGGTAGCCTTCGTTCGAGAGGATCCCGATCCAGGCGTAGACGCGGATCAGGAACGACGTCCAGAACGGCAGGATCACGAGCATCATCAGCGTCGGGCGCCACTCCGCCGGGGCCTGGGCCATGGCGTAGGCGATCGGGTAGCCGACGAGCAGGGTGAACGCGGTCGACACGAGCGCGATGCGCAGGGACGACAGGTACGCCTTCCAGTAGAGATCGTCTTCGGAGAGGAAGACGTAGTTCTCGAAATCGAGCTGCGAGAGGTAGGCTCGAAAGCCCGCCCAGCCCTCGGAGAAGTCGAGCGTCGGCGTGTAGGGCGGGATGGCCAGCGCGTAGTCCGACAGCGAGATCTTCAGGACGATCCCGAACGGCACCAGAAAGAGGAGCAGCAGCCACGCATAGGGGATCGCGATGAGGGAAAAGCGGCGCAGGTCCATCAGGGGCGGCTTTCGGGCGGAGTCATTGGGTCAGCACAATCCCCGCGGTGTCGGACCACGAGAGCCACACGACGTCCTCCCAGGTGAAATCCCGCCGCGAGATGCGCCGCTGGTTGGCCACCTGGGCCTTGACGATGTGCCCGTCGGAGAGGCGGACATGATAGGTCGATATGTTGCCGAGGTAGCCGATGTCGTGGACGCGGCCGGGCACGACGTTGTTGCGGTCGGTCGGCTTCTCGCGGCTGATGGCGATCTTCTCGGGCCGGATCGCGAGCGTGGCGCGCTGCCCGGCCGCGATGGGCTGGGGGGCGGTGCCGCGCACGGGCGGCGTGCCCTCGCGCCAGTTGATCTCGGCCATGCCGTCCTCAAGCGGGGTGGCGTTGCCCTCGATCAAGTTCACGTCGCCGATGAAGTCCGCCACGTAAACACTATTGGGGCTTTCATAAATCTTGCCTGGTGTGTCGACCTGGATCACCTTGCCCTCGTCCATCACCGCGATGCGGGAGGCGACGGTCATGGCCTCCTCCTGATCGTGGGTGACGATCACAAAGGTGGTGCCGGTCTTCTCCTGAATGTCGACCAACTCAAATTGCGTCTGCTCGCGAAGCTTCTTGTCGAGGGCGCCCAGCGGCTCGTCGAGGAGCAGCAGCGTCGGTGCCTTCGCGAGCGCCCTGGCCTGAGCCACGCGCTGGCGTTGACCGCCAGAGACCTGATGCGGCTTGCGCTGCGCAAACTTCTGGAGCTGGACGAGGCGCAGCATCTCCTGGACGCGCGCATCGATCGCGTCCTTCTCCATATCCGTGCGCTTCAGACCGAAGGCGATGTTGTCGTAGACCGAAAGGTGCGGGAAGAGCGCGTAGGACTGGAACATCATGTTCACCGCCCGCTTGTTGGGCGGGACAGGCACGATGTCTTGCCCCTCCAGCGTGATCTCACCCTCGGTCGGCGTCTCGAACCCGGCGAGCATCCGCATCAGCGTGGTCTTGCCGCAGCCCGAGGGGCCGAGGAGCGCGAAGAACTCCTTTGGGTAGATGTCGAGGTCGATGTCGTTGATGGCGGTGAAGTCGCCAAAGCGCTTCGTGACGCTCTTGAAGCGGATGAGCGGGGTCGCATCCGGCTCGTCCCATGGGGCGAAAACGGCGGGAGCGGTGGCGGCCTCGTTCATCGGCACTCCTCTCATCTCTGTGTGGCGCCGCCCTTGGGACAGGACGGCCCCGGTCTGGATCGTCGCGGCGCCGGGATCAGGTGCCCGACTTGATGCGCGTCCACATCCGCGTCACCACGCGCTGCACGCGCGGGCCGTAAGGGGAGGTGGTGTAGAGGTTTTCCAGCGTCGTCTCGTCGGGGTAAATCGCCGTGTCGCCGATCACGTCCTCAACGAGAAACTCCTTGGAGGCGAGGTTGCCGTTGGCGTAGTAGACGTAGTTCGACGCCTGCGCCATGTTCTGCGCATCCATGATGAAGTTCAGGAAGACGTGGGCGTTCTCGGGGTTCGGCGCGTCGACGGGGATCGCCATCTGATCGAACCACATCAGCGCGCCCTCTTTCGGCGCGTAATAGGCGATCTCGACGCCATTGTCGGCCTCGGCCGCACGGTCGCGCGCCTGCAGGATGTCGCCGGACCAGCCGAAGGCGACGCAGATGTCGCCGTTGGCCAGCGCGTTGATGTATTCCGAGGAGTGGAACTTCGTCACGTGGTCGCGCACACCCGCCAGGATCGGCTCGGCGGTCTCGATGACGTCGGGGTCCTGGCTGTCGGGGTTTTCACCGAGATAGGCGAGGGCTGCGGGGACCATCTCGACGGGGGCGTCGAGGAACATCACACCGCATTCGGCGAGCTTTTCCATATTGGCCGGATCGAAGATCAGCGACAGGCTGTCGACGGGGGCGTCCTCGCCCAGAAGCTCCTTCACCTTGGGCTCGTTCACGCCGATGCCCGTGGTGCCCCACATGTAGTTGATCGAGTATTGCGCGCCGGGGTCATAGGCCTCGGTCCGGGCCTTGACGACGTCCCACATGTTGCCGGAGTTCGGCAGCTGGTCGTAGTTCAGCGGCTGGAACGCGCCCGCGGTGATCTGGCGCTGCAGGAAGGTGCCCGAGGGAACCACCACGTCGTAGCCCGAGCCCCCGGCAAGGAGCTTGGTCTCCAGCACTTCGTTGCTGTCGAAGACGTCGTAGATCAGCTCGATGCCGGTCTCTTCTTCGAACTTCGCCAGCAGCGCTTCGTCGATATAGTCCGACCAGTTGTAAACGCGCACTTCTTCCGCGAAAGCGGCGGTGCCGGCGCAAATCGCGGCCACGGCGATGAGCGATACGGTGCTCTTCATCTTGATCTCCCGTTGGAACAACAGACGCGCGCACGTTTTCACGGCGCCTGATTTTATTGGCTTTGCATGGACGCTAAGCGATTCTGTGCGACGGTTACAGCCCCATTCTGCGGCCCCTCCATGGGCAGTGCCCAAGCGGTTTGCGCACCGCCCAAGGAATGGGCGCGCCCGCTCTGCGGCGCCTGTCCAATTGACAGAGGCCGCGCACGCGCGCATGAGCAGTCCCATAGGTTGTAGGGCCCACCGCGTGAGCCCCCGATGAGTGCACAGGAGCGCGCCGCATGAACGTCATCTCCAACCATCTGCCGACGGCCGAGTTGCAGGCGCTGGATGCCGCGCATCACATGCACCCCTTCACCGCCGGCACGGAGCTGGCTGAGAAGGGCGCGCGCGTCATCACCTCGGCCCAGGGCGTGTTCCTTAAGGACAGCGAGGGCAACGAGATCCTCGACGGGATGGCGGGGCTTTGGTGTGTCAACATCGGCTACGGGCGCACCGAGCTCGCCGAGGCCGCCTTTCGCCAAATGCAGGAGCTGCCCTACTACAACACGTTCTTCCAAACGACCCACGTGCCCGCCATCGCGCTCGCGGCAAAGGTCGCCGAGATCGCGCCGGGCGATCTCAACCAGGTGTTCTTTGCCGGATCGGGCTCCGAGGCGAACGACACCAACATTCGGATGGTGCGCCACTATTGGGCCGAGATGGGCCAGCCGCAGAAACGGGTGATCCTGTCGCGCAGAAACGCCTACCACGGCTCGACGCTCGGCGGCGCCTCGCTCGGCGGCATGCAGGGCATGCACGCGCAGGGTGGCCTGCCGATCCCCGATGTCGCCCATATCGACCAGCCCGCCTGGTTCGCCGAAGGCGGCGACATGAGCCCCGAGGACTTCGGTCTGGCCCGCGCCCGCCAGCTCGAGGAGGCGATTGACCGGATCGGCGCCGAGAACATCGCCGCCTTCATCGCCGAGCCGGTGCAGGGGGCAGGGGGCGTCATCATCCCGCCAGAGAGCTACTGGCCCGAGACGAAGCGCATCCTCGACGCCCATGACATCCTCTTCATCGCCGATGAGGTGATCTGTGGCTTCGGGCGCACCGGCCATTGGTTCGGCTCCCAGACCTACGGGCTGACACCGGACATCATGACGATCGCCAAGGGTCTCTCCTCGGGTTACCAGCCGATCGGCGGCTCGATCGTGTCCGACAAGGTGGCGCGGGTCGTCAACGCCGGGGGCGACTTCAACCACGGCTACACCTACTCCGGTCACCCCG
>JBCCYI010000252.1:0-5260 GCA_039189975.1 Pseudomonadota bacterium
CCAAGCCGATGCGGTGTTGTCGGCCGACGGGGCGCGGTGGCGCGCGGACCTCACGACGATCAACGTCGGGAACCGAGGCAATGCGGGGTTTGAGGTCATGGTGCGTACCGCCGCCAAGGATCTCCATTCCGGGCGCTATGGAGGCATCGTCCCCAATGCGTTGCACGTGATGGCCGCGCTCGTTGCGTCTTTGCGCGATGTCGAGGGACAGATCCGTGTCGACGGTTTCTTTGACGGGGTCAGCGCGCCCACGGAAGAGGAGTGCGCAGCTCTCGCGAAGATCCCGTTCGATGAAACCGCCCATTACGATGCGCTCAAGGCCGCCCCGGCCGGCGAGCCCGGATACGGCTTTCTGGAGCGTCTGTGGCTGCGGCCGACGCTTGAGGTCAACGGGCTTTGGGGCGGCTATACCGGCGCGGGCAGCAAGACCGTCATCCCCAATGAGGCCCACGCCAAACTCACTATGCGGCTCGTGCCGGGTCAGGACCCTACGGATGTGCAGGCGGCCGTCCTGCGGCACCTGCGCAGGCATTGCCCAGCCGGCGCTGTGCTGAGCGTCACCGGCGAGCGCGGCGCTGCCGGTGCCTACGCCATCCCGGACGCGCACCCGCTTCTGACCGCCGCCGAAGCCGCTTTAGAGGACACCACCGGTGATCGTCCGATCCGCGTGCGCAATGGCGCCACGCTGCCGCTGACCGAGATCGTCTCGCGCACGATGGGCCTCGATACCGTGATGTTCTCCTTCTCGACGGCCGATGAGGATTACCACGCACCCAACGAGTTCCTCCGGCTTTCGGCCATCGACGAAGGCCTCGCGGCGTGGATCGCGCTGCTGCGCCGGGTAGGCCGACAACACCCGGACGATTACGCTCCGTTCCGGCCATGACCGCAGCGCCCGCAGCGCCTGTCGCTGCCGCTGTCAACAACCTGCGCGGTGCGCTCTGCCTGATGGCGGCGGCGCTCTTCTTCACCGGCGACGTGGTCGCCGTGCGCCTCCTCGAGGGGGACGCGAGCGACGGTCAGATCGTTTTTGCACGCGCGTCGGTGCAGCTTGTGGTGATCGGCGCCTGGATTGCGGCGACACAGCCGGGACTTTTGCGCACCCAGCGTCCGGGGCTCCACGCATTGCGGGGGCTGACAAGCCTCATCTGTTGGTGGCTCTACTACCGGTCGTTCCAATCGCTGGATCTGGCGTTGGCGACCATCCTGACCTTCTCGACATCGCTCTTTGTGGTGCTCTTCGCCGGGCCGGTTCTGGGGGAGATTGTGGGGCGCCTGCGTTGGGCGATGACGTTGCTGGGGTTTGCGGGCATTGCTGTGGCGACCGTGCCGGATCTGGCAGGCACGCAGGCCGCGCCGCTCGGCGTTGCCGCGGGGCTGGGCGCGGCGCTGGCCGCCGCTGTCCTGATTTTTCAGAACCGCGTCCTTTCGCGTTCCGAACCGACCGTGACGATCATGTTCTACATCGGCCTCGTCACAACCCTCGGGACCCTTCCCGTTCTTCTGGCGTCCTGGCGCCCGCTTGAGGCGGAAGCCGTGCTTTTGCTCACGCTGTCAGGCGCGCTCGGAACCGCGGGCATGCTCTTTACGATCGAGGCGTACCGGTTGGGTGAAGTCTCTGCTCTGGCGCCTTTTCCCTATCTGCGGCTGGTGTTTTCCGCATTTGCAGGGCTGGTCCTGTTCGCCGAGGTGCCAGGCCTGCACAGCGCTGTGGGCGCAGCCCTGATTGTGATTTCGGCGGTGGTTATGGCGCGGGCAGAGGCGCGTTCCGGCGGGTAGGCTCTGCGACCCCGCCGCGCTTTTTCTTGGACGGCCCGTCCGTCCGGGAGTACGCTACGTCAATCGGTTGCGTTTGAGTGTGGCGTGTGGCTCCGAAGGCTGGACCATTGCCCGCGATAAGAGGACCCCGGACATGGCAAAAAAGAAGTCTCCCGCAGAGCTTAAGGAAGAAGGCGCCGCGATCAGCGCGCAGATCACGCTGGCGCGCAAACGGTCGATCAACTTCGCGCTGCAGATCGGCAAGGAAGCCCTCGTCCTGGAAACCGACATCAAGAAGAATTGCGACGTTCTGTGGCGCAACGCCAAGAAGAATGGCGGCGGCCCCAAGGGCGCGATGGGAACAATGAGCGTCAAGGGCAAGGTGATCGAGCTGCATTGCGTCGACGACAGCGCGCCCAACCAGCTGCCGAAGCTGGCCAAGAAATGGCTGGCCGAGCGTGGCTTGCCCTACAAAGTGCTCATGATCACGCCCTCGGGCAGCATCGGCGACGAGGAAGAGGGCGAGGAGGAGGAGGTCGATACCTCCGGCCTGAAGCGGAACATGACCGAACCTGAGCAGAGCCAGGGTGTTTCGGTGCCGGGCTCGGACCTGATGGAAGAGGGGGAAGAAGAGCTTCAGACACGCCCCTCCCCAGACAGTGTCGCCGAGATCGCGACCCCGTCAGGGGGGGACGATGACGGCCCCGCTGGTCCGCTGATGGATCAGCCGATCAAGGTGGGCCGGACGCCCGCCAAGAAGGATCTTTCTGGCGAATTCGGCCAGGTTCGCAAGGAGCTGCTGAAGGCTATGAGCCAGCTTGACGGTCCCGCGCGTGCGGCCGTCCAGGAGCAGATCGCGCAGTTCGGCGAAAAGATGAAAGGCAATGATCTGGATGGGGCGCAGCGTCTGATGGACGATCTGGCCGTGGCGCAAGGCACGGTGACGGAAAGCCAGCGCGGTCGGGCGCGCGACGATGTCGGGCAGATGTCGGATATGGTGAGCGCGTTGGAGGCGGAACTCGACGCGATGGAAACGGCCTTGCAATCCACGCAATCCTCACTGGAGGAGGTTGCCCGCAACTTCGGGCAGTAGGCCGCGGCGACTGGCGTATCCGCGCCCCCGTTACGCGCGGGCGCGGGCGCCCGGTGATCGTATCAAGCAGGGGTGACCAAGCAGCGCTGGCGCCGCAGGGTGGGATCACGGGGCGGTACTTCGTGTCCCAACGATACGCGCAGCATCGGATTGTTCAATCTGCCGCGCGGATCGGACGTTCTCGCGAAGGAGCGCCGCTCAGCCCGCTTTGGCGAGTTCGAGCTGCGCCGCGATCGTGACGATGACGCGCCCGGCGAGGGCTTGCACCGAACTCCGCTCCAGGATCATTGGCCCGTTGACGCTGCCTTGGGGGAAGAGACTCCAGGTCTCGCCTTCGGCATTGCTCATGACGCTGAAACTCTGTGCGTTCAGCGCCTTGTTGCCCGCGCAATAGAGTATGCTGAAGCCACCGGAGGAACGTGGGGCGGTCATGGCCTCCAGAATTGAGGCGGCCTCCTCGGTGGTGGCACCGATCTCGGTGAGTTTCGACGACGCTGCTTCGATCTGGTCGGCTTTGGCCAGTGTCCGGATGTCCTTCATCCCCTCGAACGTGGAGGTCAGATGCGTGCCAGCCTCGACCGGTGAGAGCGCCATTCCAAGGTAGGCGGCACAGGCCACGGCGGCTGCGGTCAACTCGGCATAGCGCACAATCTCGAACATGCCATCAGCGCGGCGGATCATGCCGAAGGCCGTATTGTTGGCGAAATGGACCGTCATCCGGCGCATCCCGTCACCCACTTTACGTTCCACCAGAAGCACGAGCGTTGGGTCCGCAAGGGTCATGATGATCTCAGCCACCGGCGCGGCAAAGTTCAGGCCTTCGTCCGACGTCCCGGTCAGACCGCCCGCGGCCAGCAACCGCTCTGCGCCCTGATCGACCCAGGCGTCGAGATCCGCATCGGTCGCGCCGGCGGGCAGGAACCGGGCGTCGCCCCACCCGATGACATGTGCGCTGCGGGCGTTGGCAAGTCCGTAGGCCAGCTCGGAAGGGTGCAGTAGGAAGCTCGTCATGTGATCAGCCCCAGATAAAGTCAGCAAGCGCGCCGAGCTGTTCCTCGGCGACATTGGACACGGATTCGGCAGCATCTGCCATCACGTCGTAGGTCTCGACGGCACTCTCGCCGACACGCCCCGCGGCGTCGGTGAAGGCTTCGACAACGCCCATCGCTTCGCGCCCGGCGGTGTCGGTGAAGTCGCGCAGCTGATCGCCGACAGCACTCACGCCCTCGGACACCTCGTCGGCCACAGCCTGGACCCCCTGGGAGGCCAGATCGACACCTTGCTGAACGGTCTCGGCCGCGTCGCGGATCGCGCGCTCGGCGGACGCGGCCATCTGGACCATGTCCTCCTCGGCCTCTTCGATCCCCTGCTCTGCCGCTTCATAGAGGCCCATGGCCTCTTCCTTGGCCGCGTCGAGGGTGGAGAGCATGTCGTTGATCCGCTCGGCGGCTTCGTCGCGGACCTCTCCAAGACCCTCCTCCAGGACTTCCATTGCCGCATCGTAGCGTGCTTCGACGTATTCCTCGCCGATCTCGCCAGCCCAATACGCGACGCCGCTGGCCTGACCGGTCAGCGGCAACAACAGGCCCTGGGCAAACTCGGGCAGGCATTCGATCGCGTCGGTAATGATCTCTTCGGTTGGATCATTGCGGTAGTTATAGCCCGGGCCAACGTCGTGGTTTGCGTTGAGATACCCGGCGGCGTCGTGGATTGCGCCATGCACGCCGAAGGGATTGTCCGGTGCCAGGTGGAACGCGATGTTGCCGGGGCCGACAAGGCCGCCTGTCGGGCTGAGAAGCGAGCCGAATACCTCATGGATTCCGAACGCATCCCCGATCACCTTGCCGAACTGAAGCTGGCCGCGCGATGCCATGAAAGCGTCGTGCAGGTCGTCGTCGAGCGCGCCGGCGCGTTCGCCGCCGTTGTTGGCCGCTTGCTGACGCTGGATGACGAGAAACCGGTTGTAATCTGCGCGAAGCTCATCGGGCGAAGGGGGCGGGCCGAGAATGGCGGAGAGCTCCTGCATCGCTGTCTCGACGCGCGGCCCCGAAATGCCGCTTTCGAGCTCGCGCATCAGTGTCTGCAGGTCGGTGCTGCCCGCATAATCAGGGTCGAACTCAGCGACCGTGTCCATGTAGTCCTCTTCGAAGAGATCGTTGACGTCGCCCTCCGTGAGATTGACCCTTTGCAGCTCCGCGTTTGACATGCCCGCCAAACGTTCGGTCTCCGCGTTCTGTTCGCGCAGTGCCTCGGCGCGTTCCTCGGGTGTCGCGCTGGCGGCCGTGGCGGCGACGGCGGCTGCCGCGGCCGCGCCTGCGCCTGCCGCCGCGCCCGCGGCCTCGCTGACGGCTCCGCCCGTCCTCGACCCGGGGTCAGACGCTCCGCTGTCGCCCGCACCGGCGCCCGCGG
>JBCCYI010000253.1:0-5255 GCA_039189975.1 Pseudomonadota bacterium
ACATCGTTCATTGCCAGAAGGAGTATATCCGGCTGGCCGAGACGCTCTGGAACGGGACGGAGCCGCTGGCACCCGCGCCGCTGCCGGACCGCGAGATCTTTGAGCTTCTGGGCTTCGATTGATGCGGGCTCCGGCGCATATACTCCCCGGTCGGGGTGACGAGACGCGTGCCTATGAGGGCACGCGCGCGCGTGTCGAGCATTACTTCGACCGCACGGCTACTTCTGTTTGGGAGCGGCTGACGTCGGACGCGCCGGTGTCGCGCATACGTGCGACGGTACGCGCGGGGCGAGACCAGATGCGGGCGGTGATGCTGTCGCGTCTGCCCGATGACCTCAGCGGTGCGCGGGTGCTCGATGCCGGGTGCGGTGCGGGGCAGATGACGGCAGAGTTGGCGGCACGGGGCGCGCATGTCACGGCGGTCGATATCTCGCCGAGCCTTGTCGAGATCGCGCGGCGGCGGTTGCCTCGACATCTGGAGCGGAACGTGACCTTTGCGGCGGGCGATATGCTCGATCCGGTGCACGGGGCGCAGGATTTCGTCATCGCGATGGACAGCCTGATTTACTACGAGGCGCGCGACATCGCCGCCGCGATGGATCGGCTGATGGGGCGGACGTCGGGCGCGGTGGTATTCACTGTGGCGCCTCGGACGACCCTGCTCATGGGCATGTTCTATGCGGGCAAGGTCTTCCCGCGGTCGGATCGCTCGCCAGTGATGATCCCGCAGAGCCCGGCGCGGTTGGCCGAAGCGCTCCGCGTCGAAGGCGTGCCGGGGCGGCTGAAGGAAGTCGAGCGGGTCACGAGCGGCTTTTACATCTCGACGTGTCTGGAGGTGTCGCGTTGAGCCAGAAGCGCCTCCTCTCCCGGCTGACGATCCAGTATCTGCCGTTTGCGGATGCGGCCTCCGAAGGGTTTCCGCTGCGCGAGATCCTGCGGCTATCGCTCTTTCAGATCTCGGTCGGGATGGCGACGGTGCTGCTGCTCGGAACGCTCAACCGGGTGATGATCGTCGAGCTGGGCGTGCCGGCGATGGTGGTGGCCGCGATGATCGCGCTGCCGGTGCTGGTGGGGCCGCTGCGGGCGGCGATCGGGTTCAAGTCCGACACGCATCGCTCCGCCATCGGGTGGAAGCGCGTACCGTTCATCTGGTTCGGCTCGCTCTGGCAGTTCGGCGGGCTGGCGATCATGCCGTTTGCGCTGCTGGTGCTGGGCGGAGACACGTTCCACTCCTTCCCCTTCGACGGGGAGATCCTTGCAGCCCTTGCCTTCATCATGACCGGTTGGGGCATCGCGATGACCCAGACGGCGGGGCTCGCGCTCGCCTCCGACCGCGCGACAGACGAGACGCGGCCGCGCGTCGTGGCGCTCCGTTATGTGATGTTCCTCGTGGGCATGGGTGTGTCGTCGCTGATCGTCGGATGGCTCTTGCAGGACTTCACGCCGCTGAAACTGATCCAGGTCGTGCAGGGCGCCGCCGTCGTGACCGTTCTTCTGAACACCGCCGCGCTTTGGAAGCAGGAACAGGTCAGGCCGATGAGCCGGGAGGAGCGCGCCGCCCCCAAGCCCGCGTTCCGCGATGCCTGGGCCGACTTCATGTCGGGCGGGCAGGCGGGGCGGCTGATCGCGGTCGTCGCGCTCGGCACGCTAGCGTTCAACATGCAGGACGTGCTGCTGGAGCCCTATGGCGGCGAGATCCTGGGGCTGTCCGTCTCGGCGACGACCCTGCTGACGGCCGCGTGGGCCTTTGGCGCGTTGGCGGCCTTTGCCCTTTCGGCCAAGTGGCTGGCGGAGGGGCGCGACGCGTTCCGGATGGCGGCCAACGGCATTCTCTATGGCATCGCCGCGTTCTCTGCTGTGATCTTTGCCGCGCCGCTCGACAGCACCGCGCTGTTCTTCGTGGGCGCCGCGGGCATCGGCTTCGGCGGCGGCCTTTTCGCGGTTGCAACACTCACGGCAGCGATGACGATGCCGCAGTCGGGAACCGCAGGCCGGGGCCTCGCGCTCGGCGCATGGGGCGCCGCACAGGCGACAGCCGCAGGCCTCGCGATCTTCGTCGGCGGCACGATCCGCGACGTCGTGCATGCCACCAGCCTGCCAGAGACGCTCGGCCCCGCCACCGGCTACTCGATGGTGTACCACGTTGAGATCGCGCTCCTTTTTGCCACGCTCGCCGTCCTCGGCCCGCTCGTGAAGCTGGGGACGACCCGCAAATCCGTATCCGCCCAGACCGGCATAGGCCTTGCCGATCTGCCCACCTGACCAACCCCCGGGCGGGGCCCCGCCCGGATCACAACCCTCGGAGGATCAAACCTATGGTTGGCGTCAATTTCTTCGGAAACTTTGACCTGGCGAGCCTGTCCATCTGGCTCTTCTGGCTCTTCTTTGCGCTGCTGATCTACTATCTGCAGACGGAAAACATGCGCGAGGGCTACCCCCTCGAGGATGAGGACGGAAACCCGGCCGCAAACCAGGGCCCCTTCCCGGTGCCCGCGCCCAAGACGCGCATGCTGCCCCATGGCGGTGGCGCCTGGACCGTGCCATCCAACGAGGTCGAGGACGCGCATCGCCGCACCGATCTCGCGCTTGAGCGAACCTCTCCCACCGGCGGTTACCCGCTGCGCCCAACGGGAGACCCGATGGTCGACGGCGTGGGCCCGGCCTCCTGGGTGCCGCGCGCCGACAAGCCGGAACTGGATGGCAAGGGCAATCCCAAGATCGTCCCGATGTCCTCGCATGATACGTTCGGCGTGTCCGCCGGTCGCGATCCGCGGGGCCTACCCGTTGTGGGCCGTGACAAGCAAGAGGTCGGCACCGTGTCCGACATGTGGATCGACGAGCCTGAACAGCTGGTTCGCTACCTCGAGATCGAGCTTGCCTCGGGCGGCAAACGCCTGGTGCCGATCCAGCTCGTCAAGATCGGAATGCGCAACGTGATGGTGCGCAGCCTCGTCAAAGAACGCTTTGACGGGATCCCGGCACACAAGTCCGACAGCCAGGTGACGCTCCTCGAGGAGGAGAAGATCTGCGCCTATGTCGCGGCCGGCAACTTCTACGGCGCTGGCACCGAACCGAAGATGGAGCTGCTCTGAGCGCAACCGAACGAGGGCCAGGTCTCGCCAGCCTGGCCTTTCCACCCGACGACCGAGGGAACCGAACACATGCAAAACACCCCCGAAGCCGATTTCGCCTTCGACCATGCGCCGGGCCTGCCCGAGCCGCTGCCAAAGGGCGAAGAGATCCTTTGG
Organism: Pseudomonadota bacterium; assembly: GCA_039189975.1. Taxonomy (GTDB): domain Bacteria; phylum Pseudomonadota; class Alphaproteobacteria; order Rhodobacterales; family Rhodobacteraceae; genus HLUCCA09. The sequence continues at coordinate 3,249 of JBCCYI010000253.1, forward strand.
CAGGGCAAGCCGAACGCGTGGCGTCTGGCCGTCGAAAGCCTGTCGCTGAAGTGGATCCTGGGGTACTTTGCACTCCTCGCCATGTGGCGGGTCGGCTCGGCGCTGGCCGATTATTCGGCTGCGGTGGCCCTGGCCTCGCTGGTGCCGATCGCGGTGCTGGCCGCGGCGGCGACGGGGATCCTCTACGCCTTCTCCTTCGCCCAGGCCCGCGCCACGATTTACACGGTGACGACCGCACGCGTGATCCTGAAAATCGGCGTAGCCCTGCCACTGACGTTGCAAATGCCTTTCCGCCGGATCGAGAACATCGCACTTGATCTGCGCAAGACGGGCCATGGCACCATCGCGTTCGAGCCCCAGAAAGATGGCGGCGAGACGCTGAGCTACTACTTCCTGTGGCCGCACCTGCGCCCCTGGCACATGCGCCTGCCGCAGCCCGCATTTCGCTGCATCCCAAATGCCGCGCAGGTGGCCGAGATCCTCGCCGAGACCGCCGAGAGCCAAATGGCACAACCCATTCTGGCGCCCCGTCCCGCCGCCGAGCCCGAAGCTGCAACCGCAGCGCGCCGACCCGTTTCGTCCGGTCCCGCCGCCGCCGCCCCCCTGCCCGCCGAGTAAGCGCGTCCGCCGACAGACGCCGAGGAGACCAAGATGTCCGACAAATCCGCACAAAGCCCGATGCCCGCCGCCCCCAAGCCGATGAACGTGACCCAGGCGCGCCACCCCAAGCTGGTCAATCGCGACAAGGAGATGATCCCGACTGTGCTGGTCAAGGCGATGTTCATGCTTGCGCTGACGACCGTCGCGCTCGTGTCCTACGCCGTGCTGACGGACCGTCCGCTGACGGGCGTGCCACAGCAGGCGCCCGAAGTGGCAAGCCGCGTGCTTGTGCTGGATGGCGACAACAAGGGCGCCGTGACCGTGCGGAATGAAGAAGGCGCGGTGATTGTGGACCACGGCGCGGATACGGCCGGGTTTCTCTCGGTCGTCTGGCGCTCGATGAACCGCACCCGCATGCTCGCCGGCGTGCCCGAAACCGATCCGCTGCGTCTGGTCGAGTTTGAAAACGGACGGCTTGCGATCTTTGACGATCAGACCGGCTGGTCTGTCGAGCTCGGCTCGTTTGGCCGGGAGAACCGCGCCACCTTCGCCGCTTTTCTGTCTGAGTAACCAATCCGAAGGAACCGGGCTTAGCCAGCCCGGTACTGACCATAAAGCAAGGGAACCAAACCATGGGATTACTGACCAAAAGTAAGGAGATCGCGCCGTGCACGGTGGAGATCTCGCACAAGTTCGAAAGCCTGCACGCGCATGTGCGTTTCAACAACGGCGCCGTCGTCTACCCCGGGGATGAAGTGCGCGTTGAGGGCCCTGAGATCATGGCGCCCTTTGGCGAGGTCGTGACGGAGGAGCGGACGGCGGTGATCTGGCGCGCGTCGGCGCTGGAACGGCTCTGGACGCGCTGGACCGGCGATCTGGAAGTGATGGAGCTCTGCGAGTTCTCGTTCTCGGAGGAGGTAACGCTATGAACGTTCAGAATGTTCACACCGCGGATGCGACGACCGTCGAGGAAGGTCTTGCCATCCAGGAACGGCAGGCCGTTTTTGACAGCGAGACCGCGACGGCGGTCGCGATGCAGAACACGCTGCTGACGCCGCGCTTTTACACCACGGATTTCGATGAGTTGGATGCGATCGACGTCTCGGGCATTCGCGACGAGTGGGATCCACTGATCGCCGAAATGAAGTCCGACCCCAACAAGGGGCACTTCAAGAAGAACGAGGACTGGGACCAGATCGACTGGGACGGCACGGAGCCGCACCTGAAGACGGAGTTCATCGACTTTCTGATCTCCTCCTGCACGTCCGAGTTTTCGGGCTGTGTGCTCTACAAAGAGATGAAGCGCCGCGGTGCCAATGAAGACATCACCGGGCTCTTTCAGATGATGGCCCGGGACGAGGCCCGCCATGCGGGCTTTATCAACGATGCGCTGCGCGAAGTGGGCGT
>JBCCYI010000254.1:0-5224 GCA_039189975.1 Pseudomonadota bacterium
GCAATTGGAAGACGACGACGTCGAAGCCGCGATCTCGGAAGCGATAGCGGAGGTCGGGGCACAGTCCTTGCGAGACATGGGCAAGGTGATGGCCTTGCTGAAGTCGCGCTACACGGGCCAGATGGACTTTGGTGCCGTTGGGCCGCAGGTGAAGGCCCGTCTTGCCACCTGAACGGAGCCAGGCTGGCGCTCGTGCGGCGACGCGAGGCGTGCATGCATCGTGCGCGCCTCGGTCTCGAAGGGCCTCGGCAGCACTCCGCATTCCGGGCTGAGGTAAGGGCCGCTGCCCCTTGCGATATGACGCACCGGTGACTGGGTTTGCCCAGGTGCGGGCCGTCACTTGTGCACCGCAGGCCGAGCACGATGCGTGGCAGAGATAGGCAACGTCCCGCGTCGGAGGCAGAACCCTTGCGGCATCGGCGCGCCGCTTCCGTTCCTGTGAAAGGGGCTCAATCCTCCCGCTCAGAGCTTCCCGATCCTTCGCTAGTCAAGAACCGTGGCGCTTTGCCTGGTGCCAACACTGCCGCCGTCAGAACACCGCTCTGAAATGCGCCAGTGTCGACGTTGATATGGCGGGCGCGGACGGAAGGGGCGGCCACGATTGTGTGGCCATGGACGACCCATGTCCCGTCCACACGCGGTGTCAGGGTGTCATCCGGACGCGCCCAGAGCAACGTCTCATCGGACTGATCTTCCATCGGGATCTTAGGGTCGGTCAGAGCGTGGACCGCGACGACGTTCCCCGAGCGCCACCACAGCGGCCTATCCGCCAACCACTGGATCATTGGTTCGCCCATGGCCTGCGCGAGCGCCTCGGCTTGCGCTATAACGCGGGCGGCCATCGGGTCCTCAGCGTCGCCGCCGATGCGCAACTCGGGGATGCCGAAACTCGTCAGCGTATCGCGCCCACCCACCCAAAGCCAGCGGACGCCATCCTCCGGCGCGCCAAGGTAATGCAGCAGCATGTGGTCGTGGTTGCCGGCCAGAAACGTCAAGCGCCCGTCGCTGCCCTGCGCGTCGTCGAGCGTCATGAGCAAGCGCAGCACGTCTGCACTGTCCGGACCGCGGTCAATGTAGTCGCCCAGAAAGATCATGTCATGCGGGGTGTCCGCCGCGTCCTCGGCGATGCGGGCCAGAAGGGACCGCAACTGGGGGGCGCAGCCGTGAATGTCGCCGATCACATAGGTGAGCCTGTCGGGCGCGGGCAGTGGCCCGTCCGGCTCTGCGGCTGGCGCCCCGGCGGGGGGCGTTGCCCGCCCGGAAGGGCGCAGAAGCTCCAGCAATCGTCTCACATCCGCTCCTCCGATCGGGGCTCTTCCGAATGGAGGGCCACCCCGAGGATCCAACCGGTGAGAAATCCGCCCAGGTGGGTCTGCCACGCCAGTTGGCCATCCAGTAAAACGTGCAGGAGAATGTTGATGAGGAGAAGCCCCAAAACGGCCCGTCCGGCAAAACGCAGGGCCAGCCGCAGTGTCGGTTGGTCCTCCCAGAGCCAGGCCATCAATGCACCCGCCAGCCCAAAGAGCGCCCCCGACGCGCCGACCATAGGTGTCGCTGACGTGGACAGGAGCGCAAAGACGGCGCCCCCCCCGATCATGGCGCCAAAGTAGATCAGCAGGAACCGCGCGATGCTGACCCGCTCCAAGATGCCGACACCAAGGGACCAGAGCGTGATCATGTTGAGGAGGAGATGCGCCAGGCCTCCGTGCAGAAACCCATGGGTCAGATACATCAGCCAGGGTTGGCCAGTGTAGTTGGGCCGCCAGTCGTGCATCAGGCCGGGCCAGAAGGCGCCGTTCTGATAGGCAAGGCTGCGCAGACGCGGCCAGTCGAAGAGGCCCAGATCGGCGCAAAAGAGACAGGCTTCGACGAGCGTGCAGGCGGCGACCAGCCCAATCAGAACCCGCGTGCCGGCAAGATCGGGCGTCTGTCGGAGGCCCAGGTGGGAAGAGATCGCCATAAGCCGTCGCATCTCATGCACTTGTGGCGGTTTGACGAAGGCAGAGCAAGCAGGTCGGCTGCGCCAGCGCTGGGATGCCGCTCTCGGTGCGCGTGTTGGAACCGGGTAAGGTATCCGCGCGGCGCCCGACAGTGGTCTTGCCCCGCAGCCACAGCCGCGTCCAACGGCGGATCGGCGAAATGCGATCGGCGGACCATGGCTCACCGCGGCCTTGCCTCAGGATGGGCTTGCGGCACTCTTTCTCTCCAGTCGGTGGGACGGCGCCCTTCGCGTCGGACGTCTTTATGACCTTCGTCGGGCGCGTGGCTCAGTCAAGGCCAGCCTGGTCTCTGCCTCGCAGCGGATACCGCTTGCCCTTGGGCGGACCTTTGGGGCGGCCATTGCCCTTGCAGTGGGAGCAGCCGGCTAAGGGCGGATATCGAACCGTCGCTCGATAAAGGCGAAGACGGCATTCTCAATGATCGGTCCCTCACCGCTTTCCCGGAACGTGCTGTGCCGGTAGCCGGTGTTGAGGTTCCAATCCTCGGTCAGAGCGTGATTGTAGTTCAGCGTCAAACTCGCCCGTTGCCGGTCTGCCTCGTCGGCGTCGACTGCTTCGGTGGCGGACAGGTTGATGTCGAGGCCGAAGCTCGACACGGAAGTCAAAGGGCGCGTCCAGGAGAGACCAGCGGTCGTGATCAGAGTATCCTCCTCGTCGTCACTGTCGTCGACGACGCGCTGCGAGAAGCTGAGGTTTAGCGTTCCGCGAGGCAGAAAGTGCTCATACTCAAGGCTGCCGATGCCCCGCACGGAATCGTCGTAATCGGCTGTCGTTATCCCGAGCGACATGGAAAGGGACCCGCGCGGCAACTCAAGTGATCGGCCAAAGTCGACGCTGGTGCGCCGGCCTTCCTCGTTGACCACCTGGTCGAGCCCTGCGTCGATCGTGCCATTGGGCCGCGCCTGGGAGAACGAGAGAGCCGCGACGGGGCGATCTTCGCGCGTTGTCTCCGTGTCTCCGTCGACGGTACGTTCCACCTCGTTGACGGAATACCCTGCGCTAAAGGAGGCCGTCAGGCCCGAGGCATTTTCGAAGCTCACGCCCATGCGCGTCGCAGCGTTGGTCTCGAAGGTCTCGGTGCTGTCGTCCTCGTCGCGCTCGAAGTAGGAGGCAGTCACGAAAACGGACGTCGTGCGCGAGAGGTTGAAGGTCAGCGTATTTGTGGTCGAGTAGAAGATCTCGTCAGAGAGCGTCGGATCTTCGGTGTCGAAATACTGCGTGTCGCGATAGAAGAGATCGGAAGAGAATGAGAGCGGCGCCGTGCGGCCCAGAACCAGATTGGCGGCCAGTGTCAGGTCAGAGCGCGTGCCCTGGTCAACGACGATATCGTCCGCGTCCACGATTTCCTGCTCGTCAAATCCGTTCTCACGTTCGGCATAGCGCCCGCTGAAGCTCAGGAGCGTGTCACGGTTTTGCAGTGTGTAAGCTATGTCGACGAACGGGTTGTCGATGTCGCGACCGTCGCCATCAGGATCATCCGGAAAGGACCCAGCCTCGAAGGTGAAGCCGGCGCTTGCTGTGAACCGCTGGCTGCGTGTGACGCTGTCGAAGGTCAGCGCGACCGAATTGAGCAGGGCAAAGGACGTGTCCGTCGGGTTCTCCAGGCGCTCGTAATTGTCCGAGATTTCGACGCCGCTGGAGAAATCGAGGTAGAGTTCTGCGCCGGGAAGGGTCTCCGTTTCCTGAGCGGGCAGGGGAAAGGCCGCAAGTGCCGAGACGCACACGACCCCGCAGGTGCGCTGTAGCCGCGTGCCCCGTGCGTTAGGTGTTGATCGTGCGTGCTGTCTCTTGCCCCCCATGGCGTCGACTTACTCGAAAAGCCTTCGTTCGGGGACGACCAACACGTCGCCTTCCTGCAGGATCGGCTCATTCGAGATGACGGCGCCGCGAGAGATCGCGCGATAGTCTATGAGTGTCAGTTGCTGCTGGCCCGTCTGCGGATTGGTGCGGCGCAGTTGCAGGCGCTTGGTGGCCGCAAAACGCGTGAAGCCCCCCGATTGGGACAGCAGTTGTAGGACGGTCGTGCCCGGCAGGACGGATTTCGGCCCCGGTGCCTGGACCTCGCCGACAAGGTAAACGAGGATCGCCTCGGTCTGTTCGGTGAGACTACCCGGGTTGACGGGGGCGAGAGCGCCCACAGCCACAAAGACCGTTGGCGGATTGGCAAAGGAATTGGCCAGCGCAGAGCGCAGGGCGCGTTCGACCTGCGCGGTCGTGCGCCCTCCGGCCTGCACCGTTCCGGCCAGCGGGAAGCTGATGCGGCCATCCGGGGTGACGAGCACGGCACGGTTCAGCTCGGGATCCTCAAGCACCTCGATACTGAGCTGGTCCCCGGGCTGGATCAGGTAGTTCTGTGCGAAGCTCGCCGTGGTCCACACCAAGGAGATGAGCGCCACCGCCGCTGCGATCGACAAACGAAACATGCCTCAGGCCTCCAAACAGTCTGCGGTCCCGCTCGGGTGCGGGGGCCACGCTATTGCCCTATTCCCTTACTCCGGTATCGGAGTTGGAGGGTAGCGTGCCGCCGCCGCCGGACTCACTTCCTGCGCCGGTATCACTGTTTTGCAACTCTGTCAGCCGATCCCGCGCTCTCGCAAATGCCGGGCGTGGGTCGTCCCCGGCCATTTCGACAGCACGCGCGATCTGCGCGATCGCATCCTCCGTGCGCTCCAGAGCATCATAGGTCAGCCCAAGGTGCAGCTGGACCATGGGATCGGTTGAAAGCCCGTCCGCAGCGGGCCGGAGGTATTCCAACGCTTCCTGATAGTCACCCTGTAGGTAGCGGATCCAGCCGTAGGTGTCCTGAAAGGCGGGTACATCGGTGCCGCGCAGACGACGCGCGATACGGTCGGCGCGGTCAAGGCTGTCGGGATCTTCGCGCACCGTCGACAAAAGGCTGGCGAGGTTGTTTGCGATGATCGGCGAGCCGTCGTTGAGTGCGTAGAGTTCTTCGTAGACGACGATCGCCCCCTCGAAATCCCGGTTGCGCTCCAGAATTGAGGCCTGGAACCATTTGAGATCGGCAGACTCCGGCACCACGACAAGTGCTTCTTGCAGGACGGCTTCGGCCTCGGCCCGCTTGCCGTTCTGGCTGAGGACACGGATATAGTCCTCCCAGATCTGATCGAAGGTCGTCCCGGCTTCGACGAGACTGCGCAAAACAGGCTCCGCCGCGTCGAGATCTCCCGCCCCCATATGCGCCCGGGCGAGCACGTACACGAGAC
>JBCCYI010000255.1:0-5184 GCA_039189975.1 Pseudomonadota bacterium
GGGCGCTCGCGGCGGTGCCGGCGGTGCTGACGGCGCTGGCGCTTGCGGCAGGCGGGCCGGTGGCGTGGCTGACGGGCGCGCTGGTGGTGGGCCTTCTGGCCTTTGGCGCGATCTTTGCGCTGAACTCGGCGCTCCACTCCTACCTGATCCTGGCCTTCACCAAGGACGAGCGGGTGACGATGGACGTCGGCTTTTACTACATGGCGAACGCGGGCGGACGGCTCTTGGGCACGCTCCTGTCGGGGCTGACCTACCAGGCGGGCGGCCTGCCGCTCATGCTGGCCACGGCGACGCTCTTTGTGGGGCTCAGTGCGCTCGCGGCGGGACGTTTGAGTGCGCAAGACTACGCGGACGCGGCCGTCTAGAGACGGATCGGATTGGCCTTCGCGAGCTGATCGAAGGCCGCCAGCGTCCGGACAAGATCCGGCATCTGGTCGAGGGGGATCATGTTCGGCCCGTCGGACGGCGCGCTGTCGGGGGCTTCATGCGTTTCGATGAAGACAGCGGCGACGCCCAGGGCCACCGCAGCGCGCGCCAGAACGGGGGCAAACTCACGCTGGCCGCCGGTCGCGCCGCCAAGCCCGCCGGGTTGCTGCACGGCGTGGGTGGCGTCCATCACCACGGGCCAGCCGGTGCGCGCCATCGTGGGCAGGGCGCGCATGTCGGCCACAAGAGCATTGTAGCCGAAGCTCGCGCCACGCTCCGTCAGCAGAATGCGCTGGTTTCCGGTGCTGTGCACCTTCTCGGCGACATGGGCCATGTCCCACGGCGCGAGGAACTGCCCCTTCTTGATGTTGATGGCCGCGCCGGTTTCGCCGGCAGCCAGCAAAAGATCGGTCTGGCGGCAGAGAAACGCGGGGATCTGGAGGATATCGACAGTCTCTGCGGCGCGGGCGCATTGCTCGGGGCCGTGCACATCGGTGAGGACCGGGCAACCGACCGTCTCACGGATCTCGGCGAGCACGTCGAGCCCGGCCGCGATGCCCATGCCACGTTGGCCAGCCAGGGAGGACCGGTTCGCTTTGTCGTAGCTGGCCTTGAAGACATACCCGACGCCCGCGGCGCGACAGGCCTCTGCCATTGCTTGAGCGATGGAAAGCGCATGCGTGCGCCCCTCAAGCTGGCACGGACCGGCGATAACGACCAGGGGCGCGTCGTTGCCGAAGGTCACGGGCGCCGCGTCCGGGCCGACGGTCACGTGATGCATGGTGTTCTCCCTGTGGCCGCCCTGCAGCGCGCGCGGTCAGGACGAGACTTGTTCGCGCAGCACAGAGGCCGTGAGCGAGAGCATCAGGTAGATACCGGCAAAGATCAGGAAGGCAAGGGCCGTGTTCTCGAAAATGCGGGGGTAGGTCGGCTCATCGGGCGCGATGGGCGAGACCCCGACAGCCATGTAGCGTGTCTGCCGGTTCGCCTCGATCCGGGCGGTTTCGAGCTGTTGCGCGGCTTGCTGGAGCAGGAGCTGCCGCGTCGCGAGATCGGCCTCGGCGATGCGCAGCTCGCCGGACACGCGGGCGAGCGACGCCGCACCGTCCGTCGACCCGGTCAGGGAGCTGCGCAACTCGGCAATCAGCGCGTCAAGGCGCGCAATCTCGCCCTCGACGCCTTGCACCCGTGCCTGGCTCGGCCGGGTGTTCGACAGGAGCTGCTGAAGCTCCAGCTGCTTCTGGCGCAGCTCGACCTCGAAGGTCGTGATCTGCTGCATCAGGCTGCCGGTTTCCGAGACGGGGTCGAGCACGCCGAGCTGTTCCTGCAGATCGAGCACCTGTTGCTGCGCGGCGCGCACGCGGGCTTCGGCCTGCTCGAAATTGGCCATGGCACCGTCCATCTGATCGTCGCGCAGGCGGGCGGTCAGGTTATCGACCTGCTCCTCCGCATAACCGATCAGCGCCTCGGAGAATTGCTGGCTGGCCTCGGGGGACGCAGCCACAACTTCCATCTTCAGGATGCCCTCCGTCGGATCAAAGGCGACCTGCACGTTGCGCTCGTAGAGCCGGTAGGCGGCCTCGTTGCTGGCGTCTTCGGGCAGGCGCTGCACCGGGTCGATCCCGCTCTGGCTGAAATGGGCCTTGAACCCGCGGTCCTGATCGAGGCGCAGCATCGCATCGCGCGACATCAGGTAGGATTGCACGGTTGTGCTGTCCTGCTGCACCGCCAGACCCGTGCCGCGAAAGAGCCCGCCAACCCCGCCGGCGGCGCCGCCATCGGCCTGCTGGATCACGAACTCGGAATGGGTGGCGTACATCGGGGTCGCGACCACGCTGTAGTACCATCCCGCGATCACGGTGGGCAGCATCACGAAGAAGGCGAGCCGGGCCAGGAGAAACGTAACCTTGCGGCGGCGGCGCTTGGCGATGTCCTGCTGGATCTTGAAGATCTCACCGGCGCGGTCTTCCGGCAGTTTGATGCCCGGCATCGCCGGCGGGGCGACAGCCGGTGCTGCGGGGTCCGGCACGGCGGTAGGCAGGTTGCGCGGCGCCGTCGCGTCCTCTGGCGCGGAGCGGACGATGTCGAGCATGTTGGCACGGCTGAAGGGATCGACCCCCTTTGCGCGCAGCAGGCGTACCGCGTCAAAGTCGGATGTGGGCGCAAGCCCGTGCTTGTGGGCCACGCGGCGGGCCATGCGCAGCTGGCGCCCCGTGAGCCCCTCGCGCCGGATGGCGGCGATCTGGGTCTCGCTGTCGACCTCCGCGGCGGAGGCGACGTCCCCAGATTTGGCCCCAGATTTGGCCCCAGACTTGGCCCCGGAGCTGGCCCCCGACAGCCCCCCCGACGCGGGCCCCGACTGGGCGGAGGCCGGGCCCGGGACGGCGCCGGGCGTGACGTCTCTTGCGCTCGCGTCCCTCGGTGTCTGCGGGGCGGGCGCGGTGTCGGCCGAGGCGTCGACCTCGGGGCTTTCACCCATTTCTGCGAGCGTCTGGGCGCGGATCCGCGCAGGATCCACCCCGTCGGTCAGCGGCGTGCCGGGGCGGGCGCGATACTTGAGAGCCTTAGCTTTGAAAGTCATAGAGCGCCTTGGCCTCCTCGAGCGTCTCGAACTGGTGGAGCTTTCCGTGCCGCAGAACAGCCGCCGAACGGGCGAATTTCTCTAGCGTTTGGGCCTGATGCGACACGATCACGACGGTCGTATCTTTCAGGCGCTCCCGAAGGATCGAACCGGCCTTGCGATTAAACTCCACATCCGTGGTGTGCGGCATGCCTTCGTCGATGAGATACACGTCGAAGTCGAGCGCGAGCATCAGCGAAAAGCAGAACCGCGCGCGCATCCCCTGGCTGTAGGTGCCGACGGGCATGTCGAAATATTCCTCGATCCCGGTGAGCCAGCGCGAGAACGCCTCCACATAGTCGGGGTCCAGCCCGTAGAGCCGCGCGATGTAGCGGGCGTTCTCCATGCCAGAATGGCGGTTGACCACCCCGCCCATGAAGCCGAGGGGAAAGGACACGTTGCAATAGCGGTGGATCTCGCCCTCGTCCGGCTTTTCGAGGCCTGCGAGCATGTTGATCAGCGTCGTCTTACCGGTGCCGTTGGGGGCGAGGATGCCGATCGAATTGCCGAGCTCCACGCGCAGGCTGGCCCGGTCCAGGATCACCTTGCGCTGCGTCCCCGTCCAGAACGACTTGCTGACGTTGCTCAACTCAATCATTGCTCAGCCCACGCATCGAGGCGGCCACACGCACACACTCCTCCGCGCCTATGTGTGCAATCTGGCAATAGTATGTCTGTCAAAAAGGTAAATGTTCAATGGAGGTGCGCAATCTCCTTGCGCCAAGGGTGCAGTGCGATAGCTCCACGACATGAGCCTGACCGTGCAAGACGAGATCACCGCCTGCCGCATCTGCACACCCCGCTTTGCGGCCACGCATACGGCGCATGCGCCGCGTCCCGTGGTGTGGTTCGGCGCGGGCGCACGGATCCTCGTGGCCGGGCAGGCGCCGGGCGCGCGGGTCCATGCCAGCGGGCGCCCGTTCGACGATCCGTCGGGCGTGCGGTTGCGGTCGTGGATGGGCATTGACGAGGCGACGTTTTACGACCTGGCGCGGATCGCGATCCTGCCGATGGCCTTCTGCTTTCCCGGGTACAACGCCAAGGGGTCGGACCTGCCGCCGCCGCCCATCTGTGCCAGAACCTGGCATACCGCGGCGATGGCGGCCCTGGGGGCGGTGCCGCTGACCCTGCTGGTGGGCGGCTATGCCCATCGCTATCACCTGGGCCGCGCGGGCGCCGAGGGAGGCGTGACGGCAACGGTCCAGCGGTGGCGCGCCCATCTGCCAAACGTCTTCCCCTTGCCGCACCCGTCATGGCGCAATACGGCGTGGCTGAAGAAGAACCCATGGTTCGAGGCGGAGCTGCTGCCGGTCCTGCGCGCGCGCGTCGCGGCGGTCCTGGCGCGGCCGGGGGAGTAGGCGATGCACACCGGGGACACCGCGCTCGACGCCGCCTATCGCGCAATGGCGGAGACGCCAGAGGACGACAGCGCCCGGCTCGCTTTCTATGCACGGTTGGCGGAGGGCGAGCTCTTTTTGATGCTCGCCGCCGAGCCGGTGGGCGACACGGTCGAGCCGCGCATCTTCCCGCTGGAGGACGGACCCTACGTCTTGGTCTACGATCTGGAGGAGCGGCTGGCGGCCTTCGCAGGCGGCCCGACGCCCTATGCGGCGCTGCCCGGACGCCGTGTGGCAGAGCTGCTGAAGGGCCAGGGGATCGGGCTGGGGCTCAATCTGGGGGGCGCCCCTTCGGAAATGCTGTTGCCGCCCGAGGCCGTGGAATGGCTGGCCGAAACGCTCGCGGACGGGCCGGCCGTCGCGGAAGCACGGCCGCGCGAGCTTGCGGCTCCCGCGACCCTGCCGGAGCCCTTGCTCACTGCTCTGGATGGAAAGCTCGCAAGGATGGGTGGGCTGGCACAGGTCGCCTATCTCGCGGCGGTGACCTACGAGGATGGCACGCGGTCGCATCTTCTGGCCTTCATCGGACCGGCGGAGGGCGCCGAAGAGACGCTCTCGCGCGTGGTGGGTGAGGCGCTGACCTTTTCCGGGCTCGAGGCCGGCACGCTCGACATCCTGTTTTTGCCGGCAGCCCATGTGCTGTCGGCGCGGCTGGCGCGGGTGGCCCTGCGGTTTGATCTGCCGACACCAGCGATGCCGGAGGCCCCGCCACCGCCCGGCAGCGACCCCGATACACCGCCA
>JBCCYI010000256.1:0-5151 GCA_039189975.1 Pseudomonadota bacterium
CATCCATGCCCCAAGTCTTGCAGCCCTGTTCATAGAAACCGACAAGCAGACCGTTCTTTTCCTGACGGGAGTAATAATCGGAAATGGGACAGCGTAGCAGGGGCATGCGGTGGCCTGCATCGATTATCGCAGGGATGTCTTCGGTGACGAAATACTGATGTTCCATCGACGCGACCGGGTGATGCACACCCATCATCGCGCCAACCTCATTCACGCGGTATCCGCAGGCGTTCACGACGATATCTGCGTCGATACTTCCCTTATTAGTCTCTATTTTCCACCTATCGTCGCTGTGCTGGCTTAACCCGGTGACCTCAGTAAACCGATACACCTCTGCCCCTGCTTTGCGCGCATGAAACGCGAGCGCCTGACAGAGTTGCGCAGGGTCGATGTCGCCATCGAGCGGGTCCCAAAGGCCGCCGATCAGATTCTCGGTCGAGATCAACGGATGGCGTCGGGCGCATTCCGCGGCATCAATTACTTCGAACGCCACGCCCATCCCCCGCGCCATCGAGGCGAAATGGCGGTAGCCGTCCATCTGCGCTTCGGTGTTGGCCAGGCGTATGCCCCCATCGGCATGGTGGTAGTTGATCGGATACTCCGGGTCTTCGGCGAGCTCTTTGTAGAGCGCAATGGAATGGGACTTCAGCCCCACCATCGTCTGGTTCATCCCGAAGTTCGTCACCTGCGCCGCCGAGTGCCAGGTGGTGCCGGAGGTCAGCTCGTCCCGCTCCAAGAGCACGACATCCGTCCACCCCTCCTGCGTCAGGTGATAGAGCGTGGAGCATCCCGCGATCCCGCCACCGATCACGACCACACGCGCCTGGCTCTTCATCATACTCTCCCCGATAGATCGTCGCGCACCAATCCCGGACCACTCCGATGCGTCAACTCACCCCTCGTATATTCGAAATATTCGCACAAGGTTTGAGAAGATCTGCTGCCTGGGCCCATAGGACCTTGCGACGGAGCCCCAAGCCGGGCCTGATTGCCACACAGATCAGGGAGGACCGCGCCGATGCCCGCGCCCACCGCAAAAACCCGGCGTGCCGGCCGCAAGGACCGGCTTGCCAAGCGCGCCGCCAAGCCAGAGGTCAACCCCGCTGCCCCAGGACAGATCGGCGGACGGTACCAGCCCTTGAGCAAGGCCGAGTGCGAGGCCATCTACGCGACTGCGTTGCGGCTGCTGGCGGAGCTCGGCATGGGCGAAGTGCCCGACCGTCTGGCGCAGGACCTCTGCGCCGCTGGCGCGAAGGCGCAGGGCGCCCGCATTCTGATCCCACACGCACTCACGGAAACGGCCATAGCCTGCGCCGCGCAGCGCTTCGTACTTCACGGGCGCGACCCGGCGCGCAGCATCGAAATCGGCGGAGACCGGGTGTTTTTCGGCACCGGAGGCGCTGCGGTTCAGACGCTCGACATGGACACCGGCCTCTACCGCCCGTCCACGCTGCGGGACCTGCACGACTTCACACGCCTGCAAGACACGCTCACAAACGTGAGCTGGTTCACGCGCTGCTGCGTGGCCACCGACGTGCCCGACAACTTCGACCTCGACGTCAACACCGCCTACGCGCTCCTGCGCAACACCACCAAGCCCGTCGCGACCTCCTTCACGCTGGCCGAACACATGGACCCGATTGTCGAGATGCTCGACATCGCAGCAGGTGGTCCGGGCACATTCGCGGAGCGTCCGTTTCTGAAGGCCCACATCAGCCCTGTGATCTCCCCCATGCGCTACGGGGAAGACGCGGTCGACGTCGTCTATGCCGCGATCAAGCACAACATGCCGATGTCCTGCATCACAGCCGCCCAATCGGGCGCGACGGCCCCTGCGACTCTGGCCGGGTTTCTGGCGCAGTCGTTGGCAGAGACACTCGCAAGCCTGGTGATGGTTCACGCGATCAAACCTGGGCACCCGATGGTGTTCTCCAACTGGCCCTTCGTGATCGACCTGCGCACCGGCGCCTTCGCGGGCAGCGGTGGCGAGATTGCAGTGCTGAACGCGGCCTCCGCGCAGCTGACGAACTGGCTTGGCCTGCCCTCGGGCGTTGCTGCTTCAATGACCGACGCAAAAGCGATCGACGCCCAGTACGGCGCGGAAAAAGGTATCACCTCTTTGGCCGCCGCGCTCGCGGGCGGCAACCTGATTTACGAATCCTCCGGCATGACAGCGTCGCTGCTGGGGGCGAGTTTCGAGGGCTTCGTCCTCGACGACGAGATGCACTCGGCCACCTATCGGGCGCTGCGCGGTGTCGAAGTGACGGAGGAAAACCTCGGGTTCGAGGCAATCTGCGAGGCCGTGCTCGGCGAGGGGCACTTTCTCGGAGGGCAGCACACCTACGCTGCGATGGAACGCGACTACTTCTATCCGACCCTTGCCGACCGCGACGCGCCCTCCGCCTGGGAAGAGAAAGGTGCGCCCGACGCGTGGGGTCGCGCCCGCCACAAAGCGCGCGAAATCCTGGAGACGCATCACCCGACGTACCTGACGCCCGAGCAGGATGCCGAGATCCGCAGGCGCATGCCCATCCTGCTTTGATCCGGATGTCACGACAGTCGTGCATCATGCTCCATCTTGGGCTGGGCCGAGCGGGGCCAACCCGGCCACGCGGACATAGCCAGGTCGCTGGACCTCAAGCGTCGATCTCTGGCGGGGCGTGCTCGAGGTGAAACCCGGCCGAGAGCCATTCCATGCGCGCAACCATAGGATCAATGATGCGCGACTGGATCAGTCGGCGCAGGGCGGCCGCGATGAAGTCGCGGACCTGCGCGTTGTAACCGGGTGCGGTAAAGACGCAGACGTAGCGCGCAAAGCCCCGGCCGGGAAAGGGCAAGAGACGGATGCCGGGCTGAAACCGCTGGGCGCGCGCATAGTTTGTCGGCGTCGTGATCGCCCAGCCCTGCCCTTCGGCGACGAGTCCCAGGAGCGACTGGTTGCTCTCAAATGCAAAGCGATGCGGGACGCTGACGCGCATGCGGCGCAGCTGTGCTTCGATCCGCGCTCCGATGAAATGGCGCGGCGAATAGCGCAAGAGAGGCAGTGCGACGGCTCCCCCCAGATAGCTCTCCGCTGCATGTCCTGCCCCCGCCGGCACCGCCAGGACGAACGGGTCACGCAGAAGCGGGCGCATCACAAGGTCTTCAACGTCGAATTCGGGTCGGCTGGCGATCCCTACGTCGAGCTCACGCTTGCGGATCAGATCAATGATCTCGTGGCTGGGACGTGTGAGATGCGCGAAGTCGCAGCGCGGCATTCCCGCAGCTAGCAGCCGGGCCATTTCCGGCGCGATCTCACTGTCGAAATCCTCGATGAGGGCCAAGCGGAGCGCCCGTGTTTCCGCCAGATCACCCGACACGACCGCCAGTTGCGCCCGATCAAGAAGACCCAGCGCACCCTCGACATAGGGCAGCAGCAGGGCTCCCTGCTGAGTGAGCGCGAGGGGGCGGCGGGCATGGTCGATGAGCGCGAGGCCCAGCGCATCCTCGAGGCTGCGCAAATGGTGCGAGACCGTACTTGGCGCAAGACCGGTTTCTTCGGCCACTGCTTTGATCGACCCGGACCGGGCGGCGAGTAGGAAGACCTCGAGCCCCCGCAGGCTCAATTGTGACGGTCGCACCATAGCTGGCCTCCCTGTTCGCCTGCGGCCAGGTCCGCCCCCGGCACCACCCATTCTGCGCGCCCGCGCCCAGGCGCCACCGCGCGCAGGCATTCGGCGACACACGCTGGCCTGCACGAACGGACCTACGGCCCGGATGGCGCCTGGATGGCGCCCGGGTAGGCTGTGCTCTCGGGCTAGTGCGCAACGCGCCCCCTTGTGGCGAGGCTGACAGGTGCCCTAGGGAGGTGCAAGCCTGCGACCCTCTTGCGAAGACGGAGATCCACCTTGCCTCCCCATGACGACCCCTGCCATCCGCCCCGGTACCCGCGCGCCTTCGGGCAAACGCCCGGGCAAAACCGCCTGGCGCGGACGCAACGGGTATACGCCCAGGCCATCCCTGGGGCGATGCGATGAGCGGGGCGCGCGCGGCGGACCGGGTCGCCGAGCGGCTCCACGCGGCCGGGTGCCGCCATGCCTTTGGGATGCCGGGTGGGGAGGTTCTCACCATCATCGACGCGCTCGAGCGGGCCGGCATCACCTTTCATCTGGTCAAGCACGAGAACGCCGGCGGGTTCATTGCAGAGGGGGTCCACCATGTGGACGGCGCGCCCGCGATCCTGGTCGCCACGGTCGGCCCCGGCCTGATGAACGCGGTCAACGTCGTCGCCAACGCCTCGCAGGACCGGGTGCCGATGATCGTGCTGTCGGGCTGCCTCGATGCCGACGAGGCGCTGACCTACACCCATCAGGTGCTCGACCATCGCGCGGTCCTCGCCCCGATCACCAAGGCGACCTTCACGCTCACCGCAGCCGAAGCCGCCACCCTCGCCGACAAGGCCGTGGCGATCGCCACCGAAGGGCGCGCCGGCCCCGTGCTGATCGACGTGCCGATCGCCGTAGCGGATGCGCCAAGCCCGGCGGCCACGCGCCAGCGGGTGCCCGCCGCGCCCGTCGCCCCCGCGGGCCCGGCGCTGGAGCAGGCGCGGGCGTGGCTGGCGGAGGCCGAGCGCCCGGTGATCGTGGCTGGTCTCGATGTGCTGAAGGACGGGGCCGAAGCGGCGCTGGCCGAAGCGGCCCAGCGCCTCGGGATCCCTGTCGTGACGACCTACAAGGCCAAGGGCGTGTTGGCGGAGGACCATCCGCTGGCGCTCGGGGGCGCGGGACTGTCGCCCCGCGCGGACGCGCTTCTGGTCCCGTTCCTGCAATCGGCGGACGTGGTGCTCTGCGTGGGGTACGACCCCATCGAGATGCGGCCAGGGTGGCGCGAGATCTGGGATCCCGCCCGCCAGCACGTGATCGACATCCACGCCGAGCCCAACCACCACTACATGCACCAGGCCACGCTGTCGTTCATCGCGGAATGCGGCGCGGCGCTCTCGGCCCTGACCGCGGGCCTCGCGCCGCGGCCGGTCTGGCCCGATGGCGCCCCGGACGCGCTCAAGGCCGCGCTCGCCGAGGCGTTCCCGCAGGACGCGGAATGGGGACCGGCAGGCGTCATCGCCGCCGCGCGCGCGGCCCTACCACCCGACACCGTCGCGACGGTCGATTC
>JBCCYI010000257.1:0-5031 GCA_039189975.1 Pseudomonadota bacterium
ATGCCTACAACACCCGTCGCCTGCATTCAGCCCTGGGGTATCTCAGCCCCGCGCAATTCGAGGACCGCCACACCCGCAAACCTGTCAAAACCGCCGCGTGATCTTGCCCATCCGGAGGGGCGCACTCCAAACAGGGGTCAGCATTGGATGCCGATTGACACTGAAGCGACGCCTTTGCAGGGTCGGGCTTGCGTGGGCGGGCCGAGGGCGCACTCACGCGCCGCCACCTCTGATCCCTCTTCTACGTCACGCTACCCGAACGCTGGCCGTTCAAAAGCTCCTGAAGAGCGATGCCGCATCCAACGGCGCCCATTGACCTGCGCAATCGGTCGGACAGCCCCTAACGGCGGGCGAGCTTTTGCGACACAGCGCGGGCAGCGTGCAGCACTAGCCCACCCATCCGATCCTCGCCATTGGCCGGCATATTAACGTCCGGAAGGGAGAGGCCAAGCGCCGCAACGGGCGCGCAATCGGGCAAGGCGATCACCGCGCCGAAGCTTAGAATGCGCTCCCGAAACTCGCCACGGTCGAAGGCATACCCCTGGCGCAGCGTTTGGGCGACATCGGTGCGCACCGCCGCCATCGTCGTCAGGGTGCGGTCCGTAAACCCCGTAAGGTGCGCCGCGATCTCGCCTTGCAGCGCCTCAAACTCCGCAGCCAGGAGCGCTTTGCCGGTGCCAACGCAGTGAAGCGGCGCCGTACCCCCGATCGCGTTCCACGATCGGATCGGCTTGGAGCTGTCGCGCTTGTCGATATAGACCACGGAGAGACCCTCGCGAACCGCAAGGTAGACTGTCTCTCCCGTCTCTTCCGACAGGTAAGACATTTCGGGCGCCGCCAGCTCGCGCAGATTGTCGGTCTCGATCAGCGCGCGGCCGACACGCCAGGTCTTGAGCGTGGCGGCGTAGGTCCGGTCGTCCTGATGTTCAACGTAGCCGAGATGGGCCAGCGTCCGAAGCAGGCGAAAGGTGTTCGACTTGGTCAACCCCAGTTCGCGGGAGAGATCCGTCACCCCCCTGCCGCCCTTTGCAGTCGCGAGGGTTTCGAGGATCAGCAACCCTTTGGAGAGGGTCGAATCGAGCTTTGGCGCGGGGTCGGTCACGGTTATGGCGTGTCCTCTAGCGGGGCCGCGCCGCGCGACAAGAACGCGGGTGGGTCATGGGCCTCGACCGGCGGCAGTGGCCCGCTAAACGGCAGAAGCTCGACCAATGCGGAATGCGCGGCCGGGCTTTGCGTCAGGCTGGAGCTGCGCAGATCGTGCGTCAGGACATTGGGGTTGCCATGGCGGTCCCTGTCTTGCGGAGCGGTGTCGTCCGGGTCGTACCAGGCGCCGGTCCAGAGAAAGACGCAGCCGCGAGTGATCTCGTCTGTGAGCCGCGCGCCCGCAAAACACTGCCCGCGCGCGTTACGCAGCAGCACGACGGCGCCATCGGCGATGCCACGGGCTGCTGCATCCTCGGGGTGGATCAGCACCGGCTCGCGCCCGCAGATCTTGTGGCTCAGGCTAAAGCCGCCATTGTCGAGCTGACTGTGGAGCCGGGTGGCAGGCTGGCCAGACAGGAGAGCGAGCGGAGCTTCTCCCGCCGGACGCGCCGCCCAGTCGCGCGGCGGAAACCAGGTGGCATGGCCCCGGCAATCGGGCAGATCGAACCCCGCGATGACTTCGGAAAAGAGCTCGATCCGGCCACTCGGAGTCGGCAGCGCATGGGCCGTTGGATCAGCTCGAAAGTCTGCCAGAAAGACTTGCCGTGGACTCGGATCGGGCAGCCGCACCACTTCACCGGCCAGGAAGCTGTCCCAGTCCTGCAGGTCGACGCCATGGGCGCGACCGCGCGCCTGCGTCTGCGACCAGAGGAGCCGGAGCCAATCATCTGCGTTCTTGCCCTCGGTGAACGCCTTCGCGACGCCGAGGCGCCCGGCGAGATCGGCGTAGATGTCGTACTCCACCCGCGCCTCCCCCGGCGGGGCGACCAGCCGCGGCAGAGGCACCAGCGCGTCATCGGACTTGCCGGCGCCAAAATCGGTGCGCTCCTGGGGCGCGGCAACCGGCAGCACGATGTCGGCATGACGGGCGGTGGCCGTCCAGTTGATCTCGTTGACGACGATGGTGTCCGGCGCCTGGAATGCGCGGCGCAGACGGTTAAGGTCCTGGTGGTGGTGGAACGGGTTGCCCCCCGCCCACCAGACGAGCCGCACATCGGGAAAACAGTGCGTGGCGCCCTGGTACCTGTAATGCCCTCCAGGATGCAGGAGCATGTCGGCGATCATGGCGACTGGGATCACGACATCGACCGGGTTCGTCCCTTGCGGCAACGTCCCCCAACGGAAGAGGCGCTCAATCGAGCCGATATTCGCGTTGACCCCATAGCCGATCGTGTAGCCGCCGCCCGGCAGGCCGATCTGTCCAAGCATGGCGGCGAGCGTCACGGCCATCCAGAGCGGTTGCTCGCCGAAATCGGTGCGCTGTACCCCCGCCGCGACGCTGATCATCGTGCGCACCGCGGCCATGCGGCGGGCGAGCTCGCGGATTTGATCTGGGTCTAGCCCGGTCAGCGCGGCGGCCCACTCGGCGTCTTTGGGCTGGCCGTCGACCGCGCCGCGCAGGTAGGCGGCACACCGGTCGAAGCCGGTGGTGTAGCGCGACAAGAACGCCGGATCATGCAGGTCTTCGGACAGCAACGTGTGGGCCAGACCCATCATCAGCGCCGTGTCGGTGCCTGGTGTGACCGGCATCCACGCGGCTCCGAGTTCGTCCAAAGCGTCGGTCCGCAGGGGGCTGATGTTGACAAAGGCCACGCCGCGGCGGGCGCAGGCCCGCAGATCGTTTGCCATGCGGTGGTGGGCCGCTCCACCGTCGCTGACTTGCGTATTGCGCATCGCCAGCCCGCCAAAAAGCACCACCAGATCGCTGTGTTCCGCGATGACACGCCACCGCGTCGCCCGCGCCACATGGCTGCGGTAGGGCCCGACGACGTGGGGCATAAGCCCAAGGGCCGCGTTGTAGCTATAATTGCCCTCCGAGCGGGCGAAGCCGCCGATGGTATTGAGGAACCGCTTGAGCTGGCTTTGCGCGTGGTGAAAACGTCCGGCGCTTGCCCAGCCATACGAGCCCGCGAACAGGCTCTCGTTGCCGTGGTCGGTGCGGACACGCGTGAGCTCCGTGGCCAGCGCTTCTAGCGCGGTATCCCAACTGACCTCGACGAACCGATCCCGGCCGCGCGGCACCGCCTGCGGATGACCCTCGAGCCAGCTTTGACGGATGGCCGGGCGCAGGACGCGAGCTCGTCCTGAGAGGCTGCCCGCGATGTTGCCGTTGATCGGGGACGGATCCGGATCGGACGGATGGGGACCAACATGTGTGATGCGTCCGCCGTCGATCTCGGCACATCCCAGGCCCCAGTGGCTCGCCGTGAGCCCGGTGGCGGCATCAGAACCGGCTGGAGAAGCAGTCTTATTATTCATAACATCTATTCTGAATACTGACACAACTTTGCACCGCTGTCACTGGCGCATTGACGCTCGATCGCGGCGTATCCCCCACGGATGATACAACTTTGGCAGACCTTTCGCATGGGATGCCCTATGAGAGCCTGCTGCGATGTTGGACGATCCAACGCGCAGCGCGCGTACCGGATGCGATCTCGGCGCGGGTCGGAAGTCGCGCAGCGCAAAGAGCATGAAGGACAGCACCTGGGTCGCAAACGGACGACCACCCGTCCGCGACGCACCTCGGCTGGCCCATGATGGATGCTAGACTGCTCCGCGACTGATCCCGGTGTGCAGCGGAGAGGAAACGGGTGAATGAAGGACGACGTGACCCGATCGGGGCGGTGCCATTGCGGGGCGGTGAGCTGGACGTTTGATGGCGCAGTGCAATGGGCGTGCTATTGCCACTGTGACGATTGCCGCCGCACCTGCGCAGCTCCTGTCGTTGGCTGGCTCGGCGTGCACGTGCAGGGCTTTCGCTGGACCGGGCAAGCGCCTCGCACACGCGAAAGCTCTCCCGGCGTCCTACGTCATTTCTGTGCGGGCTGCGGCACGCCAATGGCCTTTGAGGCCACGCACTACCCCGGAGGGATGCACCTCTACGCCGGCACGCTCGACGCGCCGGAGACTTTCGAACCGACCTTTCACGTGAACTATCAAAGCAAGTTGCCCTGGCTGCTCATGGCCGATGACCTGCCAAAATACAACGGGACCCTGCGGGAGGCGGCGCCCGACCTTGGCCGCTACGATACGGAAGCATAGCCGGGACGGGAGCGACGTGCGACGGGCGTAGCCTTCTTGCCTGGGGTGGAAACCTCCACGCATGCAGCGCCGCCCGCATAGCGCTCCATGTCACTTCATTGCACGCGTTTGCGGCCAAGGCTCATCGGCTATGCGGACGGAGGGACGTTGGGCGCCGCGATAATATCGTGCATCGCCGTCAGAAAGGCACGAACCTCGTCGAGGCTGTTGTAGTGACACATTGAGACGCGCACAGCCCCCGCCACCCCAAGCGGCGTCAGGATGTTGCCGGAGTAGTGGTCGGCCTTGCGGGTGTGGGTCCGAATGCCCCTCAGGCGCAGGGCGGTTACGAGATCGGGTGCCTCGATCCCGTCCAGCGTGAGGCACACGAGACCTTCCCGTGCCGGATTGTCCGCCCCGCCGATGATGGTCACGCCTGGCAGGTCTGCGAGCCCGGCCAGATTGCCGATGCCGTGGATCATCGCATGGGTCAGCGCAGCCTCATGGGCATGGATAGCGGCACCCGCAGCCTCGATCCGCGTGCGCTGATCCTTGGCGTCCGAGACAGTGCTTCCCAGCCACTCGAAGTAGGCGACCACGTCGGACATGGTGGCATAGGCCCCCGCATCGCGCGTGCCGAGCTCCCAGTTACCGTCCGGCCCTCCGACCAAAGCGTCATGCGGCAGGGCGTTCAGGCGGGGCGATGTCCAGGCCACGCCGTATCCATGGCGCGAAAACACTTTGTAGGGCGAGATCACGTATCCGTCGACACCGTAGCTGGCGATATCAATGTGCCCGTGGCTG
>JBCCYI010000258.1:0-4873 GCA_039189975.1 Pseudomonadota bacterium
CGGGAAGGTGGGTGTCGAGGTCGTCATACACTGCAACCAGGACGACGGCGACGATGAGGAGTGCAACGGCGGCGACCCGATGTACTCCCCCACGCAGCGGATCTGGGGCTATGAGACGCCCGACGGCTCCTTTGCCCAGTTCACCCGTGTGCAGGCGCAGCAACTCATGGCGCGCCCCCGCCATCTGACCTGGGAGGAGAGCGCGTGCTACACGCTCACGCTCGCCACCGCCTACCGCATGCTCTTTGGCCACCATCCGCACGACCTCAAGCCCGGACAGAACGTGCTGGTCTGGGGCGCGTCGGGCGGGCTCGGCTCCTACGCGATCCAGCTGATCAACACCGCAGGCGCCAATGCCATCGCCGTCATCTCCGATGAGGACAAGCGCGACTTCGTCATGTCCCTCGGCGCGAAGGGCGTGATCAATCGCAAGGACTTCAACTGTTGGGGTCAGCTCCCGACGGTGAACACCCCCGAATACGCGGAGTGGTTCAAGGAAGCGCGCCGCTTCGGCAAGGCGATCTGGGACATCACCGGCAAGGGTGTGAACGTCGACATGGTGTTCGAGCACCCGGGCGAGAGCACGTTCCCCGTCTCGACCTTTGTCTGCAAGAAGGGCGGCATGGTCGTGATCTGCGCGGGCACCACGGGCTTCAACTGCACCTTCGACGTCCGCTACATGTGGATGCACCAGAAGCGCCTGCAGGGCTCGCATTTCGCGCATCTCAAGCAGGCGTCTTCCGCGAACAACCTGATGCTGGAGCGTCGGCTCGACCCCTGCATGTCCGAGGTCTTTCCCTGGGACGATGTGCCCGAGGCGCATATGCGGATGCTGCGCAACGAGCATAAGCCAGGCAACATGGCCGTGCTCGTCCAGGCGCCCCGCACCGGGTTGCGCACCTTCGAGGACGCGCTCGACAACGGCTGACGCGCCAACGCCAAGGGGTGGGCAGGGCGCCACGGCACTCGGCTCTTTTCGCGCCAGTCCGCTCCCCATCAACCGGGCTGCTGCCGCAGGCGCTAAGGCGTACCTATGCGAATCACTCGGGCCACCCGTGCGCAAGCACCGGGTGGCCTTTGCCGTTCTTCGCTCCAAACCCGATGCCTGCCATAACGATTGGTTGGGCAAACCGCCCCTCCCCCGATCTGGTGAGGGTATTTCAGCGAATTTCCTGCGGCATGTGGTCGTGTCATGGTTGCAAAACACTTCCTCTGCACTCGCCAAGGGCTATACGCTATGCACCATGATTGGGTTCTCGACGTTCTTTCCGACCTTTCCGACTACGCGCGCAAGAACGGCCTGCCGGGCTTGGCAGAGCATCTCGACGATACCCGCCATGTCGCCAATGCTGAAATCGCCCGTGCGGATGCCGTGCAGGTCCTACCCCCGACCTTGCCCGTAGACGACCATGGAGGACGTGTTCGAACGGGTATGTGACCATGTGGCGCGCGCGACGGACATCGCCGGCCTCCAGGCAGGCACGGAAATGCTCCGCGAGGGGCTGTCCGTCGCGCATGTCGTTTACCATTGGGTCAACAGCCGCGGAGAGCGCTTTGGCGCCGGCACGTACAGTCAAGCCTGGGTCGACCGCTACGTGGAGAAAGACTACCTTCGGATGGACCCCGTCATCATGGGCGGGCTGCAGCGCTTCGACCCCTATGACTGGAAAGAGCTCGATTGGTCGTCCCGCGCCGCGCGTTCGTTTCTCAAGGAAGCGGGGGAGTATGGCGTCGGCAACCAGGGCTATACGATCCCGATCCGCGGCCCCTCCGGCCAGTTCGCACTCTTCACATTGTCCGATAGCCGCAGCGATGACGCATGGGGCACTTTCGTTGGCACCAACCAAAAGGATCTCATCCTCACCGCGCATGAGTTCAACCGCCGTGCGCTCGACTTCGAAGATGCCGAAGACGTCGCGCTGCCCTCGCTCTCACCGCGGGAGCTCTCTGCGATGACCTACATCGCCCGCGGGATGAGCCGCGCCCAGGCAGCCGCCGAGATGGACATCTCGGAGCACACGCTGCGGGTCTATATCGAAGCGGCGCGCCACAAGCTGGGCGCGCTGAACACCACGCACGCCGTCGCGCGGGCGCTCTCTAAAGGGCTCATCGTCGCGGATCACTGACCGGCCACCGCTTCGGATCCCTAACAGATCGTAACCGCGTCGCCCGTCCCGGTTCCGCGGTGGTAACCGTTGGCGCCTAGCTTCTTTCCTGTCCTCGGAAAGGAGCCCCCCGATGCTGCGCTACGTTTACGGTCACGACCTCGCCCGCTTCCCCCGCCTCGCCGACACGATGTTCCGCGACCGCGCCGAACAATTCCGCACCCGCCTGGGGTGGGAGGTGCAGGTCGATGCGCAGGGCCACGAGCGGGACGAATACGACGCGCTCGACCCGCTCTACGTCATCTGGGAGATGGCGGACGGGACCCACGGTGGCTCCATGCGGTTCCTTCCGACGGTCGGGCGCACCATGATCAACGACCATTTCTCGCATCTGACCGGCGGTGTGCACATCTCGAGCCCGCTGATCTGGGAATGCACCCGCTTTTGCATCTCGCCCCGCGCCGAGGGACCCGCAGCCCGCAAAGCAGCCGGGGCCCTCGTTCTGGGGGCGGGAGAGATGATGGCGCGTGCGTCGCTCGAACATTATGTCGGCGTCTTTGACGCGCGGATGGAGCGGATCTACCGCCTCTACGGCGTCGAACCGGAGGTGATCGGCGCCAGCGGCGAGGGCAAAGCCCGCATCGGCGTCGGCCTTTGGAAGATGAACGACGCCGCCTGGGAGCCGACCCTGAAGCGCCTCGGCATCGACCGTTCGACCTCCGCCCGCTGGGTTGCCCAGAGCTTCGGCGCGACGGCCTCCGGCATCGCCACCCAGCTCGACGCAAAGGGCATGCGCGTCGGCTGACGTGCCTGACCTTTAAGGCAGAGCACCACCTTTCACTGTTTTGATCGAGCCAACGGCGAAGGGGAGTGCAGCGCCCGTTATCCACGCCATTGGGTGGCTTGGAGCGCAGCGCCGCCCCAGGACCGTCTCGCGCAACGTTGGGTCCGGACCGCCTGTTCCGCGCGTCCGGACCCCGCCCGGACGCGCGCGCGACCAGGCGATACGGGCTAGCTTCCCTGCGCCACGATCGCCGCGAGCGCCAGCCCGCCCAGCGCCGTGGCGCCTTTGAGAGCCGCACCGCCAGCCAGAACCGTCCAGCCCCCCGACACAAGCATCGCCACTCCGAGCCCGACGATGATCGTCTCCTTGACGCCAATTTGCGGCACCTTGAAGACCGTTGGCTCCGGCACTTTCACAAGCTGCGGGAAATGCTTGGGAATCCGCTCCTTGATCCGGGGCGAGGGCAGCGGCACAACTGTGATGTCGGCTTTGAACGAGATCACCCCGCTATACTCGTTGCCATTGATCCGTTTGATGAACGGGCTCGAGCCGAGCGACAGGCTGAACGCGCCCGTGGCCAGATTGAAGTTCGACGAAAAGGTGATGCCGCCCAGCTTCGCGTTGGCGAGCTTGACGTTCACGAAGGTCTTCGGCTTGCTGAACATGGACATCTTGAAGCCGCCCTCGATCGGGCCGAACCCCTTCTTGATTTCCGACTCGTAGTTCTTGAGGTTGAAGCTCGCGTCGAGCGACCCGTTGAGCTTCTTGGCCACGAGATCGCATGTACCGGTCACCTCGATCTTGACGATGCAATTCCCGATCAGAACCGGCGCCGCCGCTTTAATCTGAAAGTCGATCTTGGTTGAAATCGACGGGAGTGCCACCCGGATCGCCTTTTGGGTGGCGATCTTGGGTAGCGACAGTTTCGGCTTCGTGTGGATTTCCGGCACGAGAATCCGGGGAAACGTCACGTCGAAACCGGCCGGGAGGCATTTCAGCGTGGCGTTCATCTCCTTGGAGTTGGCTTTCAGGACGTCAGCGGCATATATCGGCGAGCCATAGACCCTCTCGGACATGTCGGCGAGGCTGACGCCAGGCTGGATCGTCAGCTTGCCGCCGCCACGCCACTGGCTCTTGAAGGAAACGGATACCTTAGAATACGGAGGCCGCTTGGCAGGCGCCTCGACGGTGATGGCCGCCTCAACGCCGCTGTACTTCGACTTGAGCTTTTTCCAGGTGTCTGTCGCGGTCTTGTCGTAGAGCTTGAGCACATCGCGCGTGGGCGTGGGGGGCCACTGCTTGGACTTGGTGAGTTTTTCGACAGCAGCTTTGGTTTGCTTGCTGTTCAGGGCGGTATCAATCGCCTTTCGGATTTCGTCAGCCTTGAGCTGGCTTTCCTGTTTCATCTGCTTTTCAAGGACGGTCGACATCAAAATCTCCAAAATCTCTGTTCAATGGCTCCGGTGTGAAGGCTCTGCGCGCATCCCGCATCCTTCACATGAATGACGTGCGGGCGGGCTGACGCGGATTTCCGGCGCTTCCCCCCGACCGACGGAGCGCCTATGGTCCGGCCATGGCTTCCGCTCCCGCCACACTCCCCTTCTCCGACGACCAGGCCGCCGCATGGGACACCATCTCGGAGGAGCTTGGACGCTCGGGCGTCGACCTGTTGTCGGAAGTGCTGACCCCGCGGGCGGAGGGACGCGGCGACAGCGTGCTCGCGGTCGTCGGTAAAGCGGGCTCGGGCAAGACGCTGCTCTTGGCGCGCCTGGCCGACGCGCTCAAAGAGGCCGGCGTCGAGATCGTGTCGGGCGACTGGGAAGGGCGGCGCCGACGGGACCGGCGCACGCTCGCGATCCTCGCGCCCACGAACAAAGCCGCCTCCGTTCTGCGCGGGCGCGGTGTGGCGGCCACGACGATTCATCGCATCCTCTACACGCCCGTCTACGCCCCCGAGTACGAGAAGATCGCCGAGTGGCTGGCC
>JBCCYI010000259.1:0-4805 GCA_039189975.1 Pseudomonadota bacterium
GATTTCTCGATCACAACGTTGCGGCCTTTGGGGCCCAGCGTGACCTTCACCGCGTCGGCGAGGATGTTCACGCCCTTGAGCATCTTGTTGCGGGCGTCTGTCTCGAAACGGACTTCTTTAGCCATCTCGGTTCACTCCTTATTGGAATTCGGGAAAGGGATTACGGACGCAGCCGGCCCTCAGGCCGCTGCGGAGGCCGCGCTGTCCTCGATGATGCCGAGGATGTCGCTTTCCTTCATGATCAGCAGATCCTTGCCGTCGACCTTGACCTCGGTGCCCGACCATTTGCCGAACAGGATCTTGTCGCCAGCTTTGACGTCCATCGCGATACGCTCGCCTTTGTCGTCCTTGGCACCGGCACCGGCAGCTACAACGATGCCCTCGGCGGGCTTTTCCTTGGCGCTGTCGGGAATGATGAGGCCGCCGGCCGTCTTCTCGTCGCTTTCGACGCGCTCAACGAGCACACGGTCATGAAGCGGAGTAAATGCCATGTTCTGAGTCTCCCTGGCTCAGGTTGCAATTTCGCGCGAGCGGACCATGTAGACGGCACCGTTCGCCGATCCGGTGTCAGCTTACGGCGGAGCGCATGACGCCCCACGCTGTTGGCACTCTCACCGGAGGAGTGCTAACGACCGGCGATCTAGGCAAGAGCCGATGCTCTGTCAACCGACGAAATGCGAGAATTGTCCGAAGACGGCACGGCACAGAGCGCACTGCCCCGCGCCGGTATGAGGCTTGCGCCGCGCAGCCGCAGCGCGTACCGCCTTGGCCGATTGCGGCGCCCGGTGCGCACGGCGCTTCAGGGAGGAGCCAGTGACACACAGCCTGCCAGAGCCAGCCTCTGCCGCCAACGACGGGCAGGTCCAAGCCTCCAAGAAACTCAAGGTCCTCCTGGTTGCGGACGATTGCAACCCGGATTGGCCGTCCTTGCCCATTGTCGCCTATAAGTACGCTCTGGCACTCGGCGATGTCGCGGATGTGACGATCGCGACCCATGTGCGCAACCGTCCCAACCTCTTGCGCGCGCGCCCGGACGATGCGCGGTTTGTCTACATCGACAATGAGTGGATTGCCGCACCGATGAACAAGCTGGCGATGCGTCTGCGGGGTGGCAAGGAGGTGGCTTGGTCCGTCTCCGTCGCGATGCGGTACCTTCCCTATCTGGCGTTCGAATGGGCGGTCTGGCGGCGCTTTGGACCAGCGCTCCGCGCCGGCGACTTCGACATCGTGCACCGCATCTCCCCGATGACGCCCACCCTCCCCTCTTTGCTCGCGGGCCGCGGCAAAGCGAAGTTCGTTCTCGGGCCGCTCAACGGCAATCTCGACTGGCCAGCCGCCTTTCGGAAAGAGCAGACGCGCGAAAAGGAGCGCCTGCGCGGTCTGCGCGCGTTCTACAGGTTTCTCCCCTATGCGCGGAGCACGCAGCGCCGGTCTGACCTAGTTCTCGCAGCGTTCCCGCACACGATGGCCGGCCTGACTGAGGTTCGGCCTGGCTGCCTCACGAATTTTCCTGAGATCGGATACGACCCGGAGATCTTTCACGCCCGCGGCCGGCGCGCGCCCTTCTCGGGCCCAGCCACATTCCTCTATGCCGGCCGCCTGGTGCCCTACAAGCTCCCCGAAGCGGCAATTCGCGCGATGGCCGAGAGCGTCGCGTTGCAGGCGGCCACCCTGTCGATCGTTGGCGACGGCCCCGAACGCGCACGGCTGGAGGCGCTGACGGCACAGATGGGTCTGGGCCATCGCGTCCGCTTCGAGGGCCGCAAGAGCCAGACCGAGGTAGCGGAGGCCATGCGCGCCGCCGACGCCCTTGTCTTTCCGTCGATTCGCGAGCTTGGCGCCGGGATCGTCATTGAAGCCATGGCCTGTGGGCTGCCTTGCATCGTGGCCGATTATGGCGCGCCGGGTGTGCTCTGCGGTAACGGACGGGGCTTCACGCTGCCGCTCGCACCGCTCGACGCGATGGTGGCCGACGTGCGCCAAACGATGGAGAGTTGTCTGGCCAAGCCGAACCAAGCCGCCGCACGCGCCGCCGCGGCGCAAACCTACGCCGAACAAAACTACACCTGGGCACAAAAGGCCGCCCACACGCGCACGCTCTATACACAGCTGCGGGCCGGACAACCGATTGCCGTCGAGGGTCTCTTTCCGTAGCGTCCGGCACCTGGCCAGAGCCATCCGCGCGATGGGGACCCGCCCTTCGAAGCGCGCCTCTCAGCGCGCAACGTCCGACAATGCCGCATGACATCCCCCCGACCCCTCGATTATACGCACGCGCAAACACGACAACGATCCAAAGGTACTTCGAATGACCATCCAGGTTTTTGGCCACAAGGCCCCAGACACCGACTCGACCGGCAGCCCCATCATATGGGCCTGGTACCTCTCCGAGATC
Source organism: Pseudomonadota bacterium (assembly GCA_039189975.1). Classification (GTDB taxonomy): domain Bacteria; phylum Pseudomonadota; class Alphaproteobacteria; order Rhodobacterales; family Rhodobacteraceae; genus HLUCCA09. The sequence continues at coordinate 2,396 of JBCCYI010000259.1, forward strand.
CAGAAAACGCCCGCCGAAGCCAAGCTGCTGGGTGAGCCCAACACGGAAGCCGCCTTCGTGCTGGACCGCTGGAACCTGGCCAAACCCGCCCTAATCGAGGACGTGTCCGCAGGCGACGAAATCGTCATCGTCGATACAAACAACCCCGACGAGCTGCCCGCCTCTGTCAACGACGCCACGATTGTGGAGATCATCGATCACCATAAGCTGACCGGTGGGCTGATGACCGCCGCGCCCATCAACGTCACTGTGCGCGCAGTGGCTTGCACCGCAACGATCCTGCACGATCTCATGGGGGACGCCGCCGCCCGGATGCCCGAGGGGATCAAGGGCGCCATGCTGTCCTGCATCCTGTCTGACACGCTGGAGTTTCGCTCGCCCACGACGACCGACGCGGATAAAGCGCTCGCCGAGAGCCTTGCGGCCGATCTTGGCCTCTCCATCTCCGAATATGCCGCCGAGCTCTTCGCCGCGAAATCCGACATCTCCGCCTTTTCCGATGCCGAGCTGATCCGCATGGACAGCAAGATCGGCGCGTATGGCGGGCTCAAAATGCGCGTCTCGGTGCTGGAGACGACCGCTCCCAACATCCCGCTCGACCGCAAGACCTCGATCATGCAGAGCATGGGCGCAGTGTGCAGTGAGGACGGACTCGACGAAGTGTTGCTCTTCGTGGTCGACATCCTGCGTGAGGAAGCCACGCTGCTGGTTCCCAACGACCGGGTCCGTGGCATCGCTGAGAAAGCCTTTGGCGTCACCATCGAGGGCGATCATGTCGTCCTGCCCGGGGTGATGAGCCGCAAAAAACAGATCATCCCGAGCCTGATGGCCTGAAGAGTCCGCCAGCCTCACCTGTAACTGGATCAACACGTTGGGCCGGGTGCGCGCCGCTGGTCCCTAAGGAGGCCGTATGACACGCCTGATCGAAAGCCTCGCAGACATCGCGGCGGACTATGACGCTCTCTTCGTCGACGTTTGGGGCGTCGTGCATGACGGGCTGCGTGCCCATGCCGACGCCTGCGCGGCCCTGAGCGGATTTCGCGCGGGCGGGGGTCACGTCGTCCTCGTGACGAATGCACCGCGGCCGCGCGATGTCGTTGCGGATCAGCTTCGCCACTTCAACGTTCCGGACAGCGCGTGGGATTCCATCGCAACCTCCGGGGATTCCGCGCGCCTGGCGCTCTACCACGGCACCGTTGGCCACAAGGTTCACCACATTGGCGAAGGGACTGACCTGAGCTTCTTCGCCCCCCTCAAGATCGATACTTCTGCCCAGCAGATCGACATTGTGCCGATGGCCGAAGCGGAAGGGGTCGTCGTCACCGGCCCCGCCGATCCCCACGCGGATCCGTCCGCGCACAAGGCGGAGTTGCTCTTTGCCAAAACCAAGGGCTGGAAGCTTCTGTGCGCCAATCCCGACATCGTGGTGGATCGCGGCGACAGACGGGAGTGGTGCGCCGGGGCAATCGCACAACTCTACACCGAAATGGGGGGCGAGAGCCTCTACTTCGGCAAGCCACACCCACCGATCTACGATCTCGCCCGTCGGCGCTTGGCCGAAGCGGCAGGCGACCGCACGATCGACGAAAGCCGCATCCTCTGCATCGGCGACGGCCCCAACACCGATATCGTCGGCGCCATGGGAGAGGGGCTCGATTCGCTCTTCGTAACGGGAGGGCTCGCCGCCGAAGAGACCCTCACCGGCCCCGCGCCAGCTGGCCAGCCCGATGTGGATCGCGCGCGCTCGGTGCTTGATGGCCACCAGACCGCCGCCACATTCGCAATCGGCTATCTGCGATAACGCCTGCATCAGGGCCATAGACGGCGCTCGATGGAGCGGCCACGCCTCGCAACAAAATGTCCGAAGTAACACAAAAATCGGACGAATGTTACTTTGCCCTATGCAGGGGCAGATCTATCGTCTACACGCTCCGATCAGAAACGCTTGGATTCAAGGTGAGGACGTGCGCATGCTCGACAATCTGCCCCGCGGGACGATCGTCATCGAGGATCTCGAAATCGGGATGATGCGTTACCTGCAAAAAGTCGTCACTGACGACGATATCGAGATGTTCGCCACAATCTCCACCGACCGCAATCCCGTCCATCTCGACGACGCTTATGCGCAGGACACGATCTTCGAAGGGCGAATCGCTCACGGCATGCTGACGGCGGGCCTCATCTCGGCTGTCATCGGTGAGCAATTGCCAGGCCACGGGACCGTTTATCTGGGCCAGACGCTCAAGTTTATGGCGCCGGTGCGCCCGGGCGATCTGGTGCGCGCCGAGGTGGAAGTCGCGGACATCGACCATTCCAGACGGCGCGTGACGCTGCGGACGCGCTGCCTGGTTGACGGCAAGCCCGTGCTTAAGGGCGAGGCCACGGTTCTCGCCCCATCCCGTAAGTTCGA
>JBCCYI010000260.1:0-4750 GCA_039189975.1 Pseudomonadota bacterium
AGATCAGGTTATCCAGGCCTTCGCGCACAGCGAGGTCAATCGCGCCGCGGCTTTCGGGCTCGTCCATCTCGCCGTCGCCCAAAAAGCACCAGACCTTGCGGTCGGCCATATCTATCAGGCCGCGGTTGTGCATGTATTTCATGAACCGCGCCTGGTAGATCGCCATGAGCGGGCCGAGGCCCATCGAAACGGTCGGGAACTGCCAGTAATCCGGCATCAGCCAGGGGTGCGGGTAGCTCGAGAGCCCCTGCCCGTCGACCTCGGAGCGGAAGTTTTCGAGCTGCGCTTCGCTCAGCCGCCCTTCCATGAAGCTGCGCGCATATATGCCCGGGATCACGTGGCCCTGGAAGAACACCAGATCACCGCCGTGGATCGCCGATTTCGCGCGCCAGAAGTGGTTGAGCCCCACGTCATACATCACGGCAGAGGAGGCGAAGGAGGCGATGTGCCCGCCGTACTCGCTCGACACCTTGTTGCGGCGCACGACCGTTGCCATCGCGTTCCAGCGGTTGATCGTGCGGATGCGCCATTCCAGCGACAGATCGCCTGGGAACTCTTCCTGGTCATCGACCGGGATGGTGTTCTGGTAGGGCGTCGTGGCCGAAAACGGCAGGTTGGCCCCGTGCGCGCGCGCGGTCTGCACCGCCTTGTCGAGCAGGTAATGCGCGCGATTGGCGCCGTCCCGCTCGATCACATCCTCGATCGCATCCTGCCATTCCTGGCTTTCCACCGGGTCGATGTCGCTTGTGAAGTCTTTCATGGGTTGGTCCCTTTCTTGGGGTCGGCGACGCAGCATCGACCTGTTGGACGGGTGTCGGGACGCGTCAGACGAAGAACTGCGCGCCGTTGGCGGAAATGGTGGAGCCGTTGATGAAGCCCGCGTCCTCGGACGCGAGGAAGGCCACGCAGCGCGCAATCTCTTCGGGCTCGCCGAGGCGTCCGGCGGGGATCTGCGGGATGATCTTGGAGTTCAGGACATCCTCCGGGATCGCGCGGACCATCTCGGTGCCGATATAGCCTGGGCAAACCGCGTTGGCCGTGATCCCGGCGCGCGCGCCTTCCTGGGCCAGCGATTTGACGATGCCGAGATCTCCGGCTTTCGTCGCGGCATAGTTCACCTGACCGGCCTGGCCCTTTTGCCCATTGATCGAGCTGATCACGATCACGCGCCCGAACTTGCGCGCGCGCATGCCCGGCCAGACGGGGTGGATCGTGTTGAAGACGCCGGTCAGATTGGTGTCGATCACCTCTTTCCACTGCTCGGGCGTCATCCGGTGGAACATCCCGTCGCGGGTGATCCCGGCGTTGGCGACGACCGTGTCGATCGGGCCGAGATCGGCCTCGACTTGTGCGATACCGGCCTTGGAGGCCTCATAATCGGCGACGTTCCACTTGTAGGTCTTGATCCCGGTCGCTTCGGTGAAGGCGGCGGCTTTCTCGTCATTGCCAGCGTAGGTGGCGGCGACGGCATACCCATCGGCTTTGAGGGCTTTGGAGATCGCTTCACCGATACCGCGACTACCGCCGGTGACGAGGGCTACACGAGACATGTCTTCTTCTTCCTTTGTGAGTTTCTTCGTTTGTGCGATTCGCGTGTGCGTTCATCTACGTCACACGATTTTAGGAGGCTGCGGGGTCCACACATTGCCACACCTGCGACGGGCGCGTCATAGCTCGGTGGCGCAGCGGACGCCCTGCGGCGCGCAGAGCGGCCGGCGGACGCTGGTGCCGGGCAGGTCCATGGGGCCTACTCCGCCGCTTCTTCGGCATAGTTGCGGGCTTTCGACATCTTGCCGATCCCGGGGTTGAACGAGTTGGTGGGGTCGCAGGACTTGTAATGCGCTGCGAGGTTGGGCTTGGCCTTATAGAGGTGCCCCACGTTGTGCTCGGCGGGGTACTCCGCACCACGCGCATCCAGGATTTCGAGCATCTTGGCCTTGATGGCCTTGGGATCGGCGCCTTTCTTGACGATGTAATCCTGGTGCATGACGTGGCACATCAGGTGCCCGTAATAGACCTTGCCCACGAGCTGATCCGTGATCTCCTTGGGCAACGTCTCAAACCAATCTCGATCATTGCGCCGCAGTGCGATGTCGAGCGCCAGGATCTCCTCCACCTCATCGGCATGGACATGGCCGTAGCGCACCGCCGCACCGGCTGCGGCAAAGCGGTGGAGCCCGGCGATTTTCGCCTCCCTGTCGGTGCAGGACACAAACTCCGCATCGCGCCCCTCGAAGAAGCCCGGCAGAAACGCGGCCGCTTCCTCGATGCCACCGTCATGCATTTTCAGGATCAGGTGATGCTCGAACCTGTCCCTATACTCATGCAGGAACTTCGGCAGGTGCTCGGGCCAGAGCCGTGAGGCGACCTGCATGAACTTGTCCGTAAAGCCACGGGTCAGCGCGATCTTGTTGAGCCGCGCATCGACAGCCCCCTTCAGCGCAAAGAACATCGGCAGCCGGTCCGTGCCCAGCTTGTCGATCATCACCAGCGTGTCCTTGCCGTACTTTGCAGCGATGTCGAAACACTCGCGGTGCACGTATTCGGCAGAGACAGGGAGCGTCTCGAACTCCTTGAGAATGTGGCGTCGCAGTTCCGTCAGATCATCGGGGTCATTGGTGCCGATGTAGAACACCTGCTCACGCTCATAGGTCGGGAACGTGTCAAGCCGCACGGCGAAGACCATCAGCTTGCCCGCACAGCCGGACACCTCGTAGAGCAACCGATCATCGTTGTTGTAGCGCGAAGGTGTATCGGCCTCGACGTCGCGCAGGATGGTCGTGTAATCGGGGTCGGAGGCGTTCCGGCCTTCTGGCGCGGGGGCGTCCAGGTCGAAATCCCCACGATCGAGGCGCGACAGGATCTCCTCCGGCGTCTCTCCAAGGTCGATCCCGAGATGATTGACGAGCTTGAGGTCTCCATTCGCGGTGATCTGGGCGAAAAGCGCGAGTTCTGTGTAGCTCGGCCCGCGTTCGCACAGCGACCCGCCGGAGTTATTGCAGACCCCGCCAAGGATCGAGGCGCCAATACTGGACGAGCCGATGACGGAATGCGGGGTGCGCCCCAGCGGACGCAGCTGGCGCTCCAGCTCAAAGAGCGTGGCGCCGGGATAGCTGAGCACCTGCGCGCCGCCCTGCATCAGGTGAAGCCCGTCAAGGCGGCTGACATTGATCAGAACCACATCGCGCTCATAGCCGCCCTTGGGCGTCGAGCCCTCGGTGAGGCCGGTATTGGACGCCTGGACGATAACGATCTTGTCGGCGGCGTGGGCCGCCTCCAGCACCTGCCATTGCTCCAGCAGCGTGCCGGGGCGGACGACGCAAAGCGCCTCCCCCTCACCGGAGCGAAAGCCCCGGCGAAAGCGCTCGGTGGTCCGCAGGTCCGACAGAACATGACGCTTGCCGACGATGTCGCGAAAGCGGGAAAGAAGCTCTTCGTTGGTCATTCTGCTGCCATCCTCAGCTGAGGCGCTTCTGACGTATCCTTGAAACGCAAATTGTGGCGGCCGAGCTGGTCGACGCGGGTGACGCCCATCAGCTTCATGTCGCGCTCGATCTCGGCGCGCATCAGGCCGAGCGCCCGCTCCACCCCGGCCTGTCCGGCCGCGGCGAGCGGATAAAGATAGTGTCGACCGATCCCAACAGCCTTCGCCCCAAGCGACAGCGCCTTCAGCACATGGGTGCCGCGCTGGATACCGCTGTCCATCATGACGTCGAGCCGGTCGCCCACGGCATCCACGATCTCGGCAAGCTGATCGAACGGGGTGCGCGCGCCATCGAGCTGCCGTCCGCCGTGGTTCGACAGGACAATGCCGGTGCAGCCGATGTCGGCGGCGCGGCGCGCGTCCTCGACGGTCATGATGCCCTTGAGGCAGAAGTGTCCGTCCCAGTCGCGGACCATCTCGGCCACATCGTCCCAATCCATCGAGGGATCGAGCATTTCGGTGAAGTAGGTCCCGATGGAGCTTGCCCCGCCCCCCATGTCGACGTGTCCGTCGAGCTGCGGCAGCCGGAAGGGCTCATGGGTGACATAGTTGATCCCCCACATCGGCTTCAGTGCGAACTGCATCATGCCCGCAAGCGTCAACCGGAACGGGATCGAAAAGCCAGTGCGCAAATCGCGCTCCCGGTTGCCGCCGGTGATCGAGTCCACCGTCAGCATCATCACCTCGACGCCCGCCGCCTTGGCGCGCTGCATCATCGCCGCGTTCAGCCCCCGGTCCTTATGGAAGTAGAACTGATAGACCTGCGGGGTCTTGTGCTTTTGCCGCAGCTCTTCGAGCGATACCGTCCCCAGCGAAGAGACCCCGAACATCGTGCCATGGGTTTCGGCGGCCGCTGCGACAGCGCGCTCTCCCTGGTGGTGAAAGAGCCGCTGGAGCGCGGTGGGCGAGCAGTAGACAGGCATCGCCAGCTTCTGGCCCATGACCGTCACCGACATATCGACGTCGGACACACCCGTCAGCACCGAGGGCAGCAGATCGCAGGCGTCGAAGGCGCTCGAGTTGGCCCGCAGCGTCACCTCATCGTCCGCGCCGCCGTCGATGTAGTTGAAGATCGGCCCCGGCAGGCGGCGCTTGGCCAGCCGACGGAAGTCATGAAAATTATGGCAATCGGACAGTCTCATATTGCACCTTTGTTAGTATGCGACGGAAGGGAGCCATGTTGTGAGTTGCGGCCATGCGAAGACGAGGGCGAGGCCGAGGAGCTGGAGCAGGACGAAGGGGATGATGCCCTTGTAGATGTCCGTC
>JBCCYI010000261.1:0-4727 GCA_039189975.1 Pseudomonadota bacterium
CAGAACCCGTTTGCCCTGCTCGGCCATCATGTGGCTGAGGTTCGCCAGCGTGAACGACTTGCCGATGCCGCCCTTGCCGTAGATCGCGATGATCTGCGTCTTCTTGGTCGGCTCTGCATGAGGGATTTCAAGGCTCGGCTCGCTGGACGCTTCGTCGCGCAGGCGCTGATTGAAATCCTTCAGGTCGGGGATGTCCTTCATTGCGCGTCACTCCAGTCGAGGATCATTTTTAGGCACGCAGGGTCGTTGAACGCGGTGGCGTAGGCCTCCGGTGCGTCCTCGGCGCGGGCCGTATGGGTGATGAGGCCACTGAGTTTCAGCGCCCCGGCTTCGACGAGCGCCCGCGTCGCGGCGAGGTCGTCATGCGTCCACTCGGCGGCGACGCGCAGGCGCGCCTCCTTCATGAACGCAGGCGGAAAGGCAAACTGCAGCGGCTGGGTGTAAAACCCGGCGAGCACCACCTCGCCGCCCTTTCTGATCCGGCCAATCAGAGCGTCGAGCAGGGCGCCGTTGCCCGATGCGTCGTAGATGGCGCGGTAATCCCGGCGCGGGTCGTCATCGGGGTGAATCACCTCGTAGCCAACGGCCCCTGCCGCCCTATCCGCATCAATCTCCCAGACCGTCGGAGCCGGTGCACCTGCGGCGATCGCCAGGCGTGCGAGAAGACGCCCCAGCACTCCGTGACCGACCACCAGATCCGGCATCTCGACGTGCAGACCCGCCATGGCGTGGCGCGCGGTAGCCGCGAGCGCGAGGAGCGCCCCCTCCGGTCCCCAGGCCCGGTCGATCCGCGTGACGCGATCGGCCTGCGAGACCAGCACCCGCGCGGCCCCTCCGAATAGCCCACGCACCTCGCCATAGCAGTTCGCACCCGGCACGAAGACGTAGTCGCCCGCCCTGAAACCGGTATCGGGGTCGGCCTCAATCACCTCTCCCGCCGCTTCGTAGCCGGGGATCAAGGGATACCCCATTCCGGGAAAAGGAGGCATCTCACCGGTGTAAAAGAGCTTTTCTGTACCGGTGGAAATTCCGGAATGGTCCACGCGAATCACAAGGTCGCCCTTGCCCGGATCCGTGAGAGCGACATCGCCCAGCGACAACGTCGCCGCCTTTTCAAGGATCACAGCCGTCGTTCGCATAACGCTCTCTCCCACTGGCCGGGGGCCTGACCGGGGGTGCGACTCATTGCGCACCTGTCAGACCTCGTTTGCACCGTGTATGTAAGTCTATCTGGACACTGCAAAGTGTCAACAGGATTAGACACTAAAAACCGCTCTCGTCGCTTGGATCTTGGGTGACGGCTGTCCAGTCTCCGCCTCACACAGCGGTTTCACCCCTCGGGATGACCTGTGACAGACGGCTTCTGCGCCTCGACAACGGAGGTGACAAAGGGCCGTGACGTCTCGCGCCGGGCAACCTGGACAAAGCCCGCCTCCGCCAACAGACGCGACACGTCATGGGGGGATCGCGCCCGCCCCGTGCGCATCGCCATGCAATAGAATGCAAAATAGGCATCACCGGCGCGTTCGGGATGCTTGGCACCGGTCATCGGCTCGGACACGATGATCCGCCCACCCGGAGGCAACGCCGTCCGGACAGCCCGCAGCAACCGCGCGACAGTGTCGTCTGCATGATCATAGAGGACCCGCACCAGCGAAATCGCGTCCGCGCCCTTGGGCAGGGCCTCGTCCCGAAAGGATCCGGACGCAATCGTGACACGAGGTGTCAACCCGGCCGCCTCAAACCGTGCCCGCGCACCGGGTGCGACCTCAGGCAGGTCAAAGAGCACAAGTTCAGGCACGGCCGTTGCCTGCCCGACCGCCGTCAGGAACGCTCCGGTGCCACCTCCAACGTCCATCAGCCGGCGGATCCCGTCAAAGCGCACAGCGCGCAGGGTCTCCTCGGCGACAAGACCCTGGCTCTCTGCCATCAGCTCCGAATAGCGGGCCGCTACATCGGGCTTGACCGGACCCTGGGCGCCAAAGACATAGGGCCAGAAATTTGCCAGCTCCGTGTCCGCCTCTCCGCGCAGGAGCGCCAAGGGATCGGCCATGTCCCGGTAGAACACGGCGTGATGGCGGATCATGTCCGCGAGCCCGGGCACACCCGTCGCTGCGGCGCCCAGGCGACCGGTCTGGAACCCGGCTGGGCCCTGCTCCAGCAGACCGAGCGCCGTTGCCGCGCGCAAGAGCGCCTCCATGCGCTCCGGCGCGATCCGGTGCCGATCCGCGATCACCGCCGCCGTCTGCGGCGCCTCCATCAGCTCGCTCAGGAGGTCAAGCTCAACCGTCGCCAGAAGAATTTGCGAGTGCACGAAACCGGCAACAAGATCAAAGAGCTGCTCGCCGTCCTTACGCGTCGCGCGCTTGGTGAGCGGATGGGCCGCGGCCCAACTCTGAAACGCAGGGGACGCCACCCGCACGTTCCGCCACCGCCGCCACCGCGCCAGGAGCTTGGCCTGAAGCGAGGCGGGCGGCGTCCCGTGCGCAGACACAGGCGCTCGCACGCCGCCTTTGGCCGCGGCATCGGCCTGCGCCACGTCATGCCGAACCTTGCCACTCATCGCACCGCGCGCTCTGGTGATGTCGGGATCAGACGATCAGCCGTCCGACGCACCATATGCGCCAACGCCGCCTCTCCGGGACAGGAGGGGATGGACGCGATCGCCCCCGACAGGATGTCCGACAGACGCTGGATCGCCCCGTCGACCCCATAAGCCGCGACCGCGGACGGCCGCGCATGCTGCGCATCCTGATGGCAGGGCTTGCCCAGAGTGGTCTCGTCCAGCAGCACGTCCTTGAGATCATCGGCGACCTGGAAGGCCTCGCCGATCCGCGCCCCCAGCTCTTCCCAGGGCTCGGGATCCTGGCCCGCAGCGATGGCGCCCATTTGCGTTGCCGCGCAAAACAGCGCGCCCGTCTTGGCCCGGTGATAGGCGGACAGGTCGATCTTTGGCTCGCTCTCCCAGCCCTGCCCCGCGCAGATCCCTCCGGGCATACCCGTGCGCTGCGCCAAATGGACGACAAGTTGCGCCACCCGCTCTGCGCCATGATGTGCCTCGCGGCCCAGAACCTCGAAGGCCAGTACGATCAGGCTATCGCCCGTCAACAGCGCCAGCGGCTCCGAATAGGCCCTGTGAACGGACGGCTTGCCGCGCCGCACGTCGGCGTCGTCGAAGCAGGGCATGTCGTCATGGACCAGCGACGCGCAGTGGATCAACTCCAGCGCGGCGGCGGCGGCGTCCGAAAGCGCGGGCCTGTCGTCGCCACAGGCCATCGCCACCGAGAGCAAGATGGTGGGGCGAATGCGGGCGCCCCCCGGGGTCACGGCGTAGTTCAACGCGCTGGCAAGCTTTGGCGGGGCTCCCGCGATGCGCGTCTGCCCGAGCGCGATCGCCCGCCCCATGGCAGCTTCGATGCGAGACGTAAGCGGCATGGCAGGCTCCTTTGACCCTCTCGTGCGTGCAGCCCATCGTGTCATCTAAAGTAGACAGTGGGTGTCCATAAGAATGGACACATTGCGTGAATCGAGTCAATCTAAGTTGACACACCTGTCGCATGGCGCAGGGAAGGCACAGCGAAGGACAAAGCGTGGCCGATCCGATCATCGTCATTGGCGCCGGAATGGGAGGGCTGGCGAGCGCGATTCGCCTGGCCGCGGCGGGCCATCCCGTCCGCCTGTTGGAGGCGCAGAGCCACGCGGGCGGCAAGATGCGCACGCTGCCGTCGGACGCTGGCCCGGTCGACGCGGGCCCCACCGTCCTGACGATGCGCCACGTGTTCGACGATCTCTTCGCCGCGGCCGGGGCTCGCCTCGACGATCATGTGACGCTGGAGCGGGAGCACCTCCTCGCGCGACACTTCTGGCCCGACGGGTCGCAGCTCGACCTCTGGGACGACCCTGAGCGCACGGCGGAGGCGGTGCGCAGCTGGGGCGGGGCGCGCGCGGAGCGGGACGTGTGCGCCTTTTCTCTGCGCGCCAAGCGTCTCTTCGAGGCCTTCGACGCGCCGATGATGCAAGCCGCGCAGCCGAGCCTGCCGGGCCTCGTGGCCCATGTCCTCAAACACCCGCGTCTTATCGCCGACATGGGGGTCGGCACGCTCGCGCATGCGCTCAAGCGGCAGTTTCGCGACGCACGCCTGCGCCAGCTCTTCGGGCGCTACGCAACCTATGTCGGCGGCTCGCCCTACAGCAGCCCCGCGGTTCTCGGCCTGATCTGGCACGCCGAGGCGAGCGGAGTCTGGCGCGTCCAGGGCGGCATGCATCGGCTCGCCGAAGCCATGGCCGCGCTCGCCATCAGCAAGGGCGCCGAGATCGCCTATGACACGCCCGTCGCCCGGATCGAGGTGCAGAACGGCCGGGTCCATGGCGTCGTGACCGCCGACGGCCAGCGCCATCGCGCCGCCCATGTGGTCTTCAACGGCGACCCCAAGGCGCTGAGCGACGGGTTGCTCGGACACAGCGTCCAGGCCGCCGTCCCACCGCAGGCGACGGCGCCGCGCAGCCTGTCGGCCCATGTCATGGCCTTTGCCGCTCAGCCGCACGGGCCCGAGCTCGCCTACCACAACGTGGTCTTCGGCGCGGACCCGGAGGCGGAGTTCCGCCCGCTCGAAAAGGGCCGCCCGCCCGAGGACCCGACGCTCTACATCTGCGCCGAAGATCGCGGCAACGGGCCTCCGCCCGACGGCACGCTGGAGCGCTTCGAGACCATCATGAACGCGCCCCCG
>JBCCYI010000262.1:0-4668 GCA_039189975.1 Pseudomonadota bacterium
CCTCAGCAGTGTGGTTCAGCAAAAACCGCTGTTGAGACCTAAGACCCGGCCATGGCCACACGCTGCGCTCTCTGGGGGCTGCGCGCGTGGCCATAACCTCTCGGAAGCCCCTACGCCCGACGTGCAATGGCACGGAGTTCGCCAATCGGGCGATCCTGAAATGGGCGAATGAGAACGATGTGGGTTGGCACTACATCGTGCCGGGTAACCCACGGCAAAATGCCCTCATCGAAAGCTTCAACGGACGGCTGCGCGAAGACTGCCCGAACGAAGCCCTGTTCCCGCGTTGGCGCTATGCCTGGCGCAGGAGTGCGACATGGCGCGGCGAATACAAACCTAACCGCCCACCTTCGAGCCTCGATGGGCCCCCTGGTGGGAGTGTCGCCAACGGTCAAGAGAGGACCAAAGCCAGAACAGAACCAACCTATACATGCGTACGCTCCGGGGAGAAGGTCATGACCACTACGGGGTTGAGACAGGCCAAGGAAAGAGTGCTTTCGCGAGCCCGAGCATGTTTCGGTGATCTGGAGTGGCCGGTTTTTGCGGCTTTTGACGCGGCGCGTTCGTGATGGGTAAAAGCTGTCTGGCGGCGGCGGTTGCGCGGGGCTGTGGAGTATCTTGCTTGCAGCATTGCCTGCTGCTGCGTTGCGAGGGCGGTAGCAGACAGCGTCGGGCACGCTTAGGTGACGAAGTACTTGGAGTGGATGGGAAGAAGGGCAGCGCCGAGAGACCGGGCCCGTCGACCGATAGATCCTTCTTCGATCCGAGGCTTTTCGACGCCAGTCAGGTCAATGTCCGCCAGCGCTGCGGCGGTCTTTTCAGCCAGCCGGGCCCGGAGTGCTGCGGGAAAGGCGCCGTCAAGCAGGATCGCCTGAACCTCGACGACGGACGCGATGGAAGCTGCCGCGAGCCCAAGGTTCGCAGCCGTTTCATCGACCCAATCCGAAACTTCAGGCTCAAAGGCCGACCAATCGTCCGCGCTGTCGCGCAGCGCTTGAATGTCAAGGCCGCGGGCTTGTAGCGCAGTTTCCAGCACATGCAGCGAGGCGACGTTGAGAAGCTGTGTCCCGCGCTGCGATGAGCCGGGGAGGGGAAGAGGCCCCAGGGCCGCCGTATTTCCCGTGCGCCCCCAAACGATCTTGCCGTCCAACACAAGCCCACCGCCGACAAACGCGCCGACGAAAATGTAGGCAAAGTCGCGAAACTCGCCACCACGTCCCAGAAGATGCTCGGCGACGCAGGCTGAGGTGGCGTCATTTCGGATAAATGCCTCGAGCTCTGTTCGATGCGAGACCTCCTCTTCGAGGTTCAAGTCCTGCCACTTTTGCATCGCCGAAGCGGGTGCGTTGACCAGTTCGAGCCAATTCCAGATCTCGTTCGGCCGCGCGACACCAATCCCGGCCATGCGCTGAAACGCGCGCGGGCAGGTGCGGGCGAAGCGTGCGATCCCGTGGTCCAGGAACCCGAAGACCGCCTCGATCTCCGGGAAGGCGTAGGTCGTTTCACAGGCGTCGATCAATCGTCCGTTGAAATCCACAAGGGCGAGTTCCGCGGACCGGCGCCCGATGTTGAGCCCGAGCGATTGCACCCCGTTTGGCTCCAGTGCCATCGGGATCGACGGTTTGCCCACCTTGCCCTTGACCGCGGCGCCGCGGCGCAGAAGCCCATCGGCCTCGAGCGCGCGCGTGATGTTGGACACGGTCTGCGCCGACAGCCCCGACCGCCGTGCGATTTCCGCGCCCGCGAGAGCCCCGTGCCGGCGCAACAACGACAGCACCAGCCGCGCGTTCCGGTCCCGCAAGCCGGATTGGTTCGCGCCGCCTTCCGGGGCGCGAATGAGTACGTCTCGCCGGTTCATCTCGGTGTCTCCTCGTCGGTGAATGTGACGGGACGCCCATACACTGTCAATTTATAAATCACTTTTATTTATATATTGACAGTATCCAATCCGCACCGCTAGCGTTGCGTTACCTCACGGCTCGCCCGAGGGGTCAAAACAACGGGAGGACATCATGAAGAAATACTTGCTCGGCTCTGCGGTGGCGACATTTGCGTTGGCAGGCGCCGCGATGGCGGACGATACGACCGTGTGCTTGATCACAAAGACGGACACCAACCCGTTCTTCGTGAAAATGAAAGAGGGGGCGACTGCCAAGGCCGAAGAGCTTGGCATGACTCTCAAGGCTTTTGCAGGCAAGGTCGATGGCGATCATGAAACCCAGGTCCAGGCGATTGAGACCTGCATTCTGGACGGTGCCAAGGGCATTCTTCTGACCGCATCGGACACTTCGTCCATCGTACCTGCGGTGCAGCAGGCGCGCGATGCGGGCATTCTGGTCATCGCGCTCGACACGCCGCTCAGCCCCATCGATTCCGCCGACGCGACCTTCGCCACGGACAACTTCCTTGCCGGCCTCCTGATCGGTCAATGGGCGCGCGCCTCGCTGGGAGACGCTGCCAATGATGCAAAGATCGCTACGCTCGATCTCAACGTCAGCCAGCCCACGGTGGACGTTCTGCGCAATCAGGGCTTCCTGCAGGGCTTCGGCGTCGACCTGGCCGACCCGAACGTGATCGGCGATGAGGACGACCCGCGTCTCGTCGGATCGGACGTGACGGACGGCAACGAAGAAGGCGGACGCCGCGCGATGGAGAACCTCCTCGCCCGTGACCCGTCGATTAACGTCGTGCACACGATCAACGAGCCCGCCGCCGCGGGGGCCTACGAGGCGCTCAAGGCGATCGGCCGGGAAAACGACGTGCTGATCGTCTCGGTCGACGGCGGCTGCCCCGGCGTTCAGAACGTGGCCGACGGCGTGATCGGCGCCACCTCGCAGCAATACCCTCTGCTGATGGCGTCCCTCGGCGTCGAGGCCGTCAAGACCTGGGCCGATGAGGGCGTCAAGCCGGAGCCGACCGAAGGCAAGGACTTCTTCGACACCGGCGTCGCGCTGGTGACCGACCAGCCGGTGGACGGGGTCGAGTCGATCTCCGTGTCCGAAGGCACGGACCGGTGCTGGGGCTAAGCCACCTCTAGCGGCGACCCGGGGGGCACTCCCGTGCTCCCCGGGTCGCGGCCACAGGGCGCCAGCGTGCACCACGCGGCGCCCTACCTTCCCCGCACGACCTTCAGACGCCCTTGAAAGGGAGGAGACGTCATGTCCGCAGAGACCACCGGCCGGGACGACTACGAAAAGGCGATCACGGGCAGCCCCGAGACGGTCGCCGAGTTCGACGACCACAGCAAAGGCCTCGTTGGCCGGCTGCAGCACATCCTGCACACCAACCCGTCGCTTGTGCCGCTGATCGTGCTGATCGGGGCGATCGTCGTCTTTGGCGCGCTCCTGGGATCCAAGTTCTTCTCCCCCTTCGCGCTCACGCTCATCCTGCAGCAGGTGCAGATCGTGGGCATCGTCGCCGCCGCGCAGGCCCTGGTGATCCTCACCGCGGGGATCGACCTCAGCGTCGGCGCGATCATGGTGATGTCGTCGGTCGTGATGGGGCAGTTCACGTTTCGCTACGGGCTGCCGCCCTCGGTCGCGATCTTCATGGGCCTCGCTGTCGGCACGGCGATCGGCGCGATCAACGGCTGGCTCGTCAGCCGCGTGAAGCTGCCGCCCTTCATCGTGACGCTGGGCATGTGGCAGATCGTGCTCGCCGCGAACTTCCTCTATTCCCAGAACGAGACCATTCGAAGTCAGGATATCGAGGCGAACGCCCCGCTTTTGCAGCTCTTTGGCGCCAAGTTCTCGGTCGGCGGTGCGGTCTTCACGGTGGGCGTTGTGTTCATGCTGGTGCTGATGGTCGGCCTGGCCTACGCGCTGCGCCACACCGCCTGGGGCCGGCACGTCTACGCCGTGGGGGATGACCCTGAGGCGGCCGAGCTTTCGGGCGTCAACGTTCACCGGACGCTGATGTCCGTTTACATGCTCTCCGGGCTGATCTGTGCCTTTGCGGGCTGGGCCCTGATCGGACGCATCGGCTCGGTCTCGCCCACCTCCGGTCAGCTCGCGAATATCGAGAGCATCACCGCCGTCGTCATCGGAGGCATCTCGCTCTTTGGCGGGCGCGGCTCGATCTTGGGCGCGCTCTTTGGCGCATTGATCGTGGGGGTCTTCACGCTTGGTCTGCGCCTTTTGGGCGCCGACGCGCAGTGGACGTTCCTCCTGATCGGACTTCTCATCATCGCCGCCGTCGCGGTCGACCAATGGATCAGAAAGGTGGCAGCCTGATGGAACCCATTCTCAAGGGCCGGCAGCTCGTAAAGCGCTACGGCAAGGTGACCGCGCTCGACCATTGCGACTTTGACCTGATGCCGGGGGAGATCCTCGCCGTGATCGGCGACAACGGAGCGGGCAAATCCACCCTCATCAAGGCGGTATCGGGCGCGGTGGTGCCCGACGAAGGCGAGGTCTGGCTGGAGGGCAAGAAGGTCGCCTTCCAGTCGCCCATCGACGCGCGCGAGGCGGGGATCGAGACAGTCTACCAGACGCTCGCGATGTCGCCTGCGCTCTCGATCACGGACAACATGTTCATGGGGCGCGAGATCCGCAAACAGGGCGTCATGGGCCAGATCTTTCGGCAGCTGGACCGTCCGGCGATGGAGAAGTTCGCCCGCGACAAGCTGAGCGAGCTTGGCCTGATGACGATCCAGAACATCAACCAGGC
>JBCCYI010000263.1:0-4667 GCA_039189975.1 Pseudomonadota bacterium
TCATAAAGCTCAATCATGCCCTCCGGCGGAAATCAATTGGTCCTGACCCTAAACGGTTCCATGTGAAACCGCTTGAGGCCAGACCTTCAGCAAGTTGCACGAAACGCAATGTGAGAGATAGGGATTCAAGATGAACGGTCTTGCATCACTACGCTTGTCCCGGCAGGAGCAACGCAGTAACCCGTCGCGAGCCCAACTTGTCTGCCTGGAGCGCCGTTATGCGTCTGTCCCGTTACTTTCTGCCCGTCCTGAAGGAGACGCCGTCGGAGGCGCAGATCGTCTCGCACCGGCTGATGCTGCGCGCGGGCATGATCCGCCAGCAGGCCGCGGGGATCTATTCGTGGCTGCCTATGGGCTTCAAGGTGTTGAAACGGATAGAAGACATCGTCCACCAGGAGCAGATCCGCGCGGGTCACATCCCCATGCTGATGCCCACGATCCAGCCCGCCGAGCTCTGGCGCGAGTCCGGCCGTTACGACGCCTACGGCCCCGAGATGCTCCGCATCCGCGACCGGCACGACCGCGACATGCTCTTCGGCCCCACCAATGAGGAGATGATCACCGACATCTTCCGCACCCATGTGGGCAGCTATAAGGATCTGCCGCTGACGCTCTACCACGTGCAGTGGAAGTTCCGCGATGAGATCCGTCCCCGATTTGGCGTGATGCGCGGCCGCGAGTTCTATATGAAGGACGGCTACAATTTCGACCTGACGAAGGAGGACGCGCTGCATGCCTACAACCGTCACCTCGTCAGCTACCTGCGCACCTACGAGCGGATGGGCTTGCAGGCGATCCCGATGCGCGCCGACAGCGGCCCCATCGGCGGCGACGACACGCATGAGTTCCTTGTGCTCGCGGAGACGGGCGAATCCGAGGTGTTCTACGACGCGGCGGTGACGGACATTCGGCTGGGCGCGCGCGAGATCGACTACGACAGCCACGCGCAGTGCCGAGCCGTGATGGAGGAGTTCACCGCCCTCTACGCCCGCACGGATGAGACGAATGACGCGGACGTCTTTGCGCAGATTCCCGAAGATCGGCAGCGCTCGGCTCGGGGCATCGAGGTCGGCCAGATCTTCTACTTCGGGACGAAGTATTCCGAGGCGATGGGCGCTGTTGTGGCGGATGCGGAGGGCAATCGCGTGCCCGTCCACATGGGCTCCCACGGGATTGGAGTGTCGCGGCTGCTGGGCGCGATCATCGAAGCAAGCCATGACGAAAACGGCATCATCTGGCCGGAGGGCGTGACCCCGTTCCACTGCGGCATCGTCAATCTCAAGCAGGGCGATGCGGCGGCCGATAGCGCCTGCGAACAGCTCTACGGGGCGTTGCAGGCCAAGGGGCTCGAACCGCTCTACGACGACCGCGACGAGCGGGCGGGCGGCAAATTCGCGACGATGGACCTGATCGGGCTGCCATGGCGGATCACGGTTGGGCCCCGCGGGCTCAAGGCCGGTGTTGTGGAGCTGACCTCGCGCCGCACGGGCGAAAGCGAGGAGCTGAGCCCGGAGGCCGCCGTCGACCGTGTGGCGCAGATCTACGCGGGTCTCTAGGCGCCGCGTCTCGAAGATTGGACGGAGGGATGTGCCATGGCTGAGCTCAGGTGCTTCAAGAGCTACGATGTGCGCGGGCGGCTCGGCGAAACGCTCGATCCGGGGATCGCGTACCGCATCGGGCGGGGTTTCGCCGAGGCGCTGCGACCTGGAGTGACCGTCACGGGGCGCGATGTCCGCGAGAGCTCGCCGGAGCTGCAGGCAGCGGTGATCGACGGGCTGCGCGATGGTGGCTCGGACGTGATCGATATCGGCCTCTGTGGCACCGAGGAGGTGTACTTTGCGACCGATCACTTCGGAGCCGGTGGCGGGATTATGGTCACAGCCTCCCATAACCCCATTGATTACAACGGGATGAAGCTGGTGGGGCCAGGCGCGACTCCACTTGCCGCGGATGCCGGGCTGGGCGCGGTCAGGGCGGCCGCCGAAGCTGCGGCGTGGGGCAAGACGGCCCCAAACGCGCGGGGGGCGCTCCGCAGAGAGGCACCGAGGGCCGCATTCGTGGCGCGGTGCTTGTCCTTTATTGATGTGGCTGCGCTGCGTCCGCTGACGCTGCTCGTCAATGCGGGCAACGGGGCGGCCGGCCCAACCTTTGACGCCGTGGTGGAGGCACTTGACGCTGCCGGAGCCCCGCTGCGTTTTGAGCGGAGGCACCACACGCCGGACCCGACCTTTCCCAATGGTATTCCCAATCCCCTGCTCCCTGAAAACCAGCCGCAGACTGCTGATGCGGTGCGTTTGGCGCGCGCTGACTTTGGGATTGCGTGGGACGGGGACTTTGACCGTTGCTTTTTCTTCGATGACGCCGGGGATTTTGTGCCGGGCGAATACGTTGTGGGCTTACTGGCCGGGGCGTTTCTGGCAAAGGTGCCGGGCGCTCGGATCGTGCATGACCCGCGTGTCGTGCTCAACACGCTGTCGGTGATCGAGGCATCAGGGGGCAAAGCCATCGTCTCGCGAACCGGGCACGCCCATGTCAAAGCGCGGATGAGAGAGGTCGATGCAGCCTATGGCGGCGAGATGTCGGCGCATCACTACTTCCGTGATTTCATGTATTGCGACAGCGGGATGATCCCTTGGCTGCTGATCGCAGAATATGTCTCGGCGTCCGGGCGAACCCTGCGCCATCTGGTGGCGGACGCCCGGGCTGCGTTTCCCTCCTCCGGCGAGATCAACTTTCGCCTGGCGGACGCGGCGGCGGCGCTGGTGGCGTTTGAGGCGGCGTATGCACCGCGCGCGGTCGCCATCGATCGCTTGGACGGGGTGTCCCTGCGGTTTGACGGGTGGCGCGCGAATGTGCGCGTTTCGAACACGGAGCCGGTCCTTCGGCTCAACGTCGAGGCGGAAGGCGATGCCCAGCGCGTGCAAGACGCAGTCGCAGACATCAGCGCACTTTTGGAGCAAGCCGGGGGGTGAGGCCCGAGCCCGCTCGCATGCTGCCAAGCCTCCGGCGCGCAGAGAGCAGCGCTTGCTTCTCTTGTCGCCGATCCCGGCGGGTTAGGCGGCGGCTGGTGCGTCTTCCAGGGTGACTGAGATTACCTTGTGGCCGGGGTTGACGCCCGCGGCAGCTTCAACGGCCCAGTCATGGAGAGTCGCGGGGGCTTCGAGCCGGGTATCGAGAAAATGCAGCAGATCCCTGACGCTGGGTGGTCCAAGGTCTGCTTCGAGCAGGCCGCTTGTGTCTTTCGCGCCGGTCCGGACCTCAAGGGTGCGGGCGAACGGGTCGAGTGGTTCTGCAAGGTCTGCCAACCCGTGGATCTCTGCCCTGTCAAGGCGCAGCTGTGACAGGCCCACGGCGGCGGTGACACGTTCCCGATCGCGGGCTTCCGTTTCGGGGGAGCCGGTGGCCCCACGTTTCCACAGCAGCATGCCCTCGGCATCTTCGAGGCGGACGCTCAGCCATTGGCCGCTGTCCCACGCTTCGCGTGCGTGGCGCAATGCGCCGTCCGGCGAGATGTCCTGTGCAGTTGCGACCTTGGCGGTTGTTGTGACGAGGCGGTAGGCCACGGGGCGCTCCATTCAAATAGCTCGCCCCTGGGTATCGCGATTCTGATTACCAGTAGGTTGACAGCGTTGGGCGCGCACAGTTTTCCGCGCGAGCCCGGCAAGAGAAAGGGCGCCACATCGGGCGCCCTTTCGATACGGGTCTGAGCTCGACTCAGCAGCTGTAGTAGAGCTTGAATTCCATCGGGTGCGGCGTGTGCTCGTAGGCGTAGATCTCTTCCCACTTGAGCTCCATGTAGCCCTCGATCTGGTCCTTCGTGAATACGTCACCGGCGAGCAGGAAGTCGTGATCGGCTTCCAGGCTGTCCATGGCTTCGCGGAGCGAGGCACAGACGGTCGGGATACCCTCGAGCTCTTCGGGGGGCAGGTCGTAGAGGTCCTTGTCCATCGCTTCGCCCGGATCGATCTTGTTCTTGATACCGTCGAGACCGGCCATCAGGAGGGCTGCGAAGCAGAGATACGGGTTGGCGGAGGGATCGGGGAAGCGAGCCTCAACGCGCTTTGCCTTCGGGCTTTCGGCCCACGGGATGCGGACGCAGCCGGAGCGGTTGCGCGCGGAATAGGCACGCAGAACCGGGGCTTCGAAGCCCGGGATCAGGCGCTTGTAGGAGTTCGTCGCAGGGTTGGTGAAGGCGTTCAGCGTCTTGGCGTGCTTCAGGACACCGCCGATGTAGTAGAGCGCCTCGTCCGAGAGGTCGGCATACTTGTCACCGGCAAAGAGCGGCGCGCCGTCCTTCCAGATCGACATGTTCACGTGCATGCCGGTGCCGTTGTCGCCTGCGATGGGCTTCGGCATGAACGTCGCCGACTTGCCGTAGGCGTGGGCGACGTTGTGGATGACGTACTTGTACTTCTGCAGCTCGTCGGCCTGAACGGTCAGCGAGTTGAAGATCAGGCCCAGCTCGTGCTGACAGGACGCCACCTCGTGGTGGTGCTTGTCGACCTTCATGCCCATCCGCTTCATGGTGGAGAGCATTTCGGAGCGCAGGTCCATCGCGTCGTCGGTCGGGTTCACAGGGAAGTAGCCGCCCTTGACGCCCGGGCGATGGCCCATGTTGCCCATCTCGTAATCGGTGTCGGTGTTCCAGGACGCGTCCTGCGCGTCGA
>JBCCYI010000264.1:0-4597 GCA_039189975.1 Pseudomonadota bacterium
CAGAGCTTGAGCAAGTACTGGACATGGTCCTTGCCCTCGACGGTGCACAGCCGGGCGAGCTTGGCGTGCTCGGGAAGGTGGGCAGCTTGAGCTTCTTGAGGGGATGCTGGAGCAGCACCTGCGGCCTGTCGCTCATGGGGCCGTCCCGGACATCAGGCTGAGGTAACTCGATGGCTTCGTGGTCTCGACCCGCGCCTGTGGCAGGTACGGATAGCCGTCGAGGTCGAGCTGGGGCGGGCGGCGCTCGATGCGGCAGAGCACGACATGCCGTCTGTGACGAATGAGCCGTTGTGCGCCGTTGCCAGCGGTGTTCGGACCGGTGGCGCATCCGCTTGAAACTCCGAGCACAAGGGCGAAGGGCGACCGCTCAACCTTTGTGTCACTGCAGGGCCTCGTCTCGGCGCTGCAAGCATCGCTTGCCAGGCAACGGGTCAGCGACCCTAACGGCGCGCGGGCGCTGCTCAGCCGACGGTCGGCTGGCTGCCTGGTGATCTTGGCCATGAGGCCGACTGGTTCAGACAGGCGTTGAAAGACAAAGGGATACGCGCCTGCCTCCCCGTCAGAATGCACCGCAAGACGGGCATCAACTACGACAAGCGCCGATCCAAACGGCGCAAACGCCCTTCTCAGCGCATGCACGCATTCGCCCGCCTGGCGGCGATCGAGCTCACGTTCGGCCGGCTCAAGGATGGGGGGCGTGTCGTGACCCGCTCCGACCGCCGTCCAAAGGTCTTCCTCTTGGCGATCGCACGCGCCGCGACCGTCATCTGCTGGCGCGCGATCCTGACGTTATAGCTTTCGTAAGAAGTCGGTGTAGCGATCTGCCATCGTCGGCGCTTGGATTGCGACGTCGACGTCGCTCCTTGCCAGAGGGTCGTTTCGGCTGCCGGTGATCTCAGTAGGAGAGAAGCCGAACCGGCGCTTGAATTCTCTGCTGAAATACGACGCAGACGAAAACCCCCAGTGTTCGGCTGTGCGCGCCACGGCGCCACGTTCGCTTGGAGACCGCGCGAGGGACGACAATGCAGCGTCGAGGCGGCGCGCCAGGACGTAACGCTCTATGCCACCGTCGTCTTTGAACGCGCGGTAGAGCGTGGCCCGGGAAACGCCGAAACGTGCGCCGAGGGCATCAGGGCTGACGGTGCTCGCTGTCAGGTTTTCGTTGATGTAGGCACGGACGGCTTGGGTGCGCGCGGTCTTGAATCCAGGTGTGTCCGGCACACTATCCAAGTCCGTATTGAGGGCCGTTTCGAGCAGCGATACGATCACGTTTGATACCGCTTTGGCTTCCTGTTCGGAAATCCGGTCGAGCTGATCGAAAACCCTCATTAACGTGTCAAATAATATGTGCCCGACGACGCTTTCTTTGGTGATCTTTACGACGGGGCCATGGCGTCTTGGATCGTAGCCGACCGCATCTTGTGACACGAGCAGGCTTCGGACATGCGTTTGCCGTGAGCGCGCAACATACGTGCGACTGAAGTCCAGAATATGAACCTCGCCGGGCACGATATGCACCGGTGCGCCGTCCAAATCTCCGAAGAGTTCACCGTCCAGATAGATTTCCACCAGAAGCAGATCGTTTGGCATCAGGCGCAGATGGCGCTTGTCGCGGCGTATCAGCTGGCCCCCGAACACGGCTTCGTTCAACACCAGCCGGTCCAGCATCCAGCTTCTGCCGACGCGTGCGACCTTTCTCGGGTTCTCTCGGTCCAGTGAGATATCGTAGACTGATCGAAGCGTATCGACCCAGAGTTGATCGTGGTCCCTTGGCTCGGTGTCCGCGAAGGCCAGCTCGAACTTTTCGATCTTGGGCGTCCCATTCATCCAAAGTGTTCCGCAGTCCAGATATACAGTGACCAGGTTCGCCGATCTTAACGACGGTATCATAGGTACGGTGAGAGAGTGAGTGAGACGTTTTTGCCAGTCTTCGGGCGAAGACCTCTCTCTTTCGTGGGCTGGGCTAAAGCTCTGCGGGCCGCCGTGCGCTGCGCCTGGCCGCGCTCACCACTTTGCGTCGCCCGCCTGGAACAGGCCTACGGCCATGTAGAGGCGCGCGGCGATGGACTGTGCCTGCGCGGTCTTGGCGTTGTAGGCGTCCTTCGTGTCGGATGCGGGCCGCCCCCACACGTAGCCGTCGTAAGCGGCCAGGGCGTCGCTGCGCTGTTGCCACATTGATCCGTAGATCTCGGCGGCCCGCCCCGGGTCTTTCTGGCCCAAGGTATTGGCCTTGCTCAAAAGCTCGGGCGCGGCCGCTTGCATGTAAGCGGCACTGAGGTTGCTCTCGGCCTCCGCGTGGGCGTTGTAGACCGCGTTCATCTCCTGTTGCCGCGTCCACTGATCGAGCGCGTCC
Source organism: Pseudomonadota bacterium (assembly GCA_039189975.1). Classification (GTDB taxonomy): domain Bacteria; phylum Pseudomonadota; class Alphaproteobacteria; order Rhodobacterales; family Rhodobacteraceae; genus HLUCCA09. Next base: position 2,354 of record JBCCYI010000264.1, read on the forward strand.
TGATAGCCATCGGGGTCCGTCAGCCCGGTATCGGCCTTGGCGGGCGCGTCGTCTTCTTCCAGCGCCTCGTCGATGTCGCCGAGCTTGTCGATGAGGCCCTGCCAAAGGTACTCGAGGTCCGCGGACATTTTGGCGCTGCCGGGGCCCAACGCCAGCGTGGGCGGCCCACTGGGGTTGATCGTCAGGTTGAGCTGGTTGGGGTAATCGGCCACGAACTTCGGGCTGAAGTCGAGACCCCCAGCTTTGCCATAAAGACCGCCGGAATAGGTTGCGTTCATCATCAAGACGACGGGCAGGCCGAAGGTCAGCTTCGGCAGGTTTGCCGGATTGGACAGGTCGAGCGTGATGCTCCCCAGGTCGCGGGTGCCGGAGTACTCGCCCTGGATCCCCACCATGACAAAGTCCTGATAGTTCCGTCCCGCTTTGCCCAATCCGACGGTCGCGCTGCACTTGCCGCCGACCGTTCGCTTGATCGTCAGCGCGCTCTTCGTACCGGAGACGCTGATCTTGGCAAAGGCGACGTCCACTCCGACGCTGACCACGAAGATCCCGCGGGCGACGGCAAAGCCCTGGCTGGCCCCCGGGGCGAGCGGATAGGTGATGTCGCCGCCCTTCACGTTTCCGTATTTGTCGAACTCGAACGTGAGGCTGCCGAAATCCGTCCCGATGGACACCTGCGAGTCCGCCGGGAAGGGGGTGCTTTCGCTCCGGCCCCACCCTTTGGCTTTCTCCGTTGGGCTATCCATGTCGACGCCGTTGGGATGCTCGACCTCCGAATAGGTTCTGCGGCCACTGCCCTCGCCCGCGCCGCCAATGGCGGGTGCGACGCCCGGACCGTCCGGCGTTGCCGGGCCTGCGCTGCCGGGGGCACCGCTCGTTCCGGGCGCAGAGGCACCCTGCGATGGCGCGCCGCGCTCCGGGGCGTTTGGCACCGTTTCAGAGGCAGGTGCGCTTCCGGTGAGTGCCTGCCACGTCTGGCCGCCGGGATCGACGCGGCCATCGCCGAAGCCAAGCACGCCGGTCTGGAAACTGGCGATGGCGCGAACGGTGGCCGGGCCGACGAGCCCGTCCGGCGCGAGCGCGGCACCGGACGTGTTCAGCAGGAGCTGAACGGTCACGGCATCGTCTGGCGCGTTCCGGCCACCGTTTCCAACAGCCCCCGACAAGCTGCTCTTGATCCGGGGATCCGGCTGGGTCCGTGCGCGGAGCTGGGCGAGTTTCTCCGCCACGACGCGCTGTAGTTCTTCTTCATCCGGGGCGGGCAGGCCGTCCTGTGCGGCAGCGGCCTTCAGGGCATCGAAGGCGGTTTCGATCTCGGCGATGCGGTCTGCGAGGGTCGGCATTTCGGTGATCTCCCGATGATGTCGCGGCGGTGCAGGGGAACGGCAGGCGAAGGGGGACAAGCTCCTGGGTGGCGCGCCCTAGGCCGCGGCAAGCTCGTTCATCAGCGCCTCGATTTTCTGCTTGAGCGCTTCAAGATCCTGCATGCGCCGCGTCCTGCGGTCGGCTTTTGCGGCGGCGTCCGGTGCGTCCTCGGCCAGGTCGCTCCTGCCCAGGCCCTCCGCCGGATGGGTGCCGAAGGCCAGCGCGTCCGACACGGCTTTCTTGAGGAGCTGCACCATGCGGGACGCCTTGCCCGGCGTGCGCTCCATTGTGTCTTCGATCGTCGCGCGCAGCGTCTGCACTTTGCGCGCGGCGCCTGCGTGCTGGCTGCGCTCGGCCGCCGCAATCTGGTCCACCATCTCTTCGAGCGTCGCGCGGAGCTCGGTGCGCAACAGGGCGTTTTCGTCTTTTTCCTCGGGCGACGCGGGCGCGTGTCCTGCCGTGATGTCCAGCGGATCGGCCTCCGCCCCGGTCCCATCGTCTTCGCCATCGGAGAATTCGCCCGACGGCGTGACCATCCGCACCTTGTAGGGCTGTCCGCGGTCGCGCAGGAACTTCACGGCGAGCTTGGGCAGATGCGCCGGGGCATCGTCGTCGCCGCAGGTGAGGGTGATGACCTTGCCATTCACGGTCATCTGCCCTTTGGCGCCCTTGGAGCCGCCACTCACCTTCTTGGCCGTGCGCCACAGGATGTCCGGCGCCTTGCGCAGGTCAGTTTCAAGGACAAGGCCCTCCTTGCCCATAAGGAGCGCGAAGTTGACGGGTCTCTTGCGGGCGATGGCGATCTGCTGGCCCAGTGCCGCGCCCTCTTCCTTGAGCTCCGCTGCGGATTTCTTGGCTGCCATGGTCGCGCCCCACCCC
>JBCCYI010000265.1:0-4585 GCA_039189975.1 Pseudomonadota bacterium
GCGATGACCCCGTCCATGAAGAAAGGCGTCCCGCCCACCCGCACGCGGCCCGAGCGCCCCGCGCGAAACTGCTGCACGATCTCGGAAGCCGCCCGATCCGCCGCGAGAATCTGCCGGCCCGTCTCGGCCAGTGCTCGGCCCAGCTCCGTCGGTTGCAGAGGCCTGCGCCCGGGTACAAAGAGGGGTGCTCCGATCCGGTCCTCAAGCTGGGACAAGGTGCGTGACAGGCTCGGCTGCGATTTGCCGAGCGCCGCCGCACCCTCTGTCAGTCCGCCGTTGTCGACGATGGCGGCGAGGATCTCGAGATGGCGTGGGTCGATTTTCATAACACAACGTTATGTTCGCCGCCCGCAATTCGATCAAGTCTGCTCTTTGGCGCGGCTAGTGTCGGCCTCACCTTGCGGGGAGAGGGTCGATGTCTTTTTTCCAGCCGAGCTTTCAGGCGCAGAGTGCCGCGGTGCGCGTGCGCTTCGGCATGAACGCCTCGGACGCCACGATGGAAGAAGCCAAGCGGCTCGACCTGCGCCGGCTTCTCGTGCTTTCGACGCCGCAGCAATCCGACACGGCGCTCGGCTTTGCAAAGGCCCTCGGCTCACGTGCGGCAGGGGTCTACAGCCGGGCGACGATGCACACCCCCGTGGACGTCAGCGAAGACGCGGTCCGCCACGCGACTGCGGTGGACGCGGATTGCGTCGTCGCGGTGGGGGGCGGTTCGACGATTGGGCTGGGCAAGGCGATCGCGCTGCGCACGGACATCCCGCAGATCGTGGTGCCCACCACCTATGCCGGCAGCGAAGCGACGCCGATCCTGGGACAGACGGACGGCGGGCGAAAGACCACGCTCACCGACCCGCGCGTGCAGCCCGAGGTAATCGTATATGACCCGGAGCTGGTGAAAACCCTGCCCGTGCCGATGACAGTGACAAGCGCTCTGAACGCAATGGCGCACGCCGCCGAGGCGCTCTATGCGCGCGACCGCAATCCCCTGACCTCCGTTCTGGCTGTTGAGGGGATACGCGCTTTTCACGACGCCTTGCCGCGTGTGATCGCCGCGCCCGAGGACCTCTCAGCGCGCGGAGAGTCGCTCTACGGCGCCTGGCTCTGCGGCACGGTACTGGGCCAGGTCGGCATGGCGCTGCATCACAAGCTCTGCCACACGCTCGGCGGCGCGTTTGATCTGCCGCACGCGGAGACACATGCGATCGTGCTACCCCACGCGCTGGCCTACAATGAAGCCGCAGTCCCTGAGCTGCTCGCCCCGCTTCGCACGATCCTCGACGGGACAACCGCGGCCAAGGGCATCCATGATCTGGCCAACAGATTGGGAGCGCCGCAGGCGCTGAAGGACCTCGGCGTCAGCGCCGCTGATCTTGATCGTGCCACCGATCTGGCCCTCGAGAAGCCGTACTGGAACCCACGCGAAATTACGAAAGAGGGGCTTCGCCAGCTGCTGCAGCGCGCCTGGGACGGCGCTGCGCCGCAAGGCTGATCCACCGAGACCTAAAGGACGACCAGGGAGGAAAACCATGATTACCCGCCGCAATCTCTTGAAATCGACCGCGGCCGCCGGTGTCGCCACGGCCGCGTCGGGCCTCGCCGCGCCAGCGCTCGCGCAGGGTGCCAAGATCCGCATTGGGTACGTCAGCCCACAATCCGGTCCGCTTGCCGCCTTTTCGGAGGCTGACAATTACATCCTGCAAGGCTTCGCCAACACCGAGGCCGGCGCCAACTTCGATGTCATCGTCAAGGACAGTCAGTCCAACCCCAACCGCGCCGCCGATGTGGCACGCGAGCTCATCATCGACGATGGGGTCGACCTGATCATGGTCGCCTCAACCCCCGAGACGACCAACCCGGTCGCCACCACCTGCGAGCTCGAAGAGATGCCCGTGATCTCCACTGTCGCGCCCTGGCAGCCCTGGTTCATCGGCCAGCAGGGCAATCCGGGCGCGCCCGACAGTTGGGAGCGCTTCTACTACGCGTATCACTTCTTCTGGGGGCTGGAGGACGTGATTTCGGTCTTTACCAACATGTGGCAACAGCTCGACACCAACCAATCAGTTGGCGCGCTCTTTCCCAATGACGGAGACGGCAATGCCTGGGGCGATCCGGTCGTGGGCTTTCCGCCTCTCCTTACAAAGCAGGGCTATGCCTTGACGGACACCGGCCGCTACCAAAACCTGACCGACGATTTCTCCTCCCAGATCAACGCCTTTAAGCAAAACGACGTCGAGATCGTGACGGGCGTCGTGATCCCACCGGATTTCACGACGTTCTGGACCCAGGCCAAGCAGCAGGGCTTCACGCCCAAGGTGGCTTCGATTGGCAAGGCCATCCTCTTTCCCCAAGCCGTCGAAGCGCTGGGCGACACCGGGCACAATCTCTCCTCCGAGGTTTGGTGGTCGCCCGCGCATCCGTTTTCTTCTTCTCTCACCGGACAATCCTCCGCCGAGGTGGCGAACGGGTTCACCGCGGCCACCGGCCGGCAGTGGACCCAGCCAATCGGCTTTGTCCACGCGCTCTTCGAACTTGCCGCCGACGCGATGGCGCGTGTCGACGATACGGGCGACCCCGATGCGGTATCGGAGGCGATCGCAGCGACGGCCCTGGACACCGTTGTCGGCCGCGTCGCCTGGGACGGCGCAGGCCTGCCGCCGTTTGCCGCCGCCAATGTGGCGAAAACCCCGCTGGTGGGCGGGCAATGGCGCCTGCAGGACGACGGGAGCTACGACCTCGTCATCGTCGACAACACGACGGCACCGGACGTGCCGACGGGTGGGGCTCTGGAAGCCATCGCCTGAGCCCGCGCGGCGGAGGGGTATGCGGCACGAAGCCCCCCACGCCCCGCCCGGACCCTCTCGAGCCGTCGCAAGAAAGGAAAGCCTATGTCCATTCTTAGTCTGCAGGATGTGTCGAAGAGCTTCGGGGCACTGAAGGTCACCGATGCGGTGAGCTTTGAGGTGCCCGACGGCGAGGCGCTGGGCATCATCGGCCCGAACGGGGCTGGCAAATCGACCCTCTTCAATCTGATCACCGGCAATCTGACACCCGATACGGGCGCGATCCGGTTTCTGGGCCGCGATGTCACACGGGTGCCGGCGATGCAGCGATGCCTGATGGGGGTGGGGCGGTCGTTCCAGATCCCGCAGCCCTTCTCGAAGCTGACCGTCTTCGAGAACCTTGTGGTCGCCAGTGCCTACGGGCGTGATCTGACGGAGGCAGAGGTCACTGACTTCTGCGTCGACGTTCTCGAACGCACGGGCTTGCTGCCCAAGGCCAACGTCCCGGCAGGCGCGCTGACGCTGCTGGAACGCAAACGGCTCGAACTGGCGCGCGGCCTGGCGACAGACCCCAAACTGCTCTTGCTCGACGAGATTGCTGGCGGGCTGACGGATGCCGAGTGCGGCGCGCTCATTGAGACAATCCGCGCGGTGCATGCCAAAGGCGCAACGATCATCTGGATCGAACACGTGCTGCACGCGCTGACTTCTGTCGTCGGGCGCATACTGGTGCTCGACTTTGGCAAGGTCATCGGCCTCGGCGATCCGGCACAGGTGATGGAGAGCCGGGCCGTCAAGGAGATCTATCTCGGGATCGACGTCTGATGGCCCTTCTGGAAACGCGCGGACTCACGGCCGGATACGGGGATTTTCAGGCGCTCTTTGGCGTCGACCTGAGGTTGGAACGGGCGGAAACCGTGGCGATCATCGGCGCCAACGGTGCGGGCAAGACGACGCTGATGCGGTCGATCTCGGGCGTGCTGCGCAACGCGCCCGACCAGATCCTGCATGACGGGGTCGAGATCGGGGCCGTGCCCGCGGACACGATCATGAAGCGGGGCATTGCGATGGTGCCCGAGGGGCGCAAGCTCTTTGCGTCGCTGAGTGTCGAGGAGAACCTCATCATCGGCGGCCAGCATAAGGGAGGCATGGATTTTGCCGACCGGCTGGACAGCTGGCTGGCGCGCATCACGGGGCGGCCCGACCCGTACGAGCTGACAGCCCACAATCACGGGTCAGGCTATTGGACGCTCGAAACAGTCTATGCGCTCTTTCCGATCCTGAGGGAGAAACGGCATGTGCCCGGCACGGCGCTCTCAGGCGGTCAGCAACAGATGGTGGCAATCGGGCGGGCACTGATGTCGAACCCGGAGATCCTGCTGTGTGACGAGATCAGCCTCGGGCTCGCCCCTGTAGTGATCAGGGACATCTACAAGAGCTTGCCGACGATCAAGCAGAGTGTCGCCTCCGTGATCGTTGTCGAGCAGGACATCGGGCAGGCGATGAAGGTCGCGGACCGGGTTTACTGCATGATGGAGGGCCGCGTCACATTGACGGGGCGTCCGGACGAGATCGGGCGGGAGGCAATTCATGCCGCCTATTTCGGGGCAGCCGCATGAGCGGGCGTGTGGCAGGTCGCAACGACAGCCCACGCCCAGGCGAGAGCCCCGCGCTGGGCCGGGGGGGGGGGGGGGGGCCCCCCCGCCCCCCCCCCCCCCCCGGCCCGCCGCCGCGCCCAGCGCCGGGGCCGGAGCGGCAGGAAGACAGTAAATATATGAGAAATAGAAGGAAAAAGAGGAAAAGCA
>JBCCYI010000266.1:0-4391 GCA_039189975.1 Pseudomonadota bacterium
GAACACGTGCAGCTTGCCGTCGATCACTTGGAAGATGTGCGACTGACCCTCGGCGATCGCCTGAACATGCGCATCGCCGCCGCCGATATCTACGGTGGTGTCGTAGCTGAAAACGGGACCCGACGTGTCGATCTCCGGCCCCTCGGAGCCGTCGGTGCTCTCGATGGCGCGGAACGCCAGTTCGCCAGGACCGCCTGTGCCCTCGAAGGTCAGAGTGTGAGCGTCGAAAACGGCGCTGGAGGTGTCGATCACGTCGATCACATCTCCATTCCACAAGACCTCGACAACGCCGGAGATCACATTGGCCCCGTAGTTGGACGCGGCCTCGAAGCTGACCTCGTAGATCGCGCCCGCGATGGTCTGCACTTCCTGGCTCAGGGTTACATGGCCCGACGCTTCCTCGGACACGTCCCAGGCCCCCGTGTCGCCATATTGTGCAAAGCTCGTAGCGCCGATGGTGGCGCTCAGCAGGTTCTCGTCGCCGTAATCGCCGATGAGTTGGTCGTCGCCGGCCTTGCCGTCGATTGCGTCGTCACCGGCCAGGCCGACGACGATGTTGATACCGGCATCACCGACGATGTCGTCGGCCTGCTCGGTCCCGAGAATGGGGTCCGTACCAGACATGGTTCATCCATTTCTTGCTGAAGTGTGGGAAGAGAGAAGCAACCGCTTGGGCCGCCCCGGCGGAGGGCCGCTACCAGCCGATGCCGTGGTAGGTCGGCGCCGCGGGGATCGTGTCGAAGAGGCGCACGACGTCGATCACATCGGTGTCCGAAGCAGACAGCAGATCGGCGGCAAGCTCGGCATAGGCGCCGTTCTTGTGCGTGACGATGACGGCCTCGGCCCCGGCCACCGCATCCTCTGCCGTGTCGCAGAGAAGGCGCGGCAGATCGCTGGCAAGAGCAGCCAGTCCGGGACTGCCATGCATCACATAGGCCAGCTGACCCGCAATCGGCGTGTCCCGGGTGATCGCCGGGTCGTGGCAGACCACCTCAATGTCCTGATCGCGGAGCTGGGCGATGACCTCGAGGATGGGGCTTTCGCGCAGGTCATCGGTGCCGGGCTTGAACGCAAGGCCCAGGATCGCCACCCGGCGCGCGCCGCTCTCGATGGCCAGGCGCGTGGCCTCGGCGATCTGCTCGTCGTTCGACGTTGTGAGAGCCTCGACAAGCGGCAGGGACACGCCGGCGCCCTTGCCGATATGGGCCACCGCGCGGACCTCCTTGGGCAGGCAGGAACCACCATACGCAAATCCGGGCTTCAGGTAGTAGGGTGAGAGGTTCAGCTTTGTGTCCTGGCAAAAGATCTCCATCACGCGGTGGCTGTCGACGCCTTGGCTCCGGGAAAGGCGCCCAACCTCGTTGGCAAAGCACACCTTGGCCGCGTGCCAGACGTTGTCGACGTACTTCACTATTTCCGCGGTCTCGATATCCGTCAGCAGCGGCGCATCGTCGACCGGCTCGTAGATCTGGCGCATGATCCCGGAGGTGCGGTCGCAGGTGGCACCGATCACCGTCTTGGGCTGGGCGTGGAAATCGTCGACGGCCACGCCTTCGCGTAGGAACTCCGGGTTGAACGACACGCCGAAATCCGCGCCCAGGCGCTTGCCCGAACCCCGTTCGAGGATCGGTGTCATGACGCGCATCGTCGTGCCCGGCGGAATGGAGCAGCGCATGGCGAAAACGTGGAAGCCGCTCTTGCGCGCGAGGCCTTTGGCCATGCTTTCGGCGGCTACCTCGATGTAGGAATAGTCGCAGCCCCCGTCGGGCGCGGTGGGCGTGCCGACCGACACGAAGGTGACGTCCGTGTCCATAACGGCTGATGCCAAGTCGTCTGTCGCGGTCAGAACCTGCTCTTCAACCCCTGCGGCGAGCAGCTCGCCCAGGCCTTTTTCGTGGATCGGCGACCGGCCGGCGGCAATGTCCTCCACCTTGCGCTTGTCGAGGTCGACCCCGATCACGCGGTGACCCAGGCTCGACAGGCACGCACAGGACACCGCGCCGACATAGCCAAGGCCGACGACCGAAATGGCTGGTTTCGGGGCGGCGACACGGATGGGTGTTGCGTGGGTGTAGAGGGCGTCAAGGGGGCTGAGATCCATCATAGGTCTGGTCCTTGTCAAAGGGGGTGCAGGCTCTGATGGATTTTCTAAAATACTGAACTCCCTTCGTCTTTTCAGGGAAAGGATAGCCGGCCGGTCCGAAGGGTCAGCGTGCTATCCAAAGGGATAGGGGCGTCTCTGCTGCTGAGGGAAAAGGGAGAAAACACAAAAACCCGCGGCCTGCGGGGGACAACGCAGGACCGCGGGCAAAGCCGCCTTGGAGGGGACGTTAGGCGGCTTGGTCTTGAGCTTTGGTCGGCGCCTTGGAGCGCGCGTAGACGTCCTCGTAGCGGATTATGTCGTCCTCGCCGAGGTAGGCGCCCGATTGCACTTCGATGAGCGTGAGGGGCAGATGACCCCGGTTCTCCAGACGGTGAACCTCACCCAGCGGGATGTAGACGCTCTCATTCTCGGTCAGCATCTTTACTCCGGTCCCGACGGTCACGTGAGCCGTCCCTTCCACGACGACCCAATGCTCGGAGCGGTGGACGTGGCTTTGCAGGCTGAGCTTGCCGCCGGGCTTGACCATGATCCGCTTTACCTGGAAACGCTCGCCAAGAGACAGGGTTTCGTAATGCCCCCACGGGCGGTTACATTGGCGGAAGGCCTCGGCCTCGGGCGCCTTCTGGAGCTTCAGCTCCGCCACGACCTCCTTAACGCGATCGCCCGCGTCCAGATCCGCCACGAGAACGGCGTCGCCGGTGGTAATCGCGGCGATGTTCGTCAGGCCGAGTCCAACCAAACGCGGACCGTCCCCTTCGCTGCGCAGATACGTGTTGCTGCAATCGATCTGCAAAGCAGCACCCGCGGTCGCGTTGCCGTCTTTGTCCTGGTCGCTGGCCCCGAGCACGGAGTGCCAGGCGCCCAGATCGGTCCAGCCGCAGTCCATCGGGATCGCCGTGAGGGCGTCCGATCGCTCCATGATCGCATAGTCGATCGAGATGTCTTCGCAGCGGCCATAGGCCTCTGCGTCAAGCGCGAGAAAGCAAAGATCCTCGCGGGCGGCGCGGAGGGCGGCGCGGGCGGGCAGCATCAGCTTCGGGGCAAGGTGTTCGAAGGCGCGCAGGATGTCCGAAACCCGGAACATGAACATGCCCGCGTTCCAAAGGTGGGCGCCGCTGTCGACCATGCGCCGCGCTGTCTCCAGGGGCGGCTTCTCCACGAAGGACACGAGCGGCTGCGGCTCTCCGGGAACAACGTGCTTGCTCATCTGCAGGTAGCCATAGCCTGTCTCCGGCCGCGTCGGGCAGATCCCGAAGACCACAAGAGCGCCGTCTCGCGCGGCCTCGGCGCCGGTCTGAACCGCGGCGCGAAAGGCAGCGTCGTCCTCAACCTTATGATCGGAGGGCATAACGAGCAGAACATCGGCCGGCGTGGCCTGATGGCGCAGGGCCGCGACCAGGACGGCAGGGGCGGTGTTGCGCCCCTCCGGCTCCAGAAGGATGTCCGCCCCTCCCGTCGCAGGGTCGATACAGATCTGGTCCAATTGTTCGGCGGCGATGAAGCGAAAGTCGCTGCCCGTGACAATCGTCGGGGCGCCAAAATCGGGGCCCTGCACGCGGCGCACACTGTCCTGAAAGAGCGTCGTATCCCCGCCCAGATCGGTGAACTGCTTGGGGAAGCTCTTGCGGGACACCGGCCAGAGGCGCGTCCCGGAGCCTCCTGCAAGAATGACGGGTCTGATCATGGCAACTCTCCAGATTCGATAGGGTAGCCAGAGGTTTACAGGTGGCGCTTGGCGGGATCTGCTGTGCGGGGGGGTACTTCAGCGGCCCGTTTGCGCGGGCGCCTATCCAAAAGGATAGCCCCGCTCAGCGAAGGAAGGGCGGCGTCTCGAGCAGGCCAATATAGACCGCGAGCCCAGTGACAAACGCGAGCACGGTGAGGATCATCTGCGCCTTCGCCGTCGCATTCTGGACGCGGGCAAACCAATCGTCCCCGCCGCCTGCGCTCTGATTGCCCCGGTTGGACCATTTCTGTTTCGACAGGTGGAAGATCATGAAGATCTTCACCGACGCGTTGATCACCTGATTGAGGTAGAGGATGAACGGCCAGCTCAGATCCACCCGGCGCGAATAGCTGTAGAGAAAAGTGCAAAGCACCACCCGCGAAAACTGCACCCAGATCAGGCAGGTCCAGATATAGCTGGGCTGCAGCATCGTGCCAAACACCGCCACCAGCGGGCTGATGAGCATGGTCCACATCGCAATGCGTTGGTCCACGAGACACCACCAGATGAAAGGTTTGACTTTGCGCGGGCCGAGTTCAATTGCGCGGGACCCGTTTCGCA
>JBCCYI010000267.1:0-3585 GCA_039189975.1 Pseudomonadota bacterium
GCGGCGCGCATCAGGCCCTGCCGATCGGCATCGTAGCGCCGCCAGGTCTCAAAAGCCGTGGTCATGCGCGCGGTCGTCTGCGGGTTGACCGGATCCAGATTCAGCAGCCAATGCGCCACGAAATCGTACCCCGCCCCGGACGGGTGATGGAACCCGGCAGCATTGCCGCTGAGCGCCCCGACGACGGAGCGGAACCGGTTGGGGTTCTTCCAGTCAAAGAGCGGATGGGTGGCCAGAGCCTCCGCGGTCGCAACAGCCTGGGCGGGATCGGCATAGGCGATCTGCAGGGCAAACCACTTGTCCATCACCAGCCGATCCTCCCGCCAGCGCGCCTCGAAGGTCGCCAGCGCCGCCTGGGCCCGCCCGGCCTCGATCAGCGGGCCAAGCGCGGACAGCGTCTCCGTCATGTTGTCGGCCCGCTCGACCTGCGCCGCCGCCCGGTCGCCTCCGTCGATCCGGCTCAGAAAGGCCAGCGCGGTCGTCCGCAACGCCCGCTTGCCCGCCGCCGCCGCATCCGGCGTATAGGGCCCGGGCGTCGCCATTGCAGCGAAGACCGCGTCGAACTGCGCCTCCAGATGCTCCGCCACCCGCACAGCCAACGCCTGCCGCGCCTCCCAGATCCGCTGAGGATCGGGTGTCACCCCGCTGTCATGCAGCGTCTGCGCCAGATCGTCCTGCGTCGGCGCCGCGAGCGCCAGCGCGCGAAACGCGGGATCCAGTTTGTCATCCGTCAGCACACGCCCCAGAGCGTCGAGATAGGCGCTCCCCGGAGCCGCGTCCTCTGTGATCATGCGCAGCAGTACATCCTTGGTCAGCGTGCGTCCCGCTTCCCAGCGATTGAACGGGTCGGTGTCGTGGGCCAGCAGCGTCAGACGCTCGACCTCTGTCGTCTCGCGCTCCAGGATCACCGGCGCCGAAAACCCGCGCAACAGGGACGGGACTGGCGCCGCCTCGAGCCCCTCGAACGTCCAGCTTTGCTCGGCGTCCGTCAGCTCCAGCACCCGTGTCGGTACACACTCTTCCCCCTCGGGCGTGAGCAGCCCCATCGCCACAGGGATCACCATCGGTGCTTTGTCCGGCTGGCCCGGCGTGGCGCGCAGGCTCTGCGCCAGCGTTAAGGTGTAGGTGCCGTCCTCGAACCGCTCCCGTACCTTCAGCCGCGGCGTGCCCGCCTGAGAGTACCAAAGCTTGAACTGCGCCAGATCCCGGCCTGTCGTGTCTTCAAAGACCTTGAGCCAATCCTCGATCGTCGCCGCCTCGCCATCGTGCCGGTCAAAGTAGAGATCCAGCGCGGCCTTGTAGCCGGCATCGCCCACCAGACGCTTGAGCATCCCGATCACTTCTGCGCCCTTTTCGTAAACGGTCGCCGTGTAGAAGTTGTTGATCTCGACAAAGCTCTCCGGCCGCACGGCATGCGCCAGCGGCCCCGCATCCTCGCGGAACTGGCGGGCGCGCAGGGCGAGCACATCGTTGATCCGTTGCACCGCCGCCGAGCGCTCATCACCGGAGAATTGCTGGTCGCGAAAGACGGTGAGCCCCTCCTTCAGGCAGAGCTGAAACCAGTCCCGGCAGGTGATCCGGTTCCCCGTCCAATTGTGAAAATACTCATGTGCGACTATGCTTTCGATGAACTCATAGTCGCGGTCCGTCGCGGTTTCGGGGCTGGCGAGCACGAACTTGGAGTTGAAGATATTCAGCCCCTTGTTTTCCATCGCGCCCATGTTGAAATCGTCGACCGCGACGATGTTGAACACATCGAGATCGTAGGCCCGCCCATAGACCTCCTCGTCCCAACGCATCGAGCGTTTGAGCGCGTCCATCGCATAGGCGCAGCGCGCCTCGTCGCCGGGGCGGACCCAGACGTTGAGCGCCACGTCGCGCCCGTCCCCTGTGGTGAAACGGTCGGAATAGGCACGCAGGTCGCCGGCCACGAGCGCAAAGAGGTAGGCGGGCTTGGGCCAGGGGTCATGCCACTCCGCCCAACCCTCGCCCGAGGCGCCTGGATTGCCGTTCGACAGAAGCACCGGCAGGTCGGATTCGATGCGCACCGTGAAGGGCGCCATCACATCGGGACGGTCGGGGTAGTAGGTGATCTTGCGAAACCCTTCGGCCTCGCATTGCGTGCAGAACATCCCCTGCGAGAGGTACAGCCCATCGAGCCGCGTATTGGCCTCCGGATCAATCTCGACCTCCGCTTCCCAGACAAACGGCCGTGGCGGGGGCGCGATCTCGATCCCGCCCGGTACGGTTTTGGGCGTAATGGGCACCCCGTCGATCGCGGCGGAGATCAGCGTCAGGCGCTCGCCGTGCAGAAAGAGCGTGGTGCCTTCCTGCCCCGGCAAAGGTGCGAACTCTATTCGAGACACCACACGCGTCGCCCTGGGTGAGAGGCGAAATGTTAGATGCACTGCGGTCACGCTGTGGCTCAGCGGCGTGTAGTCGGCCAGGTAGATCGTCTGGGGGGCTGAGTCTTTCATGGCGCGCACTCCTTCGGGCTCGGCCGGACCCTAGTGGGATGCCGCAGGGGCGCAAGGCGGTTCGGGCGCCGACAAGGCACCTTTTGGCATGCGGCCCCGATCATGCCCCCGGCCATGCCCCTGTGCCTGCCCCCGGCTACGCTGGCCCAGAGACGTCTCGCAAGACCGGTTCAACGGTATGGCCGAGGCCCCCCACAAAGTCGCCACGCGTCACAGGGGGGGCGCCCATGCCCGTGGGCCCTCTCGTCCAGGCCGCGGCGGGGCGCCGATCGTCCTGTCATCCGCCGCGGCGTCAATGGGGCCCGCGCGGAGGCGTCAGGGTGCTAGCCGCGCACGGCGCATTGGCCCGCCGCGCCCTTGACCTGCTCATATCCGGCGCCGGAGGCGAAGCGGATCGAATAGCGGTTGTTCTTGCGGATCCACGTCATGTTGATGTCGATCGACGTGCCATCCTGCAGCGCAATCGGGAAGGTGAGGATCGTGCGATCCCCCTTCGTCGACACATAGCCGTTGCCATAAAACTCGGAGCGGACACGGTCCCCGTTGATGACGTAGCGCTGGGATTCGGGGAAAAACGACTGTGCCGCGCTCAGCGTCGTGAACCCGCCCTTGCTGATCCGTGTCTGCTGGCAGTCGAGCGTCTGTGCTGCGGCTGCCCCGGCGACACTGAGTGTTGCAGCGCACAGAACGCCTCCGATGCCGATGTTCCAGGTCATTGCGTATCCCCTTGTCTTGTGGACTGTGGCGTCCGTATCCCGGACACCACCTTGTGACAGCTGACGTGGCGGCACAAGGCCTGCATTGCTTCACCCGACCGGGTGAGTGCCTCTGCTCCGGCGGCGGGGGGGGCGACCGCACGCGCCAATACACCCGCCCCGGCGTCTTCAGCTGTGGCCCGGGCGCGCTTCTGCACCGGCATGCCGCCGGATCGCGCCGCGTGCATCGCTCGCGCGATCCCTCGGGCGAATGGCCCTTGGCCGCGCGCGTGGCCCGGCTACGTCCCTCGGTATGACACTCCTGCTCTGGTACAAACGCGATCTGCGCATCACGGATCACCCGGCGCTGACCCATGCCGCGCACCTTGTGGCGGAGACCGGTGCGGTTGTCC
>JBCCYI010000268.1:0-2681 GCA_039189975.1 Pseudomonadota bacterium
CCTTGAGCGCATCGTAATGGGCGGTTTCATCGAACGGGATCTTCGCGAGAGCTGCGCACTCCTCTTCCGTGGGCGCGCTGACCCCGTCAAAGAAACCGTCGACACGGATCTGTCCCTCGGCATCGCGCAAAGACGCAACGAGCGCGGCCATCACGTGCAACGCATTGGGGACGATGCCTCCATAGCGCCCGGAATGGAGATCTTTGGCGGCGGTACGCACCATGACCTCAAACCCCGCATTGCCTCGGTTCCCGACGTTGATCGTCGTGAGGTCCGCGCGCCACCGCGCCCCGTCGGCCGACAACACCGCATCGGCTTGGAGCCGCGCGCGATGCGCCTCCAGGATCGGGCCCAGCGAGGGACTGCCCGTCTCCTCCTCACCCTCCAGGAGCAACCGAACACTGACGGGCAGCCGACCTTCGACCTCCAGAAACGCGATCAGGGCTTCAAGGGCGATCAGCATCGGCCCCTTGTCGTCGGAAGCGCCCCGGGCATAAAGCCGCCCGTCGCGCAAGGTCGCTTCGAAAGGCGGCGTGTCCCAGAGCGGCAGCGGATCCGGCGGCTGCACGTCGTAATGGCCATAAACGAGGAGCGTCGGCGCGCCGGGCGCACCCATCCACTCGGCCGTGACGGCGGGGTGGCCGGAGCCGTCGGGGGCCGACAGCCGGGCGATACCGCTGAACCCCGCCGCCGCGAGCCGGGTCTCCAGAAATGCGCGCGCGCGTTCCATTCCGTCCGAAAACGCCGGATCGGCGCTGACAGAGGGCGCAGCAAGGAACTCCGCCAGCCGGACAAGCAAATCCCCGCGCCCCTTTCGCGCATGGGCCAACACCGGATCTGTCATGCCACGCCTCCGTCGACGGACAGTATCTGCCCCGTGACCCATTCCGCGGCCTCTGACGCAAAGAAGGCCACGGCGGCGGCGATGTCCTCTGGCCGGCCCAGCCGGCGGGTGTGGATGCGCTCGATGAGGGCTGCTTGCCCCTCTGGGCCGTAGCTCTGCCACTGACGCTCTGTCGCGGGGTTGGAGAGCACAAATCCCGGCGCGACGGCGTTGACCGTTACGCCCGCGGGGCCAAGCTCCAGTGCGAGCTGCTTGGTCAGCCCGACAAGAGCATGCTTGGCCGCACAATAGGCCTGGATGCGGGTCAGCGAGGGGCGCAACCCGGCTCCGGATGCGATGGTGACGATCCGCCCCCAACCCGCCGCCTTCATCGCCGGGGCGACGCCGCGCGCGAGGTGAAAGGCGCTGTCGACATTGGCCGCAAAGATCGCGCGCCACGCCGTATCGCTGACATCCTCGACCGGGCGAGCGGTCTGCCCACAGACGCCGCCCGCGGCGGACACCACGATCTCGGGCGCGCCTTGCATGCGGGTGAGCGTCGCAAGCATGCCGGCCACTGCGTCTCCATCGCCGAGATCGCAGGGCACACAGGGCAGGCCGAGCGCCGCGCCGCGCGCTTCCAGCGCGTCCCCCGGCAAGTCCGTGACGGTGACGGCGTGCCCGGCGGCGGCGAGATCCTGCGCGATTGCAGCCCCGATTCCGCCGACAACGCCCGTGACCAATACACGGCGGCTCATGTCACCCGCTCTGACAGGGCGGCAAAAGTCTCGGTGGAAAGTCCGCGCCGTCCGTCCTCGATATCGTGGATCAGATCGACCAGACGGTCGAGCAGTGGCGTGGCGATACCGTGCCCCCGCGCAATCTCGGCGACCGCGCCAACTTGCGGATCCACTTCGGTTTTGCGCTTGCGCACGGCAAGATCGCGCCAGATGCCGGTATGGGTCTTTGCCGTCTTGGAGTTGAACTCGGCCAGCGCAGCCAGGCTTGCGCGGGCTTCGGCCTCGGTGGCCTCGGGCAGAAACGCCTCCGGGTTGAACCCATTGAAGGGACGCGGGGTGATCCCTTCGGCGCGTGCCACGGCCATCACCTCCCGCGCGAGACCGTAGAGCGCGGGGCCCCGGGACGGATCGGCGAAATTGTCGGTCATGCTGTCGTTGGTCAGCGCGGTCGCAAACAGCATCGCGCCATAGCCCATCTTACCCCAGAGATAGCCCCAGATATCGTCGGTGAGCACCGCGTCGGGCTCAAACACCTGAAGGGCGTCATGCATCGCGCGGGTGCGCGCTCGGAGTGTCCCGTCAATCTCGCCCACGACCACCGCGCCGCGATTGCCGAACAGAATGCGCCCCGGCCCGAGCCAGTCTGCACCGAAGTTGACGAACGCACCCATGGTGCGCTCGCGGCCCGCCATCGCGGAAATCACACGCTCGTTCAGCCCGTTTTGCGCGGACAGGACGACACCGTCCGCTGCAAGATGGGGCAGCAGCGCGCGCATCGCGGCTTCCGTGGCCTGTGCTTTCACGGCTAGAACGATCCGCCCCCAGGTGCCTTCAAGACCGTCGGGCGTGACGCAAGGCACCTGCTGGGTGAACGTCTCCACCGGTCCCTCGATCGCGAGCCCCGGCCCGGCACAGGCGGAGGCATGCTCCGGCACAATGTCGACCATGCGCACGGGGATGCCCGCCCGCGCCCAATAGGCGCCGAGCGTACCGCCGATCGCACCGGCCCCCCAGATCAGGATCTCGTCGGGCGCGCTGCTCATGTCAGGTCTGGCCAAGGGCCCTCCAGCACCGCGCGCGTCTCGGCCACGCCGACGTTCCACAAGGCGTGCATGTCG